>JBMFWX010000026.1:0-27085 GCA_049964855.1 Acidimicrobiales bacterium
GCGCCCGTCGCCCCGCGCTGGTGGTGACCCTGACCCTGCCCGGTCGTCCGGCCGGGGTGAACGTGGTGGCGCCGCTAGACGGACGGTAGGGTCGGGGGCTCCCAGGAACTCGTCGGCACCGGGGCGGGCGCCGCGACCGGCGTGGGAGCGGGCGACGGTGCGGGCGACGGTGCGCTCTCCGTCGCGCCCGTCGTCGCCGTGCGGCTGGCGAGCTTGAGCGAGCTCATCGTCTTGGAGCCCTTGGCGTGCACCGCCTCGCCAAACGCCTCGTCGATGAGCCGGGCGGCCTCGTCGCCGTCGATCGTCTCGTGCTCGAGCAGGGCGCGCGTCAGCGCCTCGAGACCCCGCCGGTGCAGGGTGAGCACCTCGATGGCGCGCGTCTCCTGCTCACGCAGGATCCGGTCCACCTCGTCGTCGATGGTCTGGGACGTGTGATCCGAGTAGTCGCGGGTGTGCATCAGGTCCTCGCCGAGGAAGACCTGGTTGTTGGGACCCCACGCCATCGGGCCGATCTCCTTGGACATCCCCCACTCGCGCACCATGCGCCGAGCCAGGTCGGTGTTGCGCTGGAGGTCGTCCGCGGCGCCCGTCGAGAGGTCGCCGTAGACGAGCAGCTCGGCCACTCGGCCTCCCATGCGCATGCACAGCGAGTCCTCGAGGTGCTCGCGCGACATGATGTGGCGGTCCTCCTCGGGCAGGGTCATCGTCACACCCAGCGCCATGCCGCGCGGGATGATCGTGATCTTGTGCAGGGGGTCGGTCTTGTTGAGCACGTAGGCCAGCAGGGCGTGGCCGCTCTCGTGGTAGGCGATGCGCTCGCGCTCGTCGTCCTTCAGCACCATGGTCTCGCGGGACTGGCCCATCATGACGCGATCGCGGGCGGTCTCGAAGTCCTCCATGTTGATCATCGTCGCGTTGCGCCGCACCGCGTGCAGCGCCGCCTCGTTGACCAGGTTCGCCAGGTCGGCGCCGCTCATCCCCGGGGTGCCGCGGGCGACCATCGCCAGGTCGACGCTGGTGTCGAGGGGTTTGTTCTTGGAGTGCACCTGCAGGATGGGCAGCCGCTCCTCGAGGTCGGGCAGGGGCACCACGATCTGGCGGTCGAAGCGGCCGGGACGCAGCAGGGCGGGGTCCAGCACGTCCGGACGGTTGGTGGCGGCCATGACGACCACGCCCTCGGCCGGGTCGAAGCCGTCCATCTCGCTCAGCATCTGGTTCAGCGTCTGCTCGCGCTCGTCGTGGCCACCGCCGACTCCGGCGCCGCGCTTGCGGCCGATCGAGTCGATCTCGTCGATGAAGACGATGGCGGGCGACTGCTTGCGGGCGGTGGCGAAGAGGTCGCGCACGCGGCTCGCGCCGACGCCCACGAACATCTCCATGAAGTCCGAGCCCGAGACCGAGAAGAAGGGCACCGCGGCCTCACCCGCGACGGCGCGCGCCAGCATGGTCTTGCCGGTTCCCGGCGGACCCACCAGCAGGATGCCCTTGGGGATCAGTGCGCCGATGTCGCGGTAGCGACCCGGACTCTTCAAGAACTCGACGACCTCGCTGATCTCCTGCTTGACGCCGAGGTAGCCGGCGACGTCGGCGAAGGTGGTTGAGGGCCGGTCCTGGTTGAACTGCTTGGCTCGCGACCGACCGACCGACATCATGCCGTTCATCTGGCCGCGAGCCTGGCGGCCGGCGAAGTACATGAAGCCCACGAAGATCAGAATCCAGATCAGGTACGGCAAGAAAGTGGAGGCGAAGCTCGAGGGGTTGGCGAAGGTGACGTTGACGTTGTCCGAGCGCAGGGTGTCGACCTCGTTGGACAGCAGGGGAGCGGGGCCGTTGGACGAGAAGTTCGTGCCGTCGGCCAGTTGGCCGGTGATCACCCCGTTCGAGTTGTTGATCTGGGCCGACACGACGTGCTGCTGCTGGGCGTCACGGATCAGGCTCGAGTAGGAGATGGTCGTCACCGACTTGGACTGGAAGAGCGAGGGGATGAAGAGGATGCCGAGGATGAAGGCGACGATCGCGAAGGTGAAGAGCCGACGTCGCGACTCCGGCGGCATCGGTCGCTCGCCGTTGGGCAGGTACTTCTTCAGTCCTGGGCGTTCGGGGGGTAGTGAACTCACTCACCCAATCTAGAGGTGATTGCGCCCCGGCGGGACTCGTGGGCTCGGGGGCGTTGTTAGCGTGGGGGACCGTGAGCCCCACCGACGACCGCCCGCCACGCGCCGGGGTGCGCGCGGGCGCGGTCGTGCTGGCCGCCCTGGGCGGATTCGTGCTCGGCGAGCTGGTCGCGACGGCGCTGATCGCGCTGGGAGCCGCCGTGGCGCACTACCCCGGCGGGCTCGGGGCCTTGGCGTTGGCCAGCGAGCCGCCCTGGTGGGTCAACGCGCTGAGCCTGGTCGGCCTGTGGACGGGCTTCGCCACGGCGATCGTGGTCGCGACGCGCTACGCGGGCCTGGCCGCGCTGGCCCACCAGTGGCGCCTGCGCGGATCCGACGTGCTCTACGTGGGGCTCGGGGTGGTGTTGCAGCTGGCGGTGGACCTGGCGTACGCGCCGTTCCACCTGCACACGTTCAACCAGCCGGTGAACCACCTCTTCGGGGGAGCCCGGGGTCCGAGCTTCGTCCTGCTGGGCCTGCTCACGGTCGTCGGCGCGCCGATCATGGAGGAGTGGTTCTTTCGCGGCGTGCTCTTTCGGGGGCTCGCCGCGGCCACGGCGAGCGCGGGGCGGTGGGGACTCGCCGGCGCGGTGGTCCTCTCGGCGCTGCTCTTCGCGCTGGCCCACGGTGAGCCGCTGCAGTTCGCCGGCCTGGCGGCGCTCGGCGTGGTGCTCGCCGTGCTGGTCGCGCGCACCCAGCGACTGACCCCGAGCGTGATCACCCACGTGTCCTTCAACGCGGTGGCCTTCGCGGCCCTGGTGGCCCAGCGGGGAGGGCACTAGTGCGCGGGCGGTGGCGACCGCGGGTGAGCGCCGGGGGGCTGCTCGACGCGCTGGTGATCCTGGCGGTGGTCTACGTCGTCATCTGGTCGCTGCACCCGAGCCTGCTCGTCTCGTCGTCTCTGATCACGGGGGGCGACACCGGCTCGCACCTCGCGCTGCCGGCGTACCTGCGCACCCAGGGCAACCTGTTCGACCTCACCCCGTGGTACCCGGGCTGGTTCGCGGGCATGCCCGCCTACACCTACTACTTCGTGCTGCCCGACTACCTCGCCGTACTGGGCAGCTACGTGATCAGCTTCGCCGTCGCGTTCAAGCTGGCCACGGTCCTGGGCTCGGTCCTGATGCCGGTTGGCGCCTACGTGATGGCCCGGCTCTTTCGCGCGCCGCGCCCGGTTCCGGCGGCGCTGGCGGTGGCGACGCTGCCCTTCCTCTTCGACGCGTCCTTCACCATCGACGGCGGCAACCTCTTCTCGACGATGGCGGGGGAGTACGCCTTCGCGCTGTCACTGGCGGTCGCGCTGGTGGCGATCGGTCTCTTCGCGCGTGGCGTGCGCACCGGGCGCGGGTACTGGTGGGCGGCGATCGCGCTCAGTGTCACCCTGGCGTCGCACGTCCTGCCGTGGCTCTTCGCGATCGGCGCGGTCGGTGTGCTGGTGGTGCTCGAGCTCGCGGGGTTCGCCTCGCGCGGTGACGACGAGCGCGCGGCGACGCCCGGCGACCGCGCGCGACCGCTGCGCTTCGCGGTGGGGGCGGGCTTGTTGTCGGCGGGGCTGTCCGCCTGGTGGCTGCTGCCCTTCGCCACCACCCAGTCGCTGACGAACTCGATGGGCTACGTCAACGACAACGTGAGCTCGCCGCACGCGATCTTCACCACGCTGGGCTGGTTCAACGCGACCGGCGGGGTGGGCGGCGATCGCTGGGTGATCGCCCTGGCCGCGGTGGCCCTCGTCGTGGCCGTCGTGGTTCGCGACCGGCTGGGCGTCTTCCTCGCGGTGGTGACGGCGCTCTCGTTCGTGGCCTACGTGGCCGACCCCCAGAGCGTGATCTGGAACGAGCGGCTGGTGCCGTTCTGGTTCATCTCCATCCACCTGATCGCGGGGTGGCTGGTGGGGTACGCGGCCCTGCGCTGGAGTCGTCGCGCGCCGCGGGCGGCGCCCTGGCAGCGCCGGGTGCTCGACGGCGACCAGCTGAGCGACCTGACCACCTCCCCCGGCGTGGACCCGACGGGAGGGGCGGCCCTCGGAGCCGCACCGGCCGTGGCGGCGTCCGGGGAGTCGGCGTCGAGCGAGTCGACGTCGGGTGCGTCGACCGACGCGCCGGCCTACGAGGTGTGGGTTCGCCCGGTCACGACCCGCGACTCATCGGGCGTCGCGTCGCGCCGGGCGCTGATCGCCACGGTGGCCGTGGCGATCGCCGGGCTCCTGTCGACGGTGCCGGGTCTGGTGAGCCCCGTCGCGTCGGCGCTGGGGCTGTCCACCAGCGGCAACCAGGTGACGGCGTGGGCCCAGTGGAACTACTCCGGCTACCAGGGCAAGGCGGCCTGGCCCGAGTACCACGACCTGATCACCACGATGGCTCGCGTGGCCCGGCGCGACGGTTGCGGGCGAGCGATGTGGGAGTACAGCGCGAGCGAGAACCGCTTCGGCACCCCCGAGGCTCTCATGCTGCTGCCCTACTGGACCAACAACTGCGTCGACTCCATGGAGGGACTGTTCTTCGAGTCGTCGCCGACGACCCCCTACCACTTCCTCGACCAGGCGGAGCTGAGCAGCGTTCCCAGCGAGGCGCAGGTCGGGCTGCCCTACGGGCCGCTCGACGTCACCGAGGGGGTGCAGCACCTGCAGATGCTCGGGGTCCGCTACTACATCGCGTTCTCGCCGCTCGCCGTCGCCGAGGCCAACAGTGACCCCCAGCTGCGCTTCGTGGCCCAGACGCGGGCGTGGCCGTCGCCGGGCGTGCGCTGGCGCATCTATCTGGTGCGCCACAGCGCGATGGTCACCCCGCTGCGCTCACTGCCGAACGTGGTCGCCAACGTCGGTGGCCGCACGACCTGGCTCGCGGCCAACGTGACCTGGTGGATGGACCCGAAGGACTGGCCGGTGCTGATCGCCGGCGCCGGCCCGGCGTCGTGGCCGCGCGTGGCGAGCGTGGCCGACCTGCACCCGACTCCCGCCCTGCCCGCGGTGGTGGTGACCCACGTCGTGACCGGCACCCAGTCGATCTCGTTCCACGTGTCGCGCGTCGGGGTACCGGTGCTCGTGAAGATCTCCTACTACCCTCGCTGGCACGCCACTGGCGCGACGGGGCCCTATCGCGCGAGCCCCAACCTGATGGTGGTCGTGCCCACGTCGCACCAGGTGTCGCTGACCTACGCCTCGACGCCGGCCCTGACCGCGGGGAACGTGATCAGCGACGTGACCACGTTGGCGGCGCTGGTCACGCTGGGCCTGTGGTGGCGTCGTCGTCGGCGCGCCGCCGCTGAGGATCACGGCGCGCTGTAAGGTGAGCCCCCGTGGACACCCGAGCCGTCTTCAAGGCGTACGACGTGCGCGGCACCTACCCCGATCAGTTGAACGAGGAGTTGGCGCGAGCCCTGGGCTCGGCGTTCGCCACCTTCATCGACCGTCCCTCGCTCGTGATGGCGCGCGACATGCGTGAGTCGGGCGTCGCCCTGAGCCGCGCCTTCGCCGAGGGGGCCCGCTCGCGCGGCGTGAGCGTGACGGATCTGGGACTGGCCTCCACCGACCTCCTGTACTTCGCGTCGGGCCACCTCGACGAGCCCGGGGTGATGTTCACCGCGTCGCACAACCCCGCTCGCTACAACGGGGTGAAGTTCTGCGGCCCCGGGGCCAGCCCCGTGGGGTCGACCTCGGGCCTGGACGAGATCGAGCGGCTCACTCGGCACTACCTGGACCAGCCGGCGTACGGCCCGCTCGCCCCGTTGGCGTCGCGCGACCTCACCGCCGAGTGGGTCGCCCACGTGCACTCCTTCATCGACCGGTCGGCGCTGCGACCCCTGCGGGTGGTGGCCGACGTCGCCAACGCGATGGGCGCTCTGGTCGCCCCGGCGGTGTTCGCGGGGCTGCCCTTCGACCTGGAGGTCCTCTACGGGGACCTCGACGGCTCGTTCCCCCACCACCCGGCCGATCCGCTCAACCCCGCCAACCTGGTGGACCTGCAGCGCCGGGTGCTGGCGACGGGGGCCGACGTGGGCCTCGCCTTCGACGGCGACGCCGACCGAGTCTTCCTGATCGACGAGCGGGCGCGCCCGGTGAGCGGTTCCACGACGATGGCGCTGGTCGCCTCGGTGATACTCCAGCGCCACCGCGGGGCCACCGTGCTCTACAACCTGATCTGCTCGCGGGCGGTGCCCGAAGTCATCGACGAGTGCGGGGGCGTCGCGGTGCGCACGCGAGTCGGTCACAGCTTCATTAAGCAGGTGATGGCCGAGACCGGCGCGGTCTTCGGCGGGGAGCACTCGGGTCACTACTACTACCGCGACAACTACCGTGCCGACTCGGGCATCATCACGGCCCTTCTCGTGCTGGAGGCGCTGGCTCGGGCCGAGCGCCCGCTGTCGTCCCTCGTGGCGCCCTTCGAGCGCTACGCCAGCTCGGGCGAGGTGAACGTGGCGGTGCCCGACGCGCCCGCGGCCGCGGCGCGCCTGGCGGCGTACTGGGGCGCCCGGTCCGCGGCGCTCGAGGAGGTCGACGGGCTGAGCGTGACGACCGACGACGCCTGGTTCAACGTCCGTCCCTCCAACACCGAGCCGCTGGTCCGCGTCAACGTCGAGGCCCGTGACGCCGCGCGCTGCGCCGCCACCCTGGCCGAGGTCGTGGCGGTGCTGGATCCGACGAGTGAGGCGGTGCGATGACCCTGGACAACTTTCTGGTGGGCCTGCTGGTGGACCCCGTCGACCACGGCGAGCTGCTCTACGTTGAGGATCGCGACCTGCTCTACAACCCTCGTCGGCGGGTCGCCTACCCCGTGCGCGACGCGATCGCGGTGCTCCTCGCCGACGAGGCGCGCCCGGTCGACGACGACGAGCACGAGGCCCTGGTGCACGACCCCTCGGCTCGACCCACCGGGCCGCGCTAGCCGCCCGGTCCGCTCAGGAGAGTCGCTCGACGATCATCGCCATGCCCTGGCCGCCGCCGATGCACATCGTCTCGAGCCCGAAGCGCGCGCCACGGTCCTCGAGGCCGTTGAGCAGCGTCGTCATGATGCGCGCGCCGGTCATGCCGAAGGGGTGACCGAGGGCGATCGCGCCGCCGTTCACGTTCAGCTTGTCCCAGCTGATTCCGAGGTGCTTGGCGCTGGGGATGACCTGTGCGGCGAAGGCCTCGTTGATCTCGACCAGGTCGATGTCCTCGATGGTCAGGCCGGCCCGGCGCAGGGCCTGGCGCGACGCCTCGACGGGCCCGAGGCCCATGATCTCGGGGTTGAGCGCGCTGACGCCGCTCGCGACGATGCGCGCCAGCGGCGTGATGCCGAGCTCGCGGGCGCGGGTGTCGCTCATGACGACCACCGCGGCGGCCCCGTCGTTGAGGGGACAGGCGTTGCCGGCGGTCACCGTGCCGCCCTCGCGGAAGACCGGCGCGAGCGACGCCAGCTTCTCCAGGGTCGTGTCCGCACGGGGACCGTCGTCAGCGGTGACCAGCGTGCCGTCGGGGCGCACGACCGGGATGATCTCGCGCTCGAAGAAGCCGTTGTGCTGGCTCGCGACCGCGAGCTGCTGGCTGCGCAGCGCGAACTCGTCCATCTCGGCGCGCGAGACTCCCTCGAACTCGGCGACGTTCTCGGCGGTCTGACCCATCGCGATGTAGACGTCGGGCAGGCCGGCGGCCGGGGTCCACGGCGTGGTGACGCGGGGCGTGCGCTCGGCGGTGCGCGCCAGCGCCTCGTCGAAGCGCGGGTTCACCGCCGTGGGGTTGTCCGAGGTACCCGCGGCGAAGCGCGAGACGGTCTCGACGCCCGCGGCCACGAAGACGTCGCCCTCCCCGGCGCGGATCGCGTGGGCCGCCATGCGGATCGCCTGCAGCGACGAGGAGCAGTAGCGGTTCACGGTGACCCCGGGCACGTCGTCCAGGCCGGCCAGGACGGCGGCGACGCGGGCCACGTTGAAGCCCGCCTCCCCGGCGGGCTCGCCGCACCCGACGATGAGGTCCTCGACGCTGTGGGGATCGAGGGCGGGCACCTTGTCCAGGACCGCGCGCACGACGTGGGCGGTCAGGTCGTCGGGGCGCAGGTCGACGAGCGACCCCTTGAAGGCTCGGCCGATCGGGGTACGGCCGGTGGCGACGATGACGGCTTCGGGCATGGGGTCCTCCTCGTGGTTACCGCAGGGTAATGAGAGAGCCTACCCAACGGCGCCGCCCCCGTCCGACGGGGCGAGCGGTCCGGCGTCGGCGAACCCCTGGCGCACCCCCTGGCCGGCGCGCGCGCGCAGCTGCTCGGGCTCGAAGAGCATCCAGTAGGCGTTGCGCGCGTGACGCCGCGAGCGGTCCTCGAACACTCGGGCGAGGATCGCGGGGTCGTCGGCCTCGTCCTCGTGCACGAAGACCTCCAGGATCGGCGTCGAGGTCAGCAACTGGGCCATCATGATCCCCTGGGAGGCCTCGTGGGCGCACTGCTTGTCGATGGGGGCGCTCCCCGGCATCCCCAGGGCGACCACGATCGCACAGTGGTCGCGCTCGATGAGGTTCTTGGCGGCCACCGCGAGGTCCTTGAAGCCGGGCACGGTTGTGGCGACGACGGTGAAGGCCTCGCCGTGGCCGGGGCACTGGGACAACTCGTCGCGCGCCGCGGCGCCCATGTCGTAGCGCGCGAACATGGTGTCGACGACGCCGATGCGCACGGGCTCGCCCGGCGCGGGGGGACGGGGGGACGGGGACTTCGTGGGCGACACCGCGGCTCTCCTTGCTCGTCCCCAGTCTAGGAACCCGACGTCAGCGCGGGGCCAGCCCGGTCACCGCGTCGGCGAGCTCGACCCCCGCCGGGATCACCGCGAGCACGGGGACGTCGACGCCGGCGGCCACGTAGCGCGCCACGTGCTCCCGGCAGGCCTCGAACGAGCCGTGGATGATCAACTGGTCGACCAGGTCGTCGGGCACCGCCTGCGTCGCCCCCGCCCGGTCGCCGGCGGCCCACCGGTCCCACACGGGCTGGAGCGTCTCGCCGCGGCCGAGCCAGCGGTGGAACTCGGCGTAGGCCCCGACGGTCAGGTAGGAGGAGATCAGGCGTCGTCCGATCGCGCGTGCGGTGTCGGCGTCGGTGGTGGGGATGACGAAGAGCCGGGCCGCGACGGTGGCGTCGGCGCCGATCTCGTCGCGACAGCGCGCGACGTCGCTCGCCGCGAGCCAGTTGAGGATCGCGCCGTCGGCCTCGCGACCGGCCAGGCGCAGCATGCGCGGCCGCAGCGCGCCGAGCAGCAGGGGTGGTCGTACGGTGATCGGTCGGCTGAGTCGGAAGCCGTGCACCGCGAAGGTCTCGAACGCCTCGTCGATCCGCTCGTTGTCCAGGGCACGGCGCAGGAAGCGCAGGACGTCGCGGGTGCGCGCGTAGGGCCGGTCGTAGGCGACTGCGTTCCATCGCTCCACCACTGGCTGGCTCGACGCGCCCAGCCCCATGATGAAGCGATCGCCGGCCACCTCGGCCATGGCCGCCACGCTCATGGCGAGCAGGGCGGGGCCGCGCGTGAACGCCGGGGCGACGGCCAGGCCGACGCGCAGTCGCGCCTCCCAGGCGGCGGCCAGGGCCAGGGGGGTGAAGCCGTCGACGCCGTCCACCTCCGAGGACCAGACGTCGCTGTAGCCGAGATCGGCCAGGCGCGTGAACCAGTCGCGGTGCTCGGCCAGGGTGACGCCGTCGAAGGGGATCGTGATGGCGTAGCGCGCGGGCGCGGCGGGCGGGCTCATGAAGGTTGACAGTAGTGCGTCGGGTCGTGCGCCGCGCGACGTCGCGTCAGAGCAGGTAGTCGTTGCCGCGCGAGGGCGGCACGGGGAAGCCCCGGCGCTCGAGGTCGTGGGTCCAGCGCTCGATGAGGGTCTCCAGGACCGCGACGCGCGCGTAGTGCTTGTTCTCCCCGGCGATGAGGTCCCAGTGCGCGTGGGAGTGGTCCGTCCAGGCGAGCAGGTCCCGCAGGGCCTCGAGGTAGGCGGGGCGCTTCATCCGGTTGCGCCAGTCGTCGGCGGTCAGCTTCCACTGCTTCAGGGGGTCGTTGGCCCGCTCGGTGAAGCGGCGCAGCTGCTCCTCGTCGGAGACGTGCAGCCAGAACTTGACGATGGTCACCCCGTCGTCGACGAGCGAGCGCTCGAGGTCGACGATCTCCTTGGCCGACGTCTGGGCCGTGGCGTGGTTGATCTCGCCCTCCACGCGCTCGACGAGCAGGCGTCCGTACCAGGAGCGGTCGTAGACGGTCATCTCGCCGCGGCCCGGGATCGACGGCTGGAAGCGCCACAGGAAGTGGTGGCGGGCCTCCTCCTCGGTGGGCGCGGCGATGGGCACCACCAGCACGTGGCGCGGGTCGAGCCCCTGGGTGAGCCGACGGATGGCGCCGCCCTTGCCGGCGGCGTCGAAGCCCTCGAAGAGCACCAGCAGTCCCGGGCCCCGGGTGGGGGAGTCGAGGAGCCCCGCGGTCGTCAGGCGCAGGTGCTCGAGGCGGCGCTGGGCCAGTACGACGCGCCGCTCGGACTCCTCGCGCGAGAGGCTCGCCGTGAGGTCGATGGCGTCGAGACGGTCGCTCACGGCGGCCCCTCGCGCCAGGTCGACGCCGTCGGTCCCGCCCGGCGGCGGGCGAATCGGCGCCCGGGCTGCGCGTGGCGCGGTGACGAGGTCGGGCGTCGACGCTCGACGATCCAGGCCCCGAGCAGAAAGAGCAGCGCCACGGCGCCCGCAGTGAGGGCCAGGGTCTCGTGGGGCGGAAGGAAGGTGAAGGCGACCTCGGAGCGGCCCGCCGGGAGCGCGATGCTCTGGTAGGCGGTCTCGGCGGTGGTGATCGGCACGGCGCGCCCGTTAACGGTGGCGTGCCAACCGGCCATGGCGAGCTCGGTGCGCAGCAGCGTCGTCTTGTGGGTGCAGGTCACGGTCGCGGCGTCGATCGTCGTGCTGGTGATCGCACAGGGCGCCGACGTGGTGTAGAAGGGCCGCGGGTGGGGCATCTGGTAGATCGTGGCGAGCGAGTCGTGGTAGACGCGGGTGACGCCGAGGGCGGTCAGGGCCGGCATGATCACGACCTTGCTCGGGATCAGGAGGTACTTGACCGAGGCGGCCTCGAAAGCGGCGAAGTGGGCGACCAGGTCCTTCTCCTGGGTGATGACGCCGGTCATGCCGCCCTGGACCACGAACTGGTTGGAGGGCGAGAGCGAGGGGTAGAGCGTGGTCGCGAGGAGGTTCGCGAACTCGTTGGGGAAGGGCAGGTCGATCGCGCTCAGCGAGTAGACGTCGTACTGGGATCCCCAGTTGGGGTAGAGCACCGCGAAGTCCAGGTAGCGCTGCTCGCCCTGGTGGGTCTGCAGGAAGGTGATCGGAGCCTGGTCCACGGTGATCTGCTTGGGGGCCTCGGCGGTGGGCACGAAGAACAGGAGGAGGGCCTCGCCGACCAGCACCACGGCCATCAGCAGGGGGGTATAGCGCCATCGCGCGAACAGCCCGAGCACGAGGAGCAGCCCGATCGCGATGAAGGGCAGGGCGTGCAGGCCCATGAAGATGATGCGGGCCTTGTGGACGAGCACCACGCCGTCGTTGACCTGGGCGGCGTCGAGCGCCCCCCAGGTCAGCAGTGCCAGCGCCACCACCGTGGTCGGCCAGAAGAGACGGCGGGCCCGCACGCTCTCGGCGAAGTCCATCAGACCCAGGGCGGCCAGGATGATGAGCGCCATCTCGGCGCTCGGGAAGATGTAGCGCGACAGGGCCACGGTGTCCATGCGCGGCAGGACGTTCCAGACGTGGCGCATGTCGAGCAGGTCGAAGGCGCCGAGCAGCCCGAAGGCGACCCACGCGCCGAGCACGATGCGCAGGGCGCGGTGGCGCGCGCCGAACAGCCCCAACAGCGCCAGCGCGGCGACGCCGACCGAGAAGTACCCGCCGATGCCGCCCCAGCCGTCGATGGCGTTGTGGTTGGACAGGATCGTGCCGTAGATGTAGGGGTCCAGCAGCATCGGCCCCGCCTGGGGTGAGAGGAAGGCGGCGCCGTCACTGGCCGCGACGTGGCCGCCGACGTCGGCCACCTTCAAGAAGTCGAGGAACGGGACGGCGATCGGCAGCGAGAGCGCCGCGCCGACGACCGCGGCGAGGCCGAGGCGCCGGGCCGCGACCAGGCGCGGGGCGCGCTCCAGGGAGAACCATCGCACCACCGCCCAGGCGGCCGCCAGCAGGCCGTCGAGGTAGGCCACCTCCGGGAAGCCGGCGTAGATCGACAGGGCCAGGGCCAGGGCCGCCAGGTACCAGCCCCCGCGGCGGCGCGCCCCCGCCGACTCGATGATCATCTCCACGCCGAGCAGCAGCATCGGCAGGAACGCCACCGGGTTCAGCACCGCGTTGCCCAGCCAGGCGTAGGTTCCGTTCAGCGCGAAGAGTGCCCCGGCCGCAGTCGCGAAGATCACCGGGATCGAGAGGCGCCGGGCGAGGAAGTAGGTGCACAGGCCCGCGATGACCTCGAGGATCATGTGGAACCACACCAGGCCACTCGAGAGTGCGAAGAGCAGCGTGAGCGGGAAGAGCGCGGCGCCCTGCATCTCGCCGGCGAGGGGCTGGCCGAGCCCCTCGTAAGGGTTCCACCACGGCATGTGCCCGTGGAGCAGGTCCATCGCGGCCAAGTGGCCGAGGGGCTGGGTGAGGAAGCCGACGTTGGGGTCGATCATCGGCCGTCCGCAGGTGACGCGGCAGATGGAGTGCGAGATACCGGCGGTCCACGAGATCGGATCGTTGTTCGCCAGGCCGCTGACGTACATGAAGTTGCCGAGCAGCACCATCACGATGATCACCGCCACGGGGATCAGGGACGGGGGGAGGCGCCGGTACCGTACGAGGAGGCGGGTCCCGAGTGATGGCACCCGAACAGGCTACAGGGCCGCCCGGCGCGCCTTGGGACGTCGCCGGGGTCAGTGGTAGCGGTAGTACATCGTCTCGCCGAGCAGGAGCAGCGACTCCGGGAAGTACGGATCGCGGAAGCTGCCGAAGATGTCCCAGCGACGGATGAAGCGGTTGCGGTCGTCGAGCGGGTCCAGGGTACCGCGCGAGGAGCTGACGTGGTGGTAGAGCTGCACGTCGGGGGTGTAGACGACGTGTCGGCCGCGCACCTGGGCGCGCAGGCAGATGTCCACGTCGTTCATGACCACCTTGAGCGTCTCGTCCATCCCGCCCAGCTCCTCCCAGAACTCCCGGGCGACCATCTGGACCGCGCCGGTGACGGCCGCCACGTCGCGCGTGGCGCGCGAGAACTGGTCGCGGTGCGGGTAGTTCGAGTCGGTGCGCAGGTGCTGGGGGTAGGGCGAGATGACGATGCTCTCGTGCTCACGGCGCCCGTTCTGGTCGATGAGGCACCCACCCACGATTCCCACGTCGGGCAGCGCGCACAGCGCGACCAGCCGCTCGAGCCAGTCCGGGGTGATCACGATGGTGTCGTTGTTGAGCGTGACCACGTACTGCGCGCTGGAGTGGCTCACGCCGCGATTGACGATGTGCGCGTAGTTGAAGGGCCCCGGACAGGCCACCACCCGGTAGCGCGTGGTGGCGAAGAAGTCGAGGGTCTCGGGTTCCTTCGAGTCGTTGTCGAGGATGATGATGTCGTAGTTGGGGTAGGTGGTGGTGGTCTCGATGGCGTCGAGGCAGCGCCGCACCAGGTCCAGCCGATCGCGGGTGGGGATGACGATATCGATCGAGGGTGCCGGAGTGGGCGGGTTCAGGCGCCAGTGTACGACGCCGGCCACCTCGTCGTCCGCCGCGACCCGACCCGACCAGCCGCGCCGCGCGAGTGCCGCCCGTACCACGCGCACCGTCGCGTCGTTGATCTGCGCGGGGTCGAAGGCGTGAGGGCCCCGTCCCCCCGGCAGCACGAGTGCGACGTGGCGAAAGGTGGCGCCGTCCTCGCTCAGGCGCAGGTAGGCGTCGTGCTCCGCCGCCCGGCCCGCGTCAGTGGCGAAGCCGCCCACGGCGCGCAGGCGGCTCACCCGAATCAGCGCGGGTCGGCCCACGACGTCGTAGCTGAGCAGCGTGTGCGCCCCGACCCCGGGGCTCTTCAGGATCGGCGTCGCCGGGTTGGGGCCGGTCTCGTCGGCGAAGACGACGTCGTCCTCGTCGCGGGCGTGGTCCAGGAGGAGCCGGGTGGTGGCCACGCGCTCGGTGGGCGACGCCGACGAGTCGAGGACCAGGATCCAGGTCGCGTCGGTGGTCGCGAGGGCGTGGTTGAGCTGGTCCGGCACCAACGCGCCCGGGGCGTCGTCGTCGAGTTCGACGACGAGCACCGACGCGAAGCGGTGATCGGCCTCGAAGGAGATCTTCAGCGCGGCCAGGGGCTGGGGCTGGTAGTTGATCGGGAAGGCGACGTCGGGATCGACCGGGGCGACCACGCGGGCGTCGTGGGGCACGACGCGCTTCTGGCGTCCGGTGAGGGCTCGGTAGAGCCGCAGCAGGGGGCGGCCCACGACCCGTGCGGCCCGGTAGCGCCAGGTGTCGTCGCCCAGGAGCCGACCGATGCCGCGCTGGAGCCGGTTGCCCGAAACCATCCGGATGCTGCCGTGGAACTGGGCCCAGCGTCGACGCAGGTCGCGGTCGGTGAGTACCGGCAGGGACTCCTCGATGTTGAACTGCTGGATGCCAGACACGTGATGGGTCTCTCGTCGCTCGACGGACCGCGCGGCGCGGACCAGTTCGAATTGTAGCGAGGCCTCCCCGGGGGGCTCCGCGGCCCCGGAGTCCCGGAGCCGCACCCCCACCGCGGGGTCGAGTTTTCCTCGCCCGTTCACCTGGCGTTCATCGAGCGGTAAGGGCGTGATCACCTCGTCGTGGAACACTCGACACGTGGGGCGAGACCGAGGAGTTGGTGGCGCGTGGCCGAGTTCGAGGTGAGCGAGGTGGCCGGCGCGGGCGACGTGGAGGAGATACCCCCGACGGGATTGGCGGCGTCGACGCGCACCGTCAGCGAGCTGCTCGACGAGGCGCCGACCAGTCGGTTCCACCGAAGGGCGGTGGTGATCTCGGGCATGGGATTCTTCACCGACGCCTACGACCTGTTCGTCATCGGCATCGTCGGGGCGATCGTCACCGCCCAGTGGCACCTCTCCACCACGCAGACCAGCTGGGTCACGGGATCGGCCATCCTGGGCGCCTTCGTGGGCGCCTTCGTGTTCGGACGGATCGCTGACGTGCTCGGTCGCAAGGTCATCTACACGCTGGTCGCCCTCATCATGATCGTCGGCGCGCTCGGCTCGGCCCTGGCCCCCGGGTTCCTCTTCCTGGTGCTGGCCCGCTTCGTGCTGGGTCTCGGCATCGGCGGTGACTACCCGGTGTCGGCGGTGTTGATGAGCGAGTACGCGAACCGGGCGGATCGGGGACGTCTCGTGGGACTGGTCTTCTCGATGCAGGCCGTGGGACTGATCGTGGGGCCGCTGTTCGGCCTGATCCTGCTCTCGAGTGGCCTGAGCCAGAGTCTCACGTGGCGCGTGCTGCTCGGTGCCGGTGCCCTGCCCGCCGCGGGCGTCATCTACCTGCGCGCGCGGATGCCCGAGTCGCCGCGCTTTCGCGCCCGCGTGAAGGGACAGGCCAGCCGGGCGGCCCACGAGCTGCACCACTTCACGGCGGGCGTCATCGCGGCGAGCAGCGCCGCCGAGGCCCCCCGGCGGCGCATGAGCGTGCGTCAGTTCATCACCAATCCTCGCATGCTGCTCCTGATTCTGGGCACGGCGGGCTCGTGGTTCCTCTTCGACTACGCCTACTATGGCAACACCATCTCGCTGCCCAGCATCCTGCTCGAGGTGGCGCCCCACGCCTCGCTCGTCGGCAAGCTGTGGCTGACGCTGGGGATCTTCGTCGTCTTCGCACTACCCGGCTACCTGCTCGCGGTATGGAAGATCGACTCGATCGGTCATCGCGCGCTCCAGGTGATCGGCTTTGCGGTGATGGCGGCGTGCTTCCTCGTGCTCGGCCTGGTGCCGGCCCTCACCGCCGACGTGGTCCCCTTCATCGCTATCTTCGGCTTCAGCTACCTGTTCACCGAGTTCGGTCCCAACACCACGACCTTCGTGCTGCCGTCGGAGGTCTTCCCGGTCGAGATGCGCACCACCGGCCACGGCATCGCGGCGGGGATCGGCAAGTTCGGTGCCTTCGTGGGCGTGTTCCTCATACCCCAGCTCGAGGCGCACGTCGGGCTGCGCGGGATGCTCCTGGTGGCCGGGGGTGCGGCCCTGGTTGGCATGGGGCTGACCTTCGTGCTGCCCGAGCCGGCCTCGCGGTCCCTCGAGGAGGTGTCGGGTGAGAATCGCGACGCGGGCGCTCCGGCGTCGGGCCGGCCCTCGCCGGCCGCCCGGAGGTAGGGCGTCGGACGTCGGGTGTCACCGGCGCGAGCTCGCGCGGTGACACAATGGCGGGGTGCCAAAAGACCCATCCCGGACTCGTGTCGTGCGCCGTGGCGCCTCACTCGCCGGGGGGTCGCCGCCGAGACGGGTCGCGACGATGGTGGGTCTGCTCGCGCTGTCCGGCGTCCTGCTCAGCGCGTGCGGCTCGGGATCGTCGTCCCCCACGCCCAACACCGCGGCGCCCACGACCACGACGACCGCTCGTGCGGTGGCGCTCTGCCCGTTGACCGGCACGCCCGCGCCGGGCGGTGTGGTGCCCCCGCGTCCGGCGCTGGCGATGAAGGTGGACAACTACTCGCTCGGCCCGGCCCCCGCCGAGGCCCGACCCCAGAGCGGGCTGGACTACGCGGACATCATCTTCGAGGAGCAGGTCGAGGGGTCGATCACCCGCTACGCCGCGGTCTTCCAGTGCCACGACGCGCCCGGGCTGGTCGGGCCCATCCGCAGCGCGCGCTGGACGGACATTCAGATGCTCTCCCAGCTCGGCCATCCGCTGTTCGTGCACGTCGGGGGGATCAATCAGGTGCTGGCGCTGGTGAACGCCTCGAACCTGGTGAACGTGGACCTCATGTTCAACCCGCAACTCGAGGTGCACCCGGCCGGCCGCTACGCCCCCTACGACACCTACACCACCACTCAGGCGGTCTGGGCGCAGGAGTCGCACCTGAGGACGCCACCGTCGCCCATCTTCTCGTACTCCCGCCTGCCCCAGGCCGGCGAGTCGGTGTCCCAGATCCACCTGGACTGGTCGGCCACTTCGGACATCTACTGGCGCTGGAACCGGGCGACGGGCACGTGGCTGCGCTTCTACAACGTGGGTAGCCCGTCGGCACCGGTGATCCAGCCCGACGTCCTCACCGACGGCGTGCAGAATCAGGCGCAGAACGTGGTCGTCCAGGACGTGAATATCACCTACGGGCCGTGGGTCGAGAACTCCCAAGGCGGTCTGGAGGCCGAGTCGCACATCCTGGACAACTCGGGCAAGGCCTACGTGTTCCGCAACGGGCGGATGATCTCGGGGACCTGGAGTGCCGGCGGCGCCGGCAGCCCGACGGTCTTTCGCAACGCCGCCGGCCAGGTCATCACCCTGGCGCCGGGACGCACCTGGGTCGAGATCTATCCCAATACCGCCCCTATGGTGGTCACGCCCACCGCGAGCGCGACGCCCCCCACGACCACGACACCCGCCGGCTAGCGACCCCGCCCCCGCGCCCTGGACGCGCCGCATCGGGCCATCTACGATGGGCTCGTCGGAGGTTCCGACGCTGATGAGGGGGCGGAATGTCTACTACACACTACGGAGGGCGTCGTCGCGTTCGGCGCCTGGGAGTCGTGGCCGCGGCCGGGGTCCTGGCGATGAGTCCACTGGTCCTGGGCGCCTCGAGCGGCGCCGCGGCGAGCGCCAACACGTCCGCGATCGTCTACGCCGTGCACCCGATCGCGGTGCAGGCGACGAGCTCGACGTCGGTGGCGGGGCTCACCCCGAGCCAGTGCATCGCCCAGACCGGCCTGGCGTGCTACGACCCGCAGATCTTCCACACGGCGTACCAGATCCCGTGGACCATCAACGGAAAGCTCGCCGGCAGCGGTGAGCAGATCGCCATCATCGACGCCTACGGCAGCCCGACGGTCGCGTCGGACCTGGCCACCTTCGACGCCGCCTTCGGCCTGCCGCCGGCGACCCTGCACGTGTACTACCCGAGCGGCCAGCCCGCCTACAACCCGCAGAGCGCCAACGAGACCGGGTGGGCGGAGGAGACCAGTCTGGACGTGCAGACCGCGCACGCGCTGGCGCCGGGGGCGACGATCAACCTGATCGTCGCGGCGTCGGCGGGCGGCAACGACCTCAACGTCGCGGAGAACTACGCCGTCACCAACCACCTGGGCAACGTCATGTCGATGAGCTTCGGGGCCCCCGAGGCGGCGATCGGCGGCGGCGGCAACAATCTGCAGCTGCAGCAGGCCAACGCCATCTACCAGCAGGCCACCGCTCAGGGCGTGAGCGTCTTCGCCTCCTCGGGCGACAGTGGCGCGAGCAACGGCTACGCCACCGCCAACGCGCTGTTTCCGGCCTCGGACCCCTACGTCACCGCGACCGGGGGCACGGACCTCTTCGTGAAGGCCGACACGGCGTCGAGCTCGAAGGGCCAGGGCTCGTCGGGCGGTTCGACGAACGGGACCTACGTGAGCGAGTACGCGTGGAACGACGCGGTGTTGAGCACCTGCCCCTTCGGCTGCGACTACGGCCCGTTCGGGGCGACCGGCGGGGCGCCGAGCTCGGTGTTCGCCGCACCCTCGTACCAGAGCGGGCTGAAGGGCTGGTCTAGTGCCGGGTTCACCATGCGCACCACCTCGGACGTGTCGTTCAACGCCTCGGTCTACACCGCCACGATGATCTACCTGGGCTTCCTCGGCGGCTCCAACAACGGCTTCTACTTCTTCGGCGGCACCAGTGAGTCGTCGCCGAGCTGGGCCGCGATCACCGCTGACCTGGACCAGGCCGCGGGCGCGTCGCTCGGGGCGATGAACCCCCGGCTCTACCACCTGGCCGCGACGCCCAAGACGTACGCCGCGGACTTCCACGACGTGACCGTGGGAACCAACAACTTCCCGTCGACCACGTCGGCGGGCTTCGCCGCCGGTACCGGCTACGACCTGCCCACCGGTCTGGGAACGCCGATCGTGACCGGCTTGATCAACTCGCTGGCGCCGGGGGCGTCGTACTCGCTGAGCCAGCCGCTATCGTGACATCGTCGCGTCGGGTCCCGCGCCGCGGCTGGCGCGGGACCCGACGCTACGCGCGCCCCCAGACGGCGGGGCGCTTCTCCAGGAACGCGGCGATGCCCTCCTGAGAGTCGTCGATGAGACTCGCCGCCGCCATGACCTCGATCGCCAGGTCGTAGGCCGCGCGCTGGTCGAGACCGATCTGGGCGTAGAAGGCGTGCTTGCCGATGGCGCGCGACGCGACGCTGCCGCGGGTGACTCGCGCGACCAGCGCGTCGGTGGCCGCCACCAGTTCGTCCTCGTCCACCACGTCGTTGACCAGCCCCCACTCGTAGGCGGTGCGCGCGTCGATGGCGTCGCCGCTGAGGCCCATCTCCAACGCTCGCTTGCGGCCGATGGATCGCCCGACCGCGACGAGGGGCGTGGTGCAGAACAGCCCGCCCTTGCCCCCGGGGGTCGCGAAGCTGGCGCCGCGCGACGCGACGGCCAGGTCGGCGCTGGCCACGAGCTGGCAGCCGGCCCCGGTGGCCAGGGCGTGGACTCGCGCGATCACCGGCTGGGGGATCTGCTGCATCGTGTCCATCATCGCGGTGCACGACGTGAAGAGGCGCCGCACGCTCACCAGGTCCTGGTGGTACATCTCGGCGAAGTCGTGGCCGGCGCAGTACACCGGACCGTTGGCCGCGAGCACCACCGCCAGCGCGTCGCTCTCGCCCACCTCGGCGAAGGTGCGGTGCAGCTCGCCGATCATCTCGGCGGTGAGGGCGTTTCGCTGCTTCGGGCGATTGAGGGTGATGGTGACCGTCGCGTCGGATCGCTCGACGGTGAGGGTGCGCAACTCGCTGTCCATGTCGGCTCCTTGGGTGTCACTGTGAGGTTACCGACCCGCTCGCGGGACCGCCAGCGAGGCCGCTGGGTAGGCTCGGCCCGTGGGACCGCTCGGGATCGTCGTGGCCGTGGCGTCGGGGGCGGCGCTGCTGTCGTGGATCGCGTCGCTGGTGACGCGCGACACGTCGTGGGTGGACCGGCTCTGGTCGATCGTCCCGGTGGTCTACGTCTGGGTGTTCGCCGGCGCGGCGCACCTGGCCGACGCCCGTCTGGACGTCATGGCCGGTGTCGTCACGCTCTGGGGGGCCCGGCTCACGTTCAACTTCGCTCGCCGCGGCGGCTACCGGGGCGTCGAGGACTACCGGTGGGCCGTGCTGCGCGAGTCGATGAGCGGCCCGGCCTTCGCCCTCTTCAACATCGTCTTCATCTCGCTGTACCAGAACCTGCTGCTGGTGCTGATCACCCTGCCGGCGCTGAGCGCCTACCAGCACCGGGGACGCGGAGGGTACGGGGTGGTGGACCTGGCCCTGGCGGCGCTGTTCATCGCGTGCACGGTGGGCGAGACGGTGGCCGACCAGCAGCAGTGGAGCTTCCAGGAGCGCAAGCGCCGCCTGCGCGAGCGCGGCGTGGTGCCCGCGGAGAACTTCCTCCAGACCGGCCTGTTCGCGTACTCGCGTCACCCCAACTACTTCTTCGAGCTGGCCCAGTGGTGGCTGTTCCTAGCGATGGGGGTGGCCGCGGCGGGCACCGTCGACGCCTGGACCCTCGCGGGACCGGTGCTGCTCAGCGCGCTGTTCGTCGGCTCGACGCGCTTCACCGAGAGCATCTCGCGCTCGCGCTACCCCGAGTACGAGCGCTACCAGCGCCGGGTGCCGGCGATCGTGCCGCGGCCCCGGCGCCCCACGGCCCCGGTCCTCGCCGACGACTGAGGGCCCGTGCGGGCCCGCTCTACACTCGAGGTCGCGCGACCCCGCGGGCGTCGCGCCAGGGCGGAAGGGACGTCGGGGGATGACGGTGGTGCGCGTCGAGGGCCGATCGATCACTGTCGCCCATCCCGACAAGGTGCTCTTCGCGGACGTCGGTCTCACCAAGGGCGACCTGATCGACTTCTACCGGGCCGCGGCGTCCCGGTTGCTGGCGCAGCTGCGCGATCGGCCCCTGGTCCTGCACCGGTACCCCGACGGGACGAGCGCGGAGGGGTTCATCCAGCACGACGTCGACGCGTCACCGCCGCCGTGGGTGACGCGGGTGGTCGTGGGGAAGAAGGGCGGGACCGTGACCCACGTGGTGGCCAACGACGAGGCCACGCTCGTCTACCTGGCCACTCTCGACTGCGTGGAGCTGCACCCGTGGCTGGCCACGCGCGACGACCTGGCCCATCCCGATCGGATGGTGTTGGACCTCGATCCGTCCGAGGGGACCTCCCTCGACGTCCTGCGCGCGACGGCGCGCGCGCTGCGCGACGCGCTGACGTCGCTCGGCCTCACGCCGTTCCTCATGACCACCGGCTCGCGGGGCTACCACGTCGTGGTGCCGCTCGCGCGCCGTCAGACCTTCGACGAGGTCCGGGCCGTGGCGCGCGCGGTGGCGAGCCTCGTGGCCGCCGAGGCCCCCGACGAGCGCACCGTCGAGCTCGCGCGATCGCGGCGCGGGGGGCGGCTCTTCCTCGACTATCTGCGCAACGGCTACGCCCAGACCTCGGTGGCGCCCTACTCGCTGCGCGCGCGTCCGGGCGCCCCGATGGCGACCCCCCTGGACTGGTCCGAGCTCGGGGTCACGACGCCGACGACCTGGACGTGGTCGCGGTCTGGCGAGCGGCTCGGCGCGCCCGACCCCTGGGCTCGGATGTCGGCGGCGAGCGCGGACCTGGCGGGCGCGCAGCGCCTGGTCGCCCGCGCGACGCCGCCCTCGCCGTAGCGTCTCCGCCCTCCTAGGTCTCGGCGCCGGCGAACTGACTGTTGTAGAGCGCGTAGTAGAGGCCCTGGCGGGCCATCAGCTCATCGTGGTCGCCCTGCTCGACGATGCGGCCGTGATCCATGACGAGGATGACGTGGGCGTGGCGGATGGTGGAGAGCCGGTGGGCGATGACGAAGCTGGTGCGACCCTCGCGCAGGCGGGCCATCGCCTCCTGGATCAGCACCTCGGTGCGGGTGTCCACGTTGCTCGTGGCCTCGTCGAGGATCAGGATGCTCTGGTCGGCGAGGAACGCGCGCGCGATCGTCAGCAGCTGCTTCTGGCCCGAGGAGAGGTTCGAGGCGTCCTCGTCCAGGATCGTGTCGTAGCCGTCGGGGAGGGTGCGCACGAAGTTGTCGACGTGCGCGGCGCGCGCGGCCGCCACGACGTCGTCGAGTGACGCGTCGGGCCGGCCGTAGGCGATGTTCTCGCGGATGGTGCCGGTGAATACCCAGGTGTCCTGGAGCACCATGCCGAAGGCGCGGCGCACCTCGTCGCGGGTGAGGTCGCGGTAGTCCACACCGTTGAGCAGGATGCGCCCCTCACTGATCTCGTAGAAGCGGACCAGCAGGTTCACGATGGTCGTCTTGCCGGCCCCCGTGGGACCCACCAGGGCCACCGTCTCGCCCGGCGCGACCTCGAGGCTGAAGTCCTCGATGAGCGGCTTGTCCGGCTCGTAGCGGAACGAGACGTGCTCGAGGGTCACGCGTCCGCCGCGCGCTGACCCCGTCGGTGGGGCGACCACGGCCGTCGTCACGTCCGGCGTCTCCTCCTCGGCGTCGAGGAACTCGAAGACCCGCTCGGCCGAGGCCAGGCCGGACTGGAGCATGTTCATCTGCCCGGCGATCTGGGTGAGCGGCATGGTGAACTGGCGCGAGTACTGGATGAAGGCGATCACCGCGCCCAGGGACAGCAGTCCCGACGCCACCCGGTAGCCGCCCACCACGGCGATGACGACGTAGTTGACGTTGGTAATGAACTGGATCGACGGCTGGATGATCCCCGAGAGGAACTGCGCGCGGAAGCTCGACTGCAGCAGTCGCTGGTTCTGGGACGTGAACTCCGCGATCGTCGCCCGCCGCCGCCCGAAGGTCTGGACGAGCTCGTGGCCGCTGTGGGTCTCCTCGACCAGGCCGTTCAGGATGCCGGTCCGCTCCCACTGGGCCGCGAACTGGGTCTGGGAGCGACGCGCGATGACGACGGTGATCCCGAAGGCCACCGGGACCGTCACCGCGGCCACCGCGGCCAGCAGGGGAGAGATCCAGAACATCATGATCAGCACGCCGACCACCGTGAGCACGGAGGTCAGCAACTGGCTCAGACCCTGTTGGATCGTGGTCGTGAGGTTGTCGATGTCGTTGGTGACCCGGCTGAGGACGTCGCCGTGGGGGTGGCTGTCGAAGTAGCGCAGGGGCAGCCGGCGCAGCTTCTCCTCGACGTCGCGGCGCATCGCCGCCATGACGCGCTGGGTGATGCCGGCCATCGTGAAGCCCTGGAAGTAGTTGAACGCGGCGCCGGCGAGGTAGACGAGGGCCGCCGCCCCCAGCACCCGGCCCAACTCACCCACGTTGACGCCGGTGCCCGGGATGACGTTCATGCCCGACACCATGGCCGCGATCTGGGCGTGCCCGTGCAGGCGCAGGAACTCGATGGCCTGCGCCTTGGTCGTGCCCGCTGGCAACTTCTTGGAGACGAGCCCGTCGAAGAGGACGTTGGTGGCGTTGCCCAGGATCTGGGGACCCGACACCATGAACGCCACCGAGGCCACGCCCAAGACGATGGCGGCGAGGAGCTTCGCGCGGTCGGGGCGCAGGAGCGCCAGCAGACGCCGGGTGGTGGCGCGCAGGTCGCGGCTGCGTCCCGGCGCTGCCGTCCCGGCGCCGCGCATGGCTCCCATGGGTCCCATGCTCATCGAGCGGCCTGCTCGCCGAGTTGGGAGATCACGATCTCGCGATAGGGGTCGCAACTCGCCAGGAGGGCGTCGTGCGTGCCGACGCCGACGATGCGCCCGTCGTCGAGCACGACGATGCGCTCGGCGTGCATGATCGTGCTCACGCGTTGGGCGACGATCACGACGGTGGCGTCGCTCACCTCCTCGCGCAGCGCCTCGCGCAGTCGCGCGTCGGTGGCCGCGTCGAGGGCCGAGAAGCAGTCGTCGAAGAGGTACACGGACGGCTTCTTCACCAGGGCGCGCGCGATGGACAGGCGCTGGCGCTGGCCCCCGGAGACGTTGGTGCCTCCCTGGTCGATGGGGGCGTCGAGTCCGCCGGGCATGGTGGCCACGAAGTCGCGCGCCTGGGCGATCTCCAGGGCCCGCCACAGCTCGGCGTCGGTGGCGTCGGGTCGACCGAAGCGCAGATTGCTCGCCACCGTGCCGCTGAAGAGGTAGGCGGCCTGGGGGACCAGGCCGATTGAGGACCACAGGGCCTCCAGCTCCTGGTCGCGCACGTCCACGCCGTTCACGAGCACCGCCCCCGCCGTCACGTCGAAGAAGCGCGGGATCAGGTTGAGCAGGGTCGTCTTGCCGCTCCCGGTGCCCCCGATGATGGCGCTGGTCTGGCCGGCCTCGAAGTCGACGCGCAGCGAGTCCAGGACCGGACGCTCGCTGCCGGGGTAGGCGAAGGAGACGCCGTCGAGGCGCACGAGGCCGTCGCTGCGCGAGGCGGCGATCGGCGTGGCCGGATCGGTGACCGCCGGCGCCGTGTCGAGGACCTGCTCGATGCGCTCGGCGCTGGCCGCCGCCCGCGGGAGGAGGATGGCGACCATGACCGCCATCATCACCGAGATCAGGATTTGCAGAATGTAGGTCAGGAACGCGGTCAGGTTGCCGATCGGCATAACGTTCTCGCTGACAAGGCGTCCGCCGAACCAGATCACCGCGACGCTCGACAGGTTCAGGATCATCATCATGACCGGCAGGGCCAGGGCGAAGACGCGGTTGACGCTGAGGGCGGTGGCCGTCAGGTCGGCGTTGGCGACGGCGAAGCGTTCGGACTCGGCGTCGTTGCGCACGAAGGCGCGGATGACGCGCACGCCGGTGATCTGCTCGCGCAGGACCTGGTTGATCCGGTCGATCTTGCGCTGCATGGAGCGGAATTGGGGGATGACGCGGATCATGACGACCCCGATGAAGATCGCCATGATCGGCACCGCGACGAGGAGCAGGGTCGACAGTGTCGCGCCCTCGTGGATCGCCATGATGACGCCGCCGACCGACATGATGGGTGCGATGACCATCATGGTGAGGGCCATCTGCAGGAAGATCTGGATCTGCTGGACGTCGTTGGTGTTGCGGGTGATCAGCGACGCCGTGCCGAAGGTGTTCATGTCGCGGGCGGAGAAGTCCTGGACGCGCGTGAAGATCGCTTGGCGGATGTCGGCGCCCGCGCCCATCGACACGCGCGACGCCCAGTAGATACCGATGATCGCGAAGACGCCGATGGCGAGGGTTAGGATCAGCATCCACAGGCCCGTGTGCAGGATGTAGTGCAGGTTGCCCGTGACGACGCCGCCGTCGATGATGTCGGCGTTGAGGTTGGGCAGGTACAGGTTGCCCGCGGTCTGGGCGACCAGGAGCAGGACCAGGATCGTGATGCGCCCGGCGTAGGGGCGCAGGAAGGTGCGCATCAGGCGGGTCAGCACGGCGCCTCCTCGCGTGCGCCGCCCGACGGGGGTCGACGCCAGCGCAGGCCTCGCGCCAGGTTGGCGAAGGCGTCGTCAAAGACGGCGAGCAGGTCCACGGCGCCACCATTGGCGCGCCAGTTCGTCATGGTCGCTCGAAAGGCGCCGCTGGCCACAGTGGTTAGCAGGGTGGGGAAGAGGTCGAGAGTGGGGTCCAGACCCGTGCGTTCGGCAATGACCTCCACGATGGCGCGTTCGTAGCCGACGAAGGAGGAGAACATGTGCGGCAGCATCGTGGGGTCGCCGGCGACCGCTCTCATGCGTAGGGGCCACTCGGCGCTCGACTCGGCGAGCAGGTCGCGCAACACCGCGTGGAGCGCGACGCGGGGTGACTCGTGCGCGGGCCGGGCTCGCAGGGCGTCGCGCAGCTGAGCGACGCGCCACTCGTCGAAGCCGATGACCGCGTCCTGCTTGGAGGGGAAGTGATCGTAGAAGGTTCGCACCGAGACGTCGGCCTCGTTGGCGATCTCCTCGACCGTGACGCGCTGGATGCCGCGCTCGGCGCCGAGTCGTAGGGCTGCCGTGCGCAGCGCCTGATGGGTCGCCTCGCGCTTTCGATCGCGACGTCCGAGAGAGGTTTGCGCCACGTACCCAGTGTGGCAAGTCTTTGCACAGTGTGCAACTTTGCACAAGGTGCGATTGTTCAGCGTTCGGGGACCACGGCGTTGGCGCCGTGTCGCGACGTGGTGGTCGTCGGGGCGATCGTGGTCGATCGCATGGCGTCGCGTCCTCGCATCCGTGACCACCCTGACACGTTGTCGCCGCGCTCGCTCTCGGGCGCGGTGCCAGGACGTCAACGGCGAGGGCTCGGTCGTTCTGGTCCCGACGTTGCGTCACGTCCTGGCTGTCCGACTGGGTCCACGCCAATCGTGGCGAGCGCGCCGCCGGCACTGGTCGGGAGACGACGGAGAGCGGGACTCGCGCAGGGAGCAGACGGGAGTGATGAGTGACGCCGTGAGCGTGTGGGGCAACTCCTCACTCTCGACGTCGGGGTGAGCGCCTCTTCAAGATTCGTCCGCACCCCGTCGACCGACTCACCCTGGCTCACGACGCCGAGGTCGAGGCATTCTGCGACGAGTCAGGACCCCGTGTGCGGCCGCAGCCGAGAACGGCGCGAGGAGGTGTGTATCAGCGGGCCGGGCAATCGGATCCGGGCGACCTGGTTCGACGGTGAGTCACCGACGAGAACTACGAGGATGTGGCCTCGTACGAGAGCCAGGCACTGATGAAGATCTGACGATGCCCTTCGAGAGTCGATGAATCGGTCCGCAGGAACTGCCGAGGTCGACGACGCTCTGTGAGCCACGGCCATGATCTCCTAACGTCGCGCGAGCCGCCGATTCCAGATCTCCTTGCGTAAGCCCTTCGAGTAGTCACCTGACCAGGGACCATC
>JBMFWX010000027.1:0-6878 GCA_049964855.1 Acidimicrobiales bacterium
ATGTAGTTCGGTGGGGCCTGGGCGGCTTCCGCGAAGGTGATCGTCCCCGAGGGTGTGCTCGCGCCACTGACCGACGGGATCAGCAGACCCATCGACATCGCGCTCACGGCTGCACCCACGCTCAACATGAGGCGTAACTTGCGCCTTACTTGCATAGTGAATTGCCTCCCAGTGCCACAGTGTGGTCACATCAATTTGCCGACCCATCGGTGATGGGTTCGTGGCCACCTTATCGGTTGGGGTGGGGGGTCACAAGTTCATCACGACAGAGATCTGCGGGAGGGTGTCTCTTCATTTCCAGCGTCTGATCTGGTTTTATCGACCCGCTGGTTTGTTACGGCGACGTGACGTTTTTCGCGACGGGTGACCAAGGGGTGACGCCGCACGCGGTGCGCGGCGTTGCCCGGGCGCGGTGTGTGGGCCGTGGACGCGTCGTGGAAGCCGACGTTGAACGGCGGTGGCACATGGGCCGCGACGGGTCCGGATCGACGGTGCCGGGACGCGGACCACGGCGCCGCGACCGCCCGGTCATCGGAGCGGCGCAGGGTCGTTGAGCTGACGCATCAGCTCGCGGGCGACGGCGTGAGGGTGGTGGGCGAGAGTCGGCGCCACGCGGCGCTTCGGCTCGCCTTACCGTGCGGTAAGGCGTTCGTTGCCTGCCATGGGGGCTGCTCGAGCGCGGGAACCGCGTCGGCGCCGGGAACCGCGTCAGCGATCGGCGAGCGCCGCGCCCAGGATCGCGTCGAGGTCGGGGTGGCGGAAGTGGTAGCCCGACGCCTCCAAGGCGCGAGGCACGACGCGCTGGCTCGCGAGCACTGCTTCGTCGGCCAGGTCCCTTCCGAGGACGAGGGCGAGTGCGGCGCGCGGCACGGGAGCGAGCGTGGGGCGCCGTAGGAGGCGGCCCAAGGTGGCGGTGAAGTCGCGATTGGTCACCGGGGCCGGCGCCACGAGGTTGAACGGACCGTCGAGGCCCTGGTCCATGACCCAGAGCAGGGCGCGCACCTCGTCGTCGAGGCTGATCGGGCTCAGCCACTGGCGACCGTCGCCCAGGCGCCCCCCCAAGCCCAGGCGAAAGAGAGGCAGTTGACGCCCGAGGGCTCCGCCGGCGGCCGACATCACGATGCCGGTGCGCACGGTGGCCACGGTGGCTCCCGCGTGCCGCGCGGGCTGAATCGCCTGCTCCCACGCGTCGCAGACGTCGGCCAGGTAACCGGTGCCGCGCGAGGACGTCTCGTCGAGCACCTCGTCGCCCCGTGAGCCGTAGTACCCGATGGCCGAGCCGCTCACCACGCGCGTGACCCCCGGGCGTGACGCCACCATGCTCGCAATCAGCGACGTTGAAGCGACGCGCGACGTCAGGATCTCCCGGCGCCGCGTGGGAGTCCAACGTCGGTCGGCGATGCCGGCGCCGGCCAGGTGTACGACGGCGTCGAGCGTCCCCACCCGATCCAGGTCGTCGGCGCTGACCGAGGAGGCGCGTGGATCCCACCGCACGACCGCGCCACGCGCCGTGGGACTGTCGGGACGCACGAGGCGCACCACCTCGTCGCCACGCGCCGTCAGCGCGCGCACGAGGGCCGAGCCGATCAGACCCGACGAGCCGCTCACTGCGACGCGCACGTCACTCCTTCGTGTCGCTGCAAGAGACGGGCCAACTGGTCCGGCGCGCTCAGGTGGGCGCCGTGGCCCGCTCCAGCGAGCTCGTCCGTCGTGATCACGGGGTTGAGGCGCTCGAGCGTGGCGCCGAGGGCGCGATAGTACGTCGCGAGCCGTTGGTCGCCGTGCAGGTAGTGAGCGGGCGTGCGCAGGGCCGCGAGGTCGACCAGCGGCGCGAAGGGCGGCCCGTGGCGCAGCGCGGTGAGATCGTCGACCAGTGCGCGACCGTCGAGGCGGCGCGACTCGCGTTCGGCGTCGCTGAGTCGTTCCCACACCGCGTCCGAGACGACGCGACGAAAGAAGAGCTCCGCTTCGCGGCCCGGGTCGTCGCCGAGCGGTGGGCGCTCGCCCTGTCGTGCCAGGACCCAGGGCAGGGGCGCCTCGTAGACGTCGACCAGGCAGAATCGCGACGGGTCGGCCACCGCGGCGCCGAGTGCGACGACGCCCCCGAAACTGTGGCCGAAGACCGCGACGGGGGTGTCCTGCGCCGCCCAGCGCGCCACCTCGAGGAGGTCGCCCACGTGGTACTCGAGTCCGAGCGGCTCGAGCGCGCGCGAACCCTGGTAGCCACGTCGGTCGTAGGTGACGACGTTCAGGTGCGTCATGCGCCGTGCGAGCCGGGCGAACGACGCACCACGATCGAGGCCGCCGTGGACGCACACCAGCGTCGCGCGGGCGTGGGCGACCCGACGTGCGGCGACCGCGAGGCCCGCCACCGGGGACGGCCGCACCGGCTCGAGTCCGCGCGTTTCGAGGGAGGTGGCCACGACACGAACTTACCGGTTACGACGGCCTCGGGGACCCGGTCTTTCGGCGGCGGGCCCTAGGCTGGCGGTGTGACTACCCCTCCCGACACCGCGTCCACCACCGCCTCTGGCGGGTCCTTTGGGGCGAACGCGTGGCTCGTCGACGACCTGTACGACCAGTACCTCGCGGACCCCGCCTCGGTCGCTCCGAGCTGGCGCGAGTTCTTCGTCGACTACCATCGCTCGACCGTGCCCGCCGTCCCGGCCGCCGCGCCGCGCTCGACCGCGCCACCGGAGCGGCCCGCGGTCCCGGTCGTCGACGAGGGCGCCACGGCGCTGCGCGGTGCGGCGGCGCGCATCGTCGCCAACATGACCGCCAGCCTGGGCGTGCCGACGGCCACCAGCGTGCGTACCGTGGCCAGCCGGCTGCTCGAGATCAACCGGGTCACGCTCAACGAGACCCTGTCGCGTACCAGCGGGGCCAAGGTCTCCTTCACTCACCTCATCGCCTACGCCATCGTCGAGGGACTGGTGGCCGTGCCGTCACTGAACGCGACGTACGTCGAGGCGGTGGACGCCAAGGGCACGCCCGGCGTGCGCCACCACGATCACGTGGGACTGGGCCTGGCCGTGGACGTGTCGCGCCCCGACGGCTCGCACAACCTGATGGTGCCCGTGATTCGCGACGCGGACACGCTGGACTTCCGTGAGTTTCTGGTCGCCTACGAGGATCTCGTGCGCAAGGTGCACGCCGGGACGGTCGGGGCCGACGACTTCGTGGGCGCGACGGTCTCGCTCACCAACCCCGGGACTCTGGGCACGGTCCAGTCGGTGCCCCGGCTGATGCCGGGCCAGGGCGCCATCTTCGGGGTCGGAGCGCTGACCTGGCCCGCGGGCTTTGACGCCGCGGACCCGCGCACCCTGGCCGAACTGGGTGTGGGCAAGGTCATGACCCTCACGTCGACCTACGACCACCGCATCATCCAGGGCGCCGAGTCGGGACTCTTTCTCAAGTACGTGGCGGAGTGCCTGACTGGCGGACACGCCTTCTACGACGAGGTCTTCGCGTCGCTGGGCGTCCCCTACGAGCCGACTCGCTGGGCTCCGGACCGCAACCCCGCGAGTGGGGCGGGCGAGGACGAACGGATCCTCAAGCACATCCGCGTCCAGGAGCTGATCAATATGTACCGCGTGCGCGGTCACCTCCACGCGCACCTGGACCCCCTGCACGCCGACCCCCCGCCCCTGCACCCGGAACTGGACATGGCCACCTACGGTCTGACCATGTGGGACCTACCGCGGCGCTTCGTGGTGGGAGGGCTGGCCGGGCGCCGCGAGGCCACGCTGGACGAGATCCTGACCATCTTGCGCGACGCGTACTGCCGCACCGTCGGCATCGAGTACGGACACATCCTGGACCCCGAGCAGAAGCGCTGGATTCAGGAGCGTGTCGAGGGGGTCAGCACGACCACGACCGCCGACGAGCAGCACCGTATCCTCGCGGCGCTGACCGAGGCCGAGGTCTTCGAGCGGTTCCTGCACTCGCGTTACGTGGGCCAGAAGCGCTTCGGCCTCGAGGGGGCTGAGTCCGCCATCGTGGCGCTGACCGCGATCCTGGACGCCGCTGCGCCGGACGGCGTGCGTGAGGCGGTCCTGGCGATGGCCCACCGGGGCCGACTGAACGTCCTGGCCAACGTGGTGGGCAAGTCCTATCGCGAGATCTTCTCGGAGTTCGAGGGCAACCTCGATCCCGAGAGCGTGCAGGGCAGCGGTGACGTGAAGTACCACAAGGGGGCGAGTGGCGTGTTCACGACGGCGAGCGGGGCGACCGTCGACGTGTCGATGGCGTCCAACCCCTCGCATCTCGAGGCCGTGAGCCCCGTGGTGGAGGGCATCGTTCGCGCCAAGCAGGACCTGGATCTGCGCCCCGACGATGGGACGACGCCGGTCGCGGCGCACGATCTCTACCCGTACCTGGCGATCCTGGTTCACGGTGACGCGGCCTTCGCGGGCCAGGGCGTGGTCGCCGAGACGCTCAACCTGTCGCAGCTCTCGGGTTACCGGATCGGTGGGTCGATCCACATCGTGATCAACAACCAGGTGGGCTTCACGACCGCCCCGGACTCGGCTCGGTCGAGCTTCTACCCCACGGACGTGGCCAAGATGATCCAGGCGCCGATCTTTCACGTCAACGGCGACGACCCCGAGGCCTGCGCGCGCGTGGCGCGCCTGGCCTACGCCTATCGCGCCACGTTCCACCGTGACGTCGTGATCGACATCGTCTGCTACCGCCGCCACGGCCATAACGAGGGCGACGACCCCAGCTACACCCAGCCCCAAATGTACAAGATCATCGACCAGATGCGCTCGGTGCGCAAGATCTACACCGAGACGCTGGTGCGTCGTGGCGACATCTCGCTCGAGGCCGCCGAGGCGGCCCTGGACGAGTTCAACGCGCGCCTGCAGAGCGTCCTGGACGAGGTGCGCACCGTGCCGGTGCCCGAGTTGCACGAAGTACCCCTGGCGGAGGTGTTCGAGGACGTCCCGGCGCCGGCGACCGGCGTGGCTCGTGAGACGCTGCTGCGAGTCGCCCGAGCGACGACTCACGCGCCCGAAGGGTTCACGGTGCACCCCAAGCTGGCGCGCCAGTTCGACCAGCGCCGAGCTCTGCTCGAGTCTGGACAGGTGGACTGGGCCCTGGGTGAGGCGCTGGCTATCGGGACGCTGACGCTGGAGGGGACCAACGTGCGCCTCGTGGGTCAGGACACGCGTCGTGGGACCTTCTCGCACCGCCACGCGGCGCTGTTCGACTACGAGACGGGGGGCCAGTACGTGCCGTTGTGTCACCTCGATGCACCGGGATTCTTCACGGTACGCGACTCGCTGCTGAGCGAGTACGCCGCGTTGGGCTTCGAGTACGGCTACTCGGTGCAGGCACCTCGGTCCCTCGTGGCTTGGGAGGCGCAGTTTGGTGACTTCGTCAACGGCGCGGAGATCATCATCGACAACTTCCTGGTGGCCGCCGAGGACAAGTGGGGCCAGAGTGCGGGGCTGGTGATGCTGCTGCCGCACGGCTACGAGGGCCAGGGTCCCGAGCACTCCAGTGGGCGCCTGGAGCGGTTCTTGTCCCTGAGCGCGCGCAACAACCTGCGCATCGCCCAGCCTTCGACGGCCGCGCAGTACTTTCACCTGCTGCGCGCACAGGTCACTCGCGCTCACGTCACGCCGCTCGTCGTCTTCACCCCCAAGTCACTGCTGCGCGCCGCGGTGACGCGTTCGCCGCTCGAGGAGTTCGAGCGCGGCTCATTCCAGCGCGTGCTCGACGACGCGACGGCCGATCATGCGAGCGTGACGCGCGTGGTGCTGGCGACCGGCAAGATCGCCCACGAGGCTGCGTCGCGTCGCGACGCGCTCGGCGCGACGCACATCGCTGTCGCGCGCGTCGAGCAGATCTACCCGTGGCCCCACGACGAGCTGGGTGCGCTCCTCGCCGCCTACCCGGCCCTCGAAGAGGTGGTGTGGCTCCAGGAGGAGCCGACCAACATGGGGGCGTGGCCCTTCGTCCACCTCCAGGTCCACCAGCAGTTGCGTGACACGCGGGTGTGGCACGTGGCGCGCGCCGAGTCGGCGAGTCCGGCGACCGGCAGCTCTCTGGTCCACGCCGCGGAGCAAGCCGATCTGCTGCGAAGGGCCGTCGGGTGAGCGCCGGACGCGCCGCGCACCAGCGGGTCGTGGTCGATGGATCGAACTTCGCGACCGAGGGACGCACGCTGCCCAGCCTCGTGCAGCTCGACGAGGCGGTGCGCGCCTATATGGAGGAGAGTCCGGACGCCGAGGTCATCGTTGTCGTCGACGCGAGTTTCGAGCACCGCGTGGCCGCCAGCGAGCGGCGTCGCTTCAAGGAGTCGGAGCTGGCCGGCGAGGTCGTGACGCCCCCGGCCGGGGCGGTGGGGCGTGGCGACGCCTTCATCTTGAAGATCGCCGACCGAATCGGCGCCGTGGTGCTGAGCAACGACTCCTTCCAGGAGTTTCACGAGCAGTACCCGTGGCTCTTCGACGTGGGTCGCCTGATTGGGGGCAAGCCGGTGCCGGGCGTGGGGTGGGTCTTCACGCCGCGCCTGCCGGTGCGCAATCCGAAGATGGCACGCGTGGCGAAGAAGTTGGCCGTGACGCTGTCCGGCGGCGAGCGTCCTACCATCGGTACCACGCTGACACCCGTCGCTCCGCGCGCGACTCGCAGTCGCCGCGCCACGCCGGTCGAGGCGACGCCGGTCGAGGCGACGCCGGTCGAGGTCGCAGTGGTCGAGGTTCCGGTGGGGGCCACCAAGCGGCCCTCGCGCGCGACCAAGAAAGCGGCGCCGGCTGCGGCGGTGGCGCCCGTTCTCAAGGCGCCCGCGCGCGCGACTCGTCGTCGCCGCGCCACGCCGGTCGAGGCCACGCCGGTCGAGGCCACGCCGGTCGAGGTCGCAGTGGTCG
>JBMFWX010000027.1:6978-20236 GCA_049964855.1 Acidimicrobiales bacterium
GGCCCTCGCGCGCGACCAAGAAAGCGGCGCCGGCTGCGGCGGTGGCGCCCGTTCTGGAAGCCCCCGCGACACCCGCCGCCCTTCGTCGTGACCGTCAACCGGTCAACGCCGAGGGCGCCTTCGCGCGCTTCCTCGCGACCCATCGGATCGGCGGCGTCGTGGAGGGCGAGGTGAGCGCCTTCACGTCGCACGGCGCGTTGGTCGCGGTGGTCCTGGATGACGGTCAACGCGTCGAGTGCTACGCCCCCACCACCCTGCTCGGGACGCCACCGCCCCCGCGGGCGCGTGACGTGGTCGCGCGCGGCGAACACCGACGTTTTCGACTAGTTCGAGTGGACGACGAGCGGCGCATCGCCGAGGTGTCCCTCGCGTGATCGAGTCGCGCGACCCCGCCCACTGGCTGCCGCACCGGCCGCCCTTCCTGCTGCTCGACGAGATGATCGAGATCGAGCCGGGACGTCGCGCTCGCGCTCGCTGGCACCTGCGCGGGGACGAGTGGTTCTTCGCCGGCCACTTCCCGGGGCGGCCTGTGACACCGGGTGTTCTGTTGCTCGAGTCCATCGCCCAGTGCGGGGCCGTCGCGGTGCTGAGCGACCCCGCGTACGCCGGTCGTCTCCCTCTCTTCGGGGGCGTGGAGCACGCGCGATTTCGACGACAGGTCGTGCCCGGGGACACCGTTACCCTGGAGTGCGAGATGATCCACCTCTCCGCGCGCGCCGGCCGCGGCCGCGGATGGGCGCGGCTGGATGACCGGGTGGCGGTGGAGTCCGAGTTGCTCTTCGTGCTCGCCGACGCGCCGTGATCATCGCCACCTGGAACGTCAACTCGCTGCGGGCCCGCTGGCCTCGCGTGCGCGAGTGGCTGACGCAGCGCAATCCTGACGTAGTGCTGCTGCAGGAGACCAAGATGACCGACGCGGTCTTCCCCTTCGACGAGTTTCGTGAGCTCGGTTACGAGGCGGCCCACTACGGCCAGGGTCAGTGGAACGGGGTGGCCATCGCATCGCGCGTCGGCCTCGACGACGTTGCGCGCGGCTTCGGTGACGACGATCCCGAGGCGCGACTCATCGCCGCGACCTGTGCCGGGGTGCGCGTGGTCTCCTGCTACGTTCCCAACGGGCGGGCTCTCGACGACCCCCACTACCAGTACAAGCTGGCGTGGCTCGCGGCGCTGGCCGACTACGTCGCCGGGCGCGATCGCACGCGCCACGTGGTCGTGGGTGGTGACTTCAACGTGGCCCCCGCGGACATCGACTGCTACGACCCGGCCGCCCTGGCCGGCTCCACGCACGTCAGCGAGCCCGAGCGCGCGGCGCTGCGCGCTGTCGAGGCGACGGGCGTGGAGGACCTGGTTCGCCGCCTGCACCCCGACGAGCCGAGCTTTACCTGGTGGGACTATCGCAACGGGGCCTTCCATCGGGGGTGGGGGCTGCGCATCGACCTCTTGCTCGTGGACGGCCCGCTCGCCGAACTGGCCCGAGCCGCCTACGTGGACCGCGACGCGCGCAAGGGCGAGAAGCCCTCGGATCACGCGCCGGTCGTGGCCGACTTCGCGCTAGGAGAGTCCGGCGGGTAGACGGGCCTCGATGAAGGAGGGGCCGGGCGTGGCGTAGGAGCGACGCAGCGCGACGACCAGCTCGTCAGCCGACTGTGCGAGGGTCGCGGGCACGCCCATTCCCTTCGCCAGGGCACACAGGTCCAGGGGCGGTTCGTCCAGTTCCAGCAGTCGCCGACTGGCCGGGCCGGCTTCGCCCGCCCCGACGCGCTGGCGCTCGAGGGTGAGTATTGCGTAGCTGCGGTTGGAGAGCGCCACGACGGTGACGTCGAGGCCCTCGCGCGCCATCGTCCACAGGGCCTGGGGCGTGTAGAGGAGGGAGCCGTCGGCCTCGAGGGCGAGCACGCGCTGGCCACTGCCCAGTGCCGCACCTACGGCGAGGGGCAGCCCGGAACCGATGGCGCCCCCAGTGAGGGTCAGGAGGCGGTGGCGGGCAGACCCCGCCGTGGCGCCGTAGAGGTGGACTCCTGCGGTGTTGGACTCGTCGGCGATGACGACGTCCTCGGGGAGCGTCGCCGCCACGGCGCGAGCCAAGCTGGCGGTGGTCAGGGGGCCCGAGGGGACTGTGGGCGCCTCGACGCCGGGCGGCGACGCGGGCTTGGCGCCGAGCGCGTCGGCCAGCGCGGCCAGCGCGCGGGCGCTGTCCACGCCCTCGGGCGCGAGCTGCACCACGTCGCACTCGCCGGGCACGAGGCGACTGGGCACGTCGGGGTAGGCGAAGAAGCCCACCGGCTCTCGCGCGCCGACGAGCACCAGGGTGTCGAGGTCGGCCAGCTGGTCGAGGGCGAACTCGCTGAGGTAGATCAGGCGCTCGGGGTGCACGACGCCGCGACCCCGGTCCATCACGGCGGGGAAGGTCTCGACGATGAGACGGGACTGGGTGGCACGCGCGACGGCGTCCGCGAGGGCCAGGCGGTCGGCGTCGAGGGCGTCGCCCCCCACCAGGATGGCGCCGCGACCCCGCGACAGACCCGCGACTGCCCGGCGGATCATCTCGTCGTCGGGCTCGGTGGGTCGCGCGTGCGCGGCGCGCGGCGCACGGGCCAGCTCCGCGGGCACCTCGCCCCAGGAGGCGTCGGCGGCGACCGCGAGCGTGGCGACGCGCCCGGGCGGGCCGTAGGCGGCGGCCACGGCGTCCGCGACGTCGCCGCCGATGTCGCGCGCCGCGTCGCAGTGGCGCCACCAACCCCCGAGGGCCGAGGCCACGGCGCCGATGTCGCTCTGCAGGGGCGCGTCGAGAGGCGCGTGGTAGGTCGCGTGATCCCCGACCACGACCACCACGGGCGAGTGGGCGCGGCGTGCGTTGTGCAGGTTCGCCCACCCGTTGGCCAGGCCGGGTCCGAGGTGTACGAGGGCCGCCGCCGGGGAGCCCGTGACCCGCGCGTAGCCGTCGGCCGCGCCGGTCGCCACCCCTTCGAAGAGGCACAGCACGCCGCGCACGGCGGGGACGTCGTCCAGGGCGGCCACGAAGTGCATCTCCGAGGTGCCGGGATTGGCGAAGCAGGTGGTGACCCCGTTGGCGCTCAGCGCGTCGAGCAGGGCTCGAGCCCCGTTCACGGCGCCGGGCGGTCGTCGAGGAGGCGGTAGGGGTTGAGCAGGTTGGCGGGGTCGAAGACGGCCTTGATCCGGCGCTGGAGCTCGATCAGGGCGGGATCGCTCAATGCGAGAAACGGCTCTTGCTTGTCGCGCCCGATGCCGTGCTCGCCCGAGATGGCGCCACCGAGGGAGAGCCCGTAGGCGAAGAGGTCGTGCAGCAGCGCGCCGCGGCGCTCGTCGTCTCTCTGGAAGACGGAGAGGTGCACGTTCCCGTCGCCGACGTGACCGCACCCGGTGACGATGGCGCCGTGCTCGCGAGCCAGGCGGGTGGCGGCGCCCAGCAGGTCGACTACCTTCGAGCGCGGCACCACGACGTCGACGATGTCGTCGGCGCCGGCGGCCTTGGCCGCCCAGAACATCCTCTCGCGCGCCTCGATGAGCCGGTGCGCGACGCCGCCGGCCAGCACGTAGATGTCCAGCGCGCCGGCGTCCTCCAGCATCTGGGCGAGGTCCTCGAGGTCGTGCTCGAGCTGGGCGCCGGTTCGCGTCTCGAGCACGACGACCAGGTATGCCGTGGCCGCGGCGGCTACGTCGGGACTGACGCCGAGCTCGAGGGACGCGGCGTCGGTGATCGCCCGCATGGTGACCAGGTCGATGTACTCGGTCATCGAGGGCTCGAGCCCGGAGGCGACGATCGAGGGCACGACCCGGGTCACCTCCTCGAGGGTGGCGAAGGGCACGAGGACGGTGGCGCTGTGCGCGAAGGAGGGCGAGAGGCGCAGCGTGATCTCGGTCACCAGGGCGAGGGTTCCCTCGCTACCGATCAGCAGCTGCGTGAGGTCGTAGCCCGACGAGAGCTTCACGACCGGTCCGCCGGTTCGCACGATCGTCCCGTCGACCAGGACCGCCTCCAGCCCGATCACGTGGTGGCGGGTGACGCCGTGGCGCACGGCCCGCATGCCGCCGGCGTTGGTGTTGACGTTGCCCCCGAGCGACCCGGACAGCTCGCCGGGGTGCACGGGGTAGCGCAGCGCGTGTGCGAGCAGCGCCTCGTTGAGCTCGCGCAGGGTGATGCCGGGCTGGACCACGGCGACGTGGTCGTCGAGGTCGAGGTGCAGGAGCTGGTTCATACGCGAGAAACTCACGACGACGCCCCCGCGCACCGGGCTGGCGCCACCGGAGAGACCGGTGCCGGATCCGCGCGCCGTCAGCGGCACGGCGTGGGCGCTCGCCCACCTGCACAGCGCGGCGACCTCGGCTGTCGAACCGGGGCGCACCACGGCTCGCGGCGTGGCGGTCGGCGGGTGCAGCGACTCGTCGTGCAGGTCGTCGGGGTTCAGGTCGGGGGCGACGGCCACCGCCGACGGCCCCACGATCTCGCGCAGCGCGTCGTGCAGTTCGTCGTCGTCCATCGAGAGGTCACGTTACTGCGTCTCGCCGCCCAGTTCCTGGCGAATCGCGGCGAGGCGCGCTCGACGGGCCTCGCCGGTCAGCGGCGCGTTGCGCTGGTTGAGCCGCGCGACCACCTCGCTGATCGGAGCCAGGAATCGCGACGGGAGACGGTCGGGGTGGCGCGGGTCGTTGCGCCCGCGGCTCCAGGTGATCAGCAGCGACTCCTCCGCGCGGCTGAGCGCGACATAGGCGAGGCGCTGCTCCTCGGCGATCTGCTCCGGGGTCGTGGCGTTGTAGTGCGGCAGGAGCCCCTCGGCCCACCCCATTGTCGCGACGTGGCGGAACTCGAGCCCCTTGGCGCGGTGGATCGTGGAGAGGGCGACCACGTCGCGTCCGTCCTCGTCGACGCGTCGCGTCACGTCGGCCGTCAGGTCCGAGGCCGGGGAGTGCTCGGGACCGCGCCGCTCGTACGGCACGCCGGCGGCCTCGAGGTAGCCGGCGAGCACCTCGAGCTGGGCGTTGGTGCGGGTCAGCACCGCCATGCTGCGCCAGGGCTGGCCGGGACGGTGGCGCGCGACCAGCCAGGTGGTGACGTGGCGGGCCTCGTCGGCGTCGGTGTCGTAGCTGCGCACCAGGGGCACCTCGCCCTCGTCGGTGGCGGGCGTGAGCCCGGCGGCGCCCTCCTCGAGCAACGTGTCGGCCACCGCGATGATCGCGGCGGTGGAGCGGTGGTTGCGAGTCAGGTCGAGCACGACCGTGTCCGGCCAGGTCCGCACGAGCTCCTCGAGCAGTCGAGGCGTCGCGCCATTGAACCCGTAGATCGACTGGTTGGGGTCGCCGACGCTGAACAGATCGGGGTCGTCGCCCGCCATCGTGCGCAGCAGGGAGAACTGGAGGGGATTCATGTCCTGGGCCTCGTCGACGAAGAGGGCGCGAGTGCGGTGGCGAAACGACGCGAGGACGGCGGGGTCCTCGCGCAGCACCGTGATCGCCTCGGCGAGCAGCAGGTCGAAGTCCAGTACACCGCGGCTGCGCAGCAGGCCCACGTAGCGATCGAGCACGTCGGCGAAGAGCGCCGGGGTGAGGGGCGCGTCGCGACGCGATCGCCGGGCCACCTTGGCGTACTGGGCCCCGTTGAGTCCCTGGCTGAGCGCCCAGCCGATCTCCATCTCCAGTCGTGGTATCTGCCAGTCCTCGATGGTCGCGTCGCCGCCCTCGCGCAGCTGGGCCACTAGGGCGGTGACCAACTTGCGCCGCGACGTCTCCAGCACGACGGGGCTGAGGTGGTTGTCGCGGCGGAACTCGTTGACGAGGGTGAGCGCCGCGCGGTGGAACGTGCCCGCCCGCACGTCGCGGATGGACGCGCGGAAGAGGCGTCGGCGCAATTCGTCGCCCGCCTTGCGGGTGAAGGTCATGACCAGGACCTGGTCGGGATCGAGCTCGCCCGCGGCGATCCGGCGCTGCAGGCGAAGGGTCAGCACGTGGGTCTTTCCCGAGCCGGCGGTCGCGCGAACCAGGAGCCGGCGCTCGGGCGACATGACCGCCTCGCGCTGCTCGGGGGTGAGCCCGACCAGGAGGTCGCGGGGGAAGGCGTCGGCGTCCACGCCTTGACGCTACCGGTCGACCGTGACGAGGCGGTCCCGGGGCGGCGGATCGGTAACGTGGTGGCGTGCTGCGGACCTACGGCGACGTGACGATGTTCGCGCGCTCCTACGGCGACGGGCCCCCGCGGGTGCTGTGGCTGCACGGATGGGCTCGACGGGGCGAGGACTTCGCGGCGTGCGCCCGAGCCGCGGCGCAGGCCGGCGTCGCGTCCCTGGTGCTGGACCTGCCAGGGTTCGGATCCTCCCCACCCCCCACGCAACCGGGCGGTGCGCGCCACTACGCCGCGCTGGTGGCGCCGGTTCTGGAGCAGTGCGCCGATCGTCCGGTCATCGTGGGCCACTCCTTCGGCGGGCGGGTGGCCACGGTGCTCGCGGCCACCGCACCCGACCGCGTGGGCGCGCTGGTGCTGAGCGGCGTGCCGCTGCTGCGTGACACGGGGGCCGCGCCGCCGCCACGGGGCTACCGAGCCGTGCGCTGGCTGCACCGGCGAGGGGTGGTGAGCGACGCCCGCATGGAGGCCGCACGCCAGAAGTACGGCTCGACGGACTACCGACGTGCCTCGGGCGTGGTGCGCGACGTCCTGGTCGCCTCGGTGAACGAGGACTACCGCGACGAGCTCGCCGGTTTGCGGCTCCCGGTGGCGCTGGTGTGGGGCGAACGCGACGACGTGGTCGCTCCGTCGATGGCGCGGCGGGCCGCCGACCTGATCGGCCCGTCGGCCCGCGTGACGATCCTGGCGGGGGTGGGCCACCTGGTGCCGACCGAGGCGCCCGAGGATCTGGTGAGGGCGCTGGGCGCGGTGCTGGCGTGACCGTCGCCCAAACGGTCCTGAGCGCCCTCGCGGGTCTCGGCCTGGCCCTCGGCTTCGCCGCGCAGATGGCGCGGTGGCTGCGGGTTCTCCAGCGCGAGCACTACGACCCGTCCTCGATGCGTCGCTTCCTCGCCCGGTGGTCGACCCCACCCGTGGCGTCGGCCGCGGCCCCTCGGGGCGTGCGCGACCGGCGCCCGGTGACGCTCAGCCACGTGTTGCTCGTGGTGCTCGTCGTGTCGGTCGTGCTGCGCGTGGATGTCCTGGCCGTGCTGAGCGCCATCGCCTACGGCCTGGTCTGTCCGTGGGGGCTGTCGGTGCGGGGACGGACGAGTGCGCTGGTCTGGACGCGGCGCCTGCGCACGATCGCGGGGCTCGCGACGGTCGTAGCGTTGGCGATCGCCGTCGCCGGCGCGTGGAGCTCGCAGCCCTGGTTGGCGCCGGTCGCGCTGGTCTGGGCGGTCCCGCTGCTGCTGGACGCGACGACGCGGCTGCTGCAGCCTCTCGAGGAGCGCCACGCGCGAGAGTACGTCGACCGGGCCCGCGCGCGCTTGGCGGCAGTGGCGCCGCGGGTCGTGGCGATCACCGGCTCCTACGGCAAGACCTCGACGAAGAACCACCTGATGGACCTGATGCGCGATGACGGGGCGGTCGTGGCGTCGCCGCGCAGCTTCAACAACCGGGCGGGGCTGTCACGGGCGATCAACGAGAACCTCGCGGACGGGACCCGGGTGTTCATCGCGGAGATGGGCACCTACGGCCCCGGCGAGATTCGGGCACTGTGTGACTGGTGTCCACCCGAACTGGCGGTCGTCACCGCCATCGGCCCCGTCCACCTGGAGCGGATGGGCTCGCTGGACGTCATCGACGCGGCCAAGTTCGAGATCACCGAGCGAGCGCCCACCGTGGTGGTCAACGTCGACGACCCGCGCCTCGCGCGCTGGGTGCCGCGTCTCCTGGCGCAGGGTCGACGCGTGCGCACCGCGGGATCGCGTACGCCCGACGCGGCGGTGCGCGTGGTCGAGGAGGCGGGGCGGTGGCGGATCCTGGTCGACGGCGACGTCGTGGCCGACGTCGACGCGGTGGCGGGCCTACAGGCGACCAACGTGGCCTGCGCGGTCGCGGCCGCCCTCGAGCTGGGCGTCGATCAGCGCGCCCTGGCGCCACGCCTCTCGCGCCTGCAGGCAGTGTCGAACCGCTCGCAGGTCGTGACCGCGCCGTCGGGGGTGCTGGTGATCGACGACACCTTCAACGCGAATCCCGCGAGCGCGCGGGCCGCGCTCGCGCTGCTCTCGTCGCTGGCGGTGAGCGGACGGCGTGTCGTGGTCACGCCGGGGATGATCGAGCTGGGCTCGCTGCAGTACGGCGAGAACCTCACCCTGGCCCAGCAGGTCCTGGCCCACGGGGCCGAGTTGGTCGTGGTGGGGCGCACCAACGCCGTGCCGCTGAGCGTCGGCGCCGAGCGGCGCGCGATGCGCGTTGACACCCGTACCCAGGCCGTCGCGTGGGTGCGGTCCAACCTGGGTCCCGGTGACGCGGTGCTCTACCTGAACGATCTGCCCGACCACTACCCGTGACGTCGCGCGCGTCGCCGCTGACGCGCCCGTCGGTGACCAGCGCGCTGCCACGCCCGACGCCCTTCATCGCCCCAATGAGCGCGGTCGTGGCCCCCGACGCGGCTCGTGGTCGCGACGCTCCTCGCTCCCGCCGCGAGTGCCAGGCAGTACCCTTGATACCTTGACCGTGAGACGAGCGAGACGGCGAGGTGTGGCGTGACAACGGCAGTACTGTTTGGAGGGCCGTCGCCCGAGCACGACGTCTCGATCCTGACTGGCCTCCAGGCCCTGCGGGCCCTGGCCGATCGTCGTCCCACCGGCATCTACTGGACGACGACTGGCTCGTTCTTCACGGTGGCTCCCGACGTGGAGGCCGAGGCCTTCCTCGAGGGGGTGCCGCGTGGGTCGAGCGAGGTCACGCTGCGCGTCGGCGAGGGCGGCGGCTTCGTCGCGTCGGGCGGCCGTCTCGGCCGTGAGCGGCGTCTCGACGTCGACGTCGTGGTGCTGGCGACCCACGGCGGGCCCGGTGAGGACGGGACGCTGCAGGCCGCGCTGGACCTCGCCGGCCTGGCCTACACCGGCCCCACCGTGGCCGGTGCGGCGCTGGGGATGGACAAGTGGGCTTTCGGCGCGCTGGCGGCCCAGACGGGGCTGCCCACGTTGGCGCGGGCCCTGCTGACACCGACCACGCACAGCCTGGCCTTCGACGGGCCCTACATCCTCAAGCCGCGCTTCGGGGGCTCGTCGATCGGCATCGACGTCGTCGCCGACCTCGAGACCGCGCGTGCCCGCCTCGCCGCCAACGCGCACCTGTCGCGCGGCTGCGTGATCGAGCCGTACCGGGACGACCTCGCGGACCTGCAGATCGCGGTGACCACGTACCCGGAGGTGCGCTTGTCGCAGGTGGAGCGGCCGTTGCGCCGGACGTCGGCCGCCGAGATTCTGGACTACCGCGACAAGTACGTCGGGGGCGAGGGGATGCTCAGCGCGCCGCGCGAGCTGCCGGCGGTGATCAGCGCCGACCAGGTGTCGCTCATCGAGCACTGCGCTCGGGTCCTCGTCGAGGCCGCGTCGGTGCGCGGGGTCGCGCGCATCGACTTCCTCGCGAACGACCGCGAGCTCTACGTCAACGAGATCAACACGATTCCAGGATCGCTGGCCAAGCACCTCTTCGTCGACCCGCCCCTGGCCTTCACGGCGCTTCTGACGGGTCTACTCGACGAGGCGGTGGCTCGCCCCGCCCATCGCTACAGCGCCGAGGGCGCCGACGGCTCGGTGTTGCGCTCCGCCGGATCGATCGCCGCCAAACTCGCGTAGCCGCGGCACGTGCGCCAGGGCGTCCACGAGGGCGTCACTGTCGGGGTCCAGCAGGCGCCCGCGCGTCAGAGCCCAGTACGCCAACTCGGGGTCGTGCTCGGCCACGGCCCAGTCGCCGAGCGCCAGTGCCGCCCACTCGCCGTCGCGGCGCAGCCGGCTCCAGTGCCCCTCGACGAGGAACCACTCGAAGCCGCGCAGCCGGCTCGCCAGGGGTTCCCCGCGCACCAGGGACAGTGCCTCGCGGTTGAGCGTCGCGGCGTGCGCGCGGTCCGCGGTCCGCGCGTGCGCGACGAGGTCGTGGAACCGCTCGACGTCGCTGGTGAGGCCGTGGGTGACGTAGAGACCGGAGGAGGAGACGGGGTGCAGCCGCGGTCCCCGCTCGTCGACGCCGAGGCTGCGACGCACCGCGGTGGCGGTGTTGGCGAGAGTCCTCGTCGACGCGTCCTCGTCCCCGCGCCCGAGCACGCGTGCGCGTAGGCGCTCGCCGGTTATCGGTTCGTCTCGGTGCAGAGCGAGGTACGCGACCATCTCGACGCAGCGGCGTCGCAGCGTCGCCGTGAACGGCTCGATGAGGCCACTGACGACCGGATCGGCGCGCAGCAGCTCGACGTGGACGACGCCGAGGGTCGCGCGCGGGGAATCGTCCGCCACGGCGGGGGCGAGGTAGCGCGACACGGCTCGCTCCGGGGTGAGCCCGTCGGGCGCGTCGACGGTGGCGAGCCGGCGCACGACCACGCAGCAGGCACGCAAGTCGTCGTCGAGCTCGTCGTCGGGTCCGTCGAACACCACCAGGGTGCGGCGAAGTGAGCGCGTCGCAAGGAGCCGTACCAGTTCGGCGACGTCACGGGTCATTCGCACGGGTCCGTCGTGCAAGCCCGTCAGGGCCGTCGTGAGTTGGGCGGAGGACCACCGCGCCGGGACGCGCAGCGCGCCGCCCTCGCGCGCGAAGGCGACCAGCGGCTCGCGCGAGTCCTCGATCAACACGGCGGCCAGTGGATCGGCGCGGTTGCCTGCTCCGATCACGCAGGGGATGGCGGTCGGGCGCACGACGCCGTCGCGTCGCTCGCCCGCGAGCGCGATCAGTCCGTCGATCAGTTGGGGGTCGGCGTCGCGCAACTGGTCGATGACGTCCTCGACGTCGTCCTCGGTCACGTCCTCCTCGCCCAGGCGTAGCGAGCGCTCACGGCGGCGCGCGCCGAGAGCGAGGGCGAGGCTCACGGTGGCCGATGGGGGCACGGGGCGCTGCGGGGTCGGCTCGCGCGGCACGGGACCCGCGGCTGGCCCGGTTGGGTGGGCCAGGGCGGCGCCAGCGCGGGTCACGGCGAGGGACGACGTTGGCGTGGTCGGGGCGGGCGCCGAGGCCAGGAACGCGACTACGGCGACCACCAGGCTGGCGAGCCAGGCGCTGCCGCCGTGGGTCACGCTGCCTCCGCGGCGCAGGCGCACCACGTTGCGCGCGGTCTGCAGCAGGAAGCCGATCCAGAAGAGGGCCAGGACGATGAGCAGGACGCGGATGACGGGAGCGTTCGACTGGTGGGCGCTCACCCGCCACTTGCTGACGACGACGAAGGGTAGGAGGACGAAGTAGAGGGCGAGTGCGGAGCCGTGCAGCGGTCCGCTCGCGAATCGTCTCACGGCCGTGGCGCGAGCGTCCACGCCGTCGCCGTGGTGGCGACGAGCTCCAGTTGGCAGGCGCGCGGGCCGTCGATCGTGACCCGCTGGCTCACCGGCGTCGAGGTCGACGGGCACTGGAGCTGGGCCACCAGGGGATGGCTGGTGTCGAGCGTCCAGGTCCCCGGGCCGTCCAGGGGCACGACGGCCACGTTGTCCGCGGTCGTCAGCTGACCGGCGACCACGGCGCTCGAGGCGTTCGCGGTGGCGTCGGGCGCGAACGACCTCGCGGTCGTAGCGATCGGCGCGGCGTAACTCGCGCCGCTCGTCGTCGCGCGCGCGGGTCGCGGCGGTGGGACCGTGGTCGACGTCGTCGTCACCGCGGTGGAGGTGGTGGTCGTCGTCGGCCCGCTCGTCGGGGTGCTCGCCTGGTCGTGCGTCGCGCCCGCCAGGTTCCGCGGCGCTCGACGCGACGCGGGCGTCGGGTGAGCCGTCAAGGTGAAGACCAGGACGAGAAGGAGGATCGGGCTCGACCACATCACGAGCTGGGTGCCACGAGGGGGGAGGGGGTGACGAGCCATGGACTTCACAAGGTAGCGGCCCGGGAGAGAGATTGCCATTGACGGACACGATCGGCGTCACTACAGCAGGCAGTGGACGGCGAAGTGCTGCAGTTCGGCGCGCAGGGAACGCGGTGAGCAGTGGTCCTCGCGAGCGAGGTCGGCCAGCGACTCGTCCCCGACGATTCGCCGATAGGCGAGACGCGCGATGCGATCACGATCGCCGCCTTGGAAGGTCGCGAGGCGGGCGTCGAGCGTGGAGACCGCGGGAGCCGCCCGGTCGAGCCGCTCGAGCGGGGTCACGAGGCCGCGCTCGCGCTTCTCCTTCATCAGCCAGCGACGTAGCCGTCCCCGTAGGGCGGAGAGGAGGTCGGGGGCCGCGTAGGTGCGCGACTGGCCCGCCCAATCGGTGAGCAGTTCGCTCAGCATGGCGACGGCGACGGCGACGGTCTCACCCGTGTCGGCTACCGCACCCGCGCCGAAGCGCAACTGACGGCAGACGCTGACGAGCCCTGGCAGAAGGGTCTGGAGCAGGGCGCGGTGCACGATCGGGTCGCCGGCGTCCTCCAGCAGGGCGGTGACCAGTGCCGCGCGCTCGAGTACGCTTCGCCCGCCGCGCACGTCCAGCGCGTCCACGACGTCGCCCAGGTCGTCGAGGCGTGCGAGGTCCAGTTCGGGGCGACGCGAGGCGAGGTGCGCCAACGCGCGGCGCGACGCGGCGCAGCGGCCGCTACGGCGCCAGTCGACTCGTAACTGGGTCAGGACGTCGGGTGAACGACGAGCGGCGCCGAGGTCGGGTCGATGGCTCTGGATGGTGTGGTTGGTCTGTTGGTGTGAGGTCATGGGCCGCAGTCCAGACCACCGCGCGCACTGCCGCGCGCGGGTCGGCGCGCACCGTGGGGCTCCTTTTTGCATGACGGATACCGTGCACCACTCTGCGCACTGTCGCGCGCACATAGGGGCGACGTAGGCTGCGCGCATGGACATCGAGACCTTTTACGAACAGAACGAGGCCCGTCGCGAGAGTGCCGAGTTCGAGTTCGGCAGCGAGTGGACCGACGCCGCGGACAACGAGTACGAGCTCTCGTGGGTCGAGGCGACGGGCGAGCTCTACCTGATGGTCGAGCCCGACGCCTCGATCAACGAGGACATGTTCGGCGACTTCCTCGTCGCCGACGAGCAAGTCAGCGACCTGACGGTGGTAGTCATCGCGCGGGTCCCGTCGTTGGCGGAGCTGGAAGACCGGCTGCGGGGCTGGGAGGACGCGATGGACCAGGCGAACTCGCTGGCCTGGCTCTACGAGCGATTCCCGCCGGAGA
>JBMFWX010000027.1:20336-25449 GCA_049964855.1 Acidimicrobiales bacterium
ATCAGCCGAGCCACGAATCGGCGGCCTGCAGCAGGAAGTCGCTCACCGCCCGGCCGTGATCGAACACGTCGCACAGGGGGTCCTCCCCCCGTGCGACCTGCGTGAGAGAGATGGAGCGCCGGGCCACGATCGCGATGCGCCGCTCGCTCGACTCGGTGGGTGAGGAGAAGGAGTCGCTCGCCGTGATCTCGAGGGGCATATCGAGCCCGCCGACGGGAGCGAGGTCAATGGCGAGGCGCAGGAGGTCGGGGCCGTGGGGCATCGGAGGGAGGCTCCAGGTCAGGACCAGGGGGAAATGGAACTCGTCGGGTGGATCGACCTCGTCGGGCAAGCCGAGCACCGCGTCCTCGAAGGCCAGCAGCGTCCGCGGGTCGACGTCGAGTTCGACGTGCAGGTCGACCGGGCCGCCACAGCCGTCCTCCGGGTGTAAGTCGACCTCCCAGGTCTGGCGAAGCGAGTAGGTCTCGACGAAGTGACGCTCGTCGTGCACGTGGAACCCGTGAGTGACGGCGTGGTCCTTCAGATCGGCGACGAACCCAGCGACGTCAATGGCGGCCATCACCGTTCAGGTTAGTGCCTGCTGGCCCGTCGACGGTCACCGACATCAGGCCGGTGAACCGGCCAGCGTGAGCGGGAGACGTAGCGGAAGTGACGCGCTCGACGATCCGACGTCGATGCGGTAGGAGCCGGGAAGCGTCACGAACGAGGAGCCTTGATAGATCTGGAACGAGGAGGCGGGCAGCACCAGTGACACCAGGCGCGACGCGCCGGGCGCGAGGGTGACGCTGCGAAAGGCCCGCAGCTGTTCGGGCGGTTCGCTGGCCGCGAGCGGGTAGTGCACGTAGGCCTGGACGACGTCGGCGCCCAGGCGGGTTCCCGTGTTGGTCACGCGTACGCGTACGACGACGCGCCCGGCGCCGGCGTTGGTGAGTGTCGCGCCGGCGAGGGTGAAGCGGGTGTAGCTGAGTCCGTAGCCGAAGGGGAAGAGGGGCGTCACGTGGTGGGCCTGGTACCAGCGGTAGCCGACGTCGAGCCCGCCGAGGTTGACGGTGCTGTCGACGCCGGGGTACTGACTGGGCGACGTCGCGGGCGCCGCGGTGGCGCTCGCCGGGAACGTGATGGGTAGACGGCCCGAGGGATCGACGGCGCCCGTGAGGACGCGGGTGATCGCCGTGCCGTCCACCTGGCCGGGGTACCAAGCCTCGACCACCGCCGCGACTCGGTTGAGCCAGGGCATCAGCACCGCGCCGCCGGTGTTGAGCACCACGATGGTGCGCGGGTTGGCTCGTGCGACGGCGGTGATGAGAGCGTTGGCGTCACCGGGTAGTAGGAGGTTGGGCCGGTCGATGCCTTCGGAGGTGAGGTCGCCGGCGAAGACGATCGCCACGCGACTGCGCCGCGCGGCGGCGACTGCGGCGTTGATCTGGGGGGTGACGTCCTCGATGCCGAAGGACGGCTGGGGATGGTCGCGCACGTTGAACCAGTTGGCTTGGAAGGTGTAACGCCGTCCGGCGACCAGCGACACGGCCGTGGCCATGTCGGCGCGGGCGTGCAGGCCCCGCGACGCGAGAATGAGGTGGCCGTTGAGTGAGAGCCACAGGTCACCGAACTGCTGGATGGTGAGCTCGTAGACACCAGTTCGTCGGGCGCGCACCGTGAGTCGCCAGTTCTCCCACCCGCGGCCGTGACCGGGCACCGCCGCGGTGGCCGTGGCGGGCGTCACGCTGGGGTCGAGCTCGATGCCGATGTCGCTCTTGCCGGGCTCGCCGTGGTGGTGGATCGGCGTGACCAGCGCGAGCGGGGTGCCCGCGACGATGGCGACGTTGCTGAGGGTGTCCAGGTCCAGCGACGACGGGCCGCCCGGCTGGTAGAGCAGGGTCGTCGAGGTGGGCAGGGCCGCGCGCAGCGCGGCGACGGGCGTGGTGACGTAGGGGGGCTTGACGTAGGCGCTCCCGAGGCCGGCGGAGACGGGCTGGGAGGACGCGTCGCTCCCGATGACCGCGATCGACGTGACGTGTGCCGCCAGCGGGAGGATGTCCTGTTGGTCCTTGAGCAGCACGATGCTCGCCTCGGCGGCACGCAGTGCGATCGCCGCGTGTGACGGCCTGGTGACGATCGAGGTGATGTGGGGTTGGGGCGCTCGCGTGACGAGGTGATGTGCGAAGAGGACCGTGAGCACGTCGCGCACGGCCCGGTTGACGTCGCGTACCGGCACGACGCCGCGACGCACGAGGTGAACCAGCGACGTGGTCGACAGGGGCTTCATGAGGCTGATACCGGCGCGCAGTGCCGCGGGGACGCTGTGCACCGCACGCAGGTCCGAGCGGACGAAGCCGGTGAAGCCCCACGACGCCAGCAGGTGGTAGAGCAGGGGGTCCGAGCACGTGTTGATGCCGTTGAGCGACCCGTAGGAGCACATCAGCGATGCGACGTGGCCCTGTTGGACGACGGCTTTGAAGGGGGCGTCGTAGATCTCGGCCAGCACGCGCGGCGAGACGACCTGATTGATGCGCGCGCGGGCGTTCTCCTGGGTGTAGGCGGTGAAGTGCTTGGCGTCGGCGAGTTCGCCGGTCGACTGGATGCCGAGGACGTCGGCCACTCCCATGACGCTGGTGAGGTACGGATCCTCGCCGTAGGCCTCGAAGATTCGCCCGCTCAGCGGCACGCGCGCCAGGTTGAGCTCCGGTCCCTGTACGGCCATGAGGCCCTTAGCGCGGGCCTCGAGGGCCTCGGCGCGTCCGACGGCGCGGGCGATGGCCGGGTCGAAGGTCGCGGCCACCCCGATGGCGGCGGGGAACTGGGTGACGCCCGTCAGGCCGTTGCCCAAGCCGTTGGGGCCGTCGGACAGGGAGACCGACGGGAGACAGAGCGCGGGGAGCGCCTGATTGGCGTTCTCCACCGGGCCGTGGGTGGCCAGCGCGAGGTAGTCGGCCTTCTGGGTGAGGGTCATACGCGAGAGGACCTCACCGGCGAGCTCGTTCGCGCCGATGGCGCCGGTACGCGCTTGGGCGATCCAGGGGCAGTGGCCGCGCGCGGTGGGTCGCCGCGTCGCGACGTGGGGGTGGGTTGCGGCGCTTGCGACGCCACTCGGTGCGATCGCAGCGGCGGCGAGCGCGGTGAGCGTGGCGAGCGCGGTGAGCGCCCGCGGTAGCCGGTGTCGCCGGTCGGTGGAGAGTGAGCGGGGACGCGCGGGACGCAGTGAGTGGGGTGGCGCGAGGCGTGACATCGAGACCTCAACGCTACTCGGGCCCGCTACGTTGCGGGGTCGCGGCGCCCGACGTGAGAGATGCCGTCCGGAGCCGTTGCCGCGGCGCGCCCGGTACGGTGGGGGGATGACGGTCGACCCGCTGCCGATCCTCCGGGCGTGTGCGCGAGAGGTGGGTGACGCCGTCGCGGGTCTGCGCCATCGCGGCTTCTCCGGACAACGCGAGAGCCAGTACGAGATTGACGTCGTGGCGGACGACGTCGCCACCCGCATCCTTCGTGGTGCGGGATTCCGGGTCATCAGTGAGGAGTCCGGAGTCACGGGTGACGGCGCGTACAGCGTGGTCGTGGACCCGATCGACGGCTCCACGAACGCCGATCGGGGCATTCCTTTCTTCGCGACCAGTCTCGCGGTCATGCGCGGTGAGGAGTTGGTGGCCGGCTTGGTGATGAATCACGCCACCGGAACCTGCTACGAGGCGCAGCGCGGAGCGGGCGCGACACGAGACGGCGTGGCGATCCGCGCGAGTGCGGTGACCAGCGTGGATCGCGCCGTGATCGCCTTTTCGGGGCTGCCGTCCAGCCACGGGGGTTGGGCGCAGTTCCGAGCCCTGGGGGCGGCGAGTCTCGAGGCGTGCCTGGTGGCCGACGGCTCACTCGACGCCTTCAGTGTGACGCGCCACACTCGGCTGCACCCTTGGGACTACCTCGCCGGACTCCTGATCACTCGGGAGGCGGGGGCCGCCGACGCCGACTACGACGGGGGCCAGCTGGTCACGTCATCGATGACGCCGCGTCGACCGGTGCTCGCGGCGACGGTGGCGCTACGAGACGCCCTCGTGCGCGCCGGACTTCCCTGACGGCGCGCCGGTCGTCGGTGCGAGGTCCAGTGACCGCGCGAGGGCCAGGGCGGCGTCCACCGGCGCACGCCACTCCCCGCGAAGTCGGAGGCGAGTCGACGCGAGCCCGTCTCTCGTGCCCGGCACATCTGCGTCGTGGTCGTCGAACTGGGGCGGTATCGTGTCGAGGTAGGCGAGTGCGACGACCGTGTCGTGAAGGTCGCCGAGCACGCTCTGGGCGGTGGTGAACGACGTCGCGAGTTGGTCCGCGTCGGGTCCCAGAATCATCGTTGTCACTTCGACGCCGTAGCGGCAGCGCTTGACCGCGATGCGCACGTGATGCAGTTGCTCGTCGGTAGGGTCATCGCCGTTGGCCTCGAGGAGAGATTCGAGAACCGCGACGTGGCGTCGAACTCCCGGCAGTAGGGCGCTGGCGTCACGCGTCGCGCTTCGCCGGCAGGGTGGCGAGATCAGAGCACTCGTGAGCCCGAACAGGAGCTGACGGTATCGACGCGAGTTCAGCGAGTCGCGCACGAGCAACCGGCTGGCGTCGCGCTGGCGTTCGACGTCGTGGACGAGCGAGGCCGCGCGTTCGGGTTGGGGAGCGGCGTGCAGCAGCGTGTGGCGCAGCACGTCTAGGTCGCGCTGGTGACCGAGGACCGAGCCGATCCAGCGCAAGTCGTCTCGAAGGCGCGCGAGAGGCGCACGCCTCATGTCGGGCCCCACGACGCCAAACTCCGCACGCAGGCGGCGCGCGCTCACTCGAATCTGGTGAATGCCCTCATCGTCCCCCGCCCGGGCCAGCGGGTCTGACTTGATCCAGTTCGCCAGGTCGCGGGCGAGAAAGCCACGCACGACGTCCTCGACGCTCTCGGTGGGTCGTCCGTCGTGGGATCCCATGGCACTCCTTCGCCTGACGTCTCGACCATATCGCTACCGCTGCCGTCGCATCTCCTCTCGTAGAGGAGCCGCCACTCCATTAGGCTGATGCGCCGGGGCGTTTAGCTCAGTTGGTTAGAGCAGCTGATTTACACTCAGCAGGTCGGGGGTTCGAGTCCCTCAGCGCCCAC
>JBMFWX010000028.1:0-25169 GCA_049964855.1 Acidimicrobiales bacterium
GTTGCTGAGACGCATTAGTTGAACTACCAAGTGTGCGTCCTCATACGTTGCTGTCACGCTGCCCCCTCGATGTGTTGACTGCTCTCGTGTTAACTCGGATCGCTGTTCACTCACTGCGTTGCGTTGCGACGTTGGCCCGAAGCAGTCGCGTCGTGAATTCGCAAGGCGACGGCCGCTGTGGCACATCCCAACTGAGGCTGACTGTACATCTACGTCATCACAATTTCTGAGAAGTCTCATACACTCCGGATGCGTCACGCGAGGCGCTCGCCACTCGTGGGGTTCCACGTTGACGAGCGCTCTCGCCCGTGGCGCGACGCGTCGTCGAGGACTGCGCTCACTAGTCTCGGGATCGTGTCCGCGGATCGCTACGACGTCGTGATCGTCGGCGCGGGTCTCGCTGGATTGCGCGCGGCTCAGGTGCTGGACGACCACGGGCTCGACGTTCTCCTCGTCGAGCGGGCCGCACGGATCGGCGGACGGGTTCACTCGTTCGAGGTCGACGGCTTCGTGGTGGACGAGGGCTTCCAACTGGTGAACCCCTCCTACCCCGAGCTGCGCGCCGCCGGCGTCGTGGCGTCGCTGGACTTGCGGCCCTTTCCCGGGCTGGTGAGCTACGGCGAGGAGGGTTCTCGCTGGACTCTCGCCGATCCGCGACGATGGCCGCTGCGGGCCATCAGCGAGCTTCTGCACGGGCGCCCTCGACTCGACGACGCGTGGCGCCTGGCCCGGCTTCTCGCCGAGGCGCGCGTCGCGTCGGCGTCGCGCCTGACCTCATTGCCCGACCGATCGACTCGCGAGGGGCTCGAAGAGGCGGGTCTGTCGGACGCGACGATCGAGCAGATCGTGGCGCCCTTCCTCCGTGGTGCCCTGCTCGACGACCAACTCGAGACGTCGTGGCGCTACACCCGGCTACTGCTTAAGTCTCTGGTGTCGGGACGCCCGTCGACGCCGTCGGGCGGGGTCCGTCAACTTCCGCGCGCGCTGATCGCGAGCGCGTCGAAGGTTGATCTGCGCCTGGGTCAGTGGGTGCGTCGCGTCAGCGCGAACTCCGTGCACAGTGACGAGGGGCAGTGGCGGGCGCGAGCCGTGTTGGTCGCTACCGATCAAGACGGCGCGGCCAGCCTGTTGGGCGGCTCCGCGACGGGCTGGCGGCCTACGACGACCTGGTGGTTCGCCACGCCGCGGGTGGTCCACGGCGAGCGACTTCGATTGGAGGGTGGGGCCCACACAATCACGTCGATGCTCGACCTCGCGAGCGTAGCCCCGGAACGGGCACCAGCGGGTCGGTCGCTGATCGCGGTCGCGGTGAACGGGCTCTACGACGCGAGCCGTGACGAGGCGCTCGCCGACGTCGTCGCCCGCTTCTACGACCTTGACCGACGCGACGTAGATCTCGTGGTCCGAACGCCGGTGGACCGGGCGTTGCCCCGTGTCGCCACACCGCTCGACCTGACGAGACCGTCACGGCGCGGTGACGTCTTCGTCGCGGGAGACTATCTCCAGACGCCATCGATTCAGGGGGCGCTCGTGAGTGGCCGCCGGGCCGCGACCGCGATCGTTGAGGCGCTGGGGGCGCACGCCGCCGCGCCGCGCGCACGGAACGGCTCGCGTTGAACGGACGGTCTCTCGCGCGAGGGCCGGCGACGGCGTGACCGTGTCGGCCGGTCGAGCGCCGTGCGGGGCGGTGCTGAGGGAGTTCTCACGCTCGGCAGTGTGCGGGCGAGTACGCTCGGTGACGCGAGGAGACCGAAATGGTTGGTCTGTCGTTCAGAGAATAGAGTGTTCGTGGCTTACGGTACAGTGAAGTTTTTCAACGCAGAAAAGGGATTCGGCTTCATCTCGCGCGAGCAGGGTGATGACGTCTTCGTACACTTCTCCAACATCCAGGGAGATGGCTACAAGAGCCTGGACGAGGGCCAGAAGGTCGAGTTCGACGTGGCGCCCGGTAAGAAGGGCGAGGAAGCGCTGAACGTCCGAGCGGTGTAGCCACCGCCACTCGTCGAGTGGTGGTGGTCCGCGGTCACGGGACTCGCAGAAGTCCGTGCCACGCGGCCGTGGCGATGAGCCTCCGGGCCGAAGTCGTCGACTGGCTCGCGTCTACGGGTGTGAGCAGCGACGCGGGGGCCGGATGCTGGCGTGAGGTGCCGCGATGGCGGAGCTCGCTCGACGAGATCGTGGAGAGAGCCGTGACGGCGCGAACGCGTCGTTGCGCGTCGCCCGACACCTCACGGGTAAGGGCGACCAGGCGACGTGCGTCGGGGGAGTCGACCGGTGCGTGAGCTGGCGGGGTGACCGGCGCACGGCGTGACGATGGTCGAGACGGGTGGGGGCTCAGGTCGCGTCGTCGCGCGGGTCAGGGCGCGCCCGTGAGAGCCGGGCTCTCGGCGTCGACGTCCAGGCGCAGCGACGTGCGGTAGGCGGTACCCAGCGCCCAGGTCGACGTGCTCAGGAAGCCGAGCAGGAGGACCAGCCCCCCACAGGCGCTGAGCAGCCACCAGTCCTGGTGGGTCAGCGAGGCGAAGTGTCGCGCGAGGGTTCCCCCGCCGAGCCCGACCGCGAGTGCGGACCCGACGATGCCGACGCCCAGGGTCTGCCCGATCTGGCGGCTGGTGGAGGCGATGGCCGACGCGACACCCGCCTGACTCGCGGGCATGCCCGAGACGGCGGTGTTGGTGATCGGCGCGTTGACCGTGCCGAACCCGACCCCGAAGATGACGTAGGCGATGAAGAGGCGGTCGAAGGAGGTCGTCGACGAGAGCGACGTGAGGAGGTAGCTCCCGAATCCCATGGCGATGCCGGCGAGAACGAGTGAGGGCCGTGCCCCGAATCGGGCGACCACGCGGCCCGAGAGCGAGGAGAAGAGGGCCATCGCGCCGGCCATGGGCAACGTGTCGACTCCGGCGGCGAGTGCGGACAGGCCTCGCGTGTCCTGCAGGTAGAGCGTGTTCAAGAAGAGAAAGCCGCCGAAGGCGAAGAAGGAAGCGACGGCGATGATGGTCGCTCCCGAGAACGGGACGCTCTTGAAGAAGCGAACCTCCACCAGTGCGTCGTGGCGGCGCAGTTCGTAGGGAACGAGGACCGCCAGCCCGGCGGCGGCCACGACGAAGAGCCCGATGATCTCACCCGAGCTCCAGCCGCGTCCCGGTCCCTCGATGATGGCGTAGGTCGTGCTGGCGAGGATCAGGGTGACCAGGACCTGACCGACGGGATCGAGCCGACGAGGGGTGGGGGCGCGCGACTCGGGAATGTAGGCCCCGGTCAGGATGAAGGCGGTGACCCCGATCGGGATGTTGACCCAGAAGATTGAGCGCCACCCGACGCTCTGGACCAGCAGCCCGCCCAGGATGGGCCCGAGGGCGAGGGCGATGCCGGTGACCGCTCCCCAGATGCCAATGGCCCGGGCCCGCTCGTGAGGGTCATCGAAGGTGTTGCGGATGATCGACATCGCGACGGGGTTCAGCATCGATCCGCCGACGGCCTGCAGCATGCGAAAGACGACCAGCCACCCGAGACTGGGGGCGAGGCTGCAGGCGAGCGAGCCTAGGACGAAGAGGGAGAGGCCGGTCATGAAGACGCGTCGGCGCCCCAGACGGTCGGCCGTCGAGCCCGCCAGCATGAAGAGGCTGGCCAGTACGAGGGTGTAGCCGTCCACGATCCACTTGAGGCCGGGGAGGGTGGTGTGAAAGTCACGTCCGATGGATGGTAGGGCGACGTTCACGATCGTGTTGTCGATGAACACGATGAACAGGCTCGTGCAGCAGATCGCCAGGATGCCGAGTCGACGGCCGCGGGTCACGGGTGTCGCCGCCGACGCGGTGGGTCGTGGCGTGCTTCGTGGCGCGGCCACGCCGACGTGAGGAGACGGCCTGGTCGAGTGCGCACGGACCGAGACTACCGGTGAGCCCGCGTCGGGCGCGGCGCTGCGACGGGTCTCGCGGCGTCGCGGGGGTGAAAAGACTTCATCGACGCTGTGGCGCGTCAGGGTGCGCGGCCACCGCGCGGGTTGTTGGGACGGAGTGCGGGGGGTGGGACCACGTAGTGACTGCACCACGACACTGGTGACGTGACCTCACTCGAGTCGTCGGTCTCGGCGACGGCACCGGCACGGGGTGCGCGCCGGGAGTTGGCGGCCGCCCGCGGCGACGCCGCCACCGTCGTGGCGCCCGAGTCACGCGCCCGGTTGCGCGCCGTGCACCTCTCGGCGCTGCTCGCCCTCGCCGTGAGCGTGGCCTATCTGGTCTGGCGCGTCGGATGGACGCTCGGCACCTGGTGGATCGCGGTCCCTCTGTGGCTGCTCGAGGCGCACGCGGTGCTCGGACTGGGGCTGTACACCTTCTCGCTGTGGAATCTGGACTCGGTGACGCCGACCGCACCGGTCGCGACGATCGACCAGCGCGTGGCGGTCCTGATTACGACCTACGACGAGCCGCGCGAGGTGCTCCTTCCCACGATCGCGGCGGCGGTGGCACTGGCGCCGGCGCACGAGACGTGGGTGCTCGACGACGGCGGGCGGGAGTGGGTCCGTGAACTCGCGAGAACCCTCGGAGCTCGGTATCGTGCGCGAACCACGCACGAGGGCGCGAAGGCCGGGAACCTCAACGACGCCCTCGCCCACGTCGGGGCCGACCTGATCGCGGTGCTCGACGCGGACCACATCGCCGGCCCCGACTTCTTGACCCACACCCTCGGCTACTTCGCCGATCCCCGGGTGGCGCTCGTGCAGACGCCTCAGGACTTCTACAATCTGGACTCCTTCGAGAACGACCGCAACCGTTCGTGGCTGTGGCGTGATCGCCGCGTCATCCCCTTCAACGAGCAGCGGCTGTTCTACCGGGCCATCCAGCCCGGCAAGAACCGCTGGGGCGCGGCGTTCTGGTGCGGGACCAACGCGGTACTGCGGGTGTCGGCGCTGCGCGAGGTGGGTGGTGTGGCCACCGAGACGCTCACCGAGGACATCCATACCTCCCTGCGCCTCCACCGACGCGGGTGGCGCAGCGTCTACCACAACGAGGTGATGGCTCGCGGGCTCGCGGCGCGCGACGCCGATCAGTACCAGGCCCAACGACTGCGCTGGGGTACCGGTGCGATGCAGTTGCTGCGGGTGGACCATCCGCTGACCGCGCCCGGACTGCGCCCGGCGCAGCGGGTCGCCTACGCGTCCACGATCCTGGGATGGTTCGACGCGTGGCGTTCCCTCGGGTACGTGCTCATCCCCCTGGCGGTCCTCGTGACCGGCGCGGTGCCCATCCGCGCGCCCCTCGAGCTCTTCGCCCTGGCGTTCGCCCTGACGTTCGTCGTGCAGCGGTTCGCCCTGGCGCAGTTGTCGCGCGGCTACGCGCCACAGGGCTTGGCGGCGGTGTTCGAACTGGTGCGCATGCAGGCGATCATCACGGCGACCCTCTACCACGTGCGTCCGGGAACACGACAGTTCACCGTGACCCCCAAGGCGGGGGCCACGGCGCGGCGGCGCACCACCGCGCCGTGGCTGCTCTGGACCCTTCTGGGGGGCACGGTCGCGGCCCTGGTCGTCTACGTGCTGACGCGCGCGGGGATGTCGCCAGTCACGTACGCGGTGCCGTGGACGGCCGACGGGGCGGCGCTGTGGGCACTGGTCAACGGGGGTCTTCTCGTGGCGGCCTTGGCCCGGATCCGGTCCGAGCGCTTCGCGACCGATCGTCGCAGCGCGGTGCGCGTGCGGGTGCGCGGTCGGGTGCGGCTGGACGAGTGCGCCGGCGAGCTCGTGGACGTGTCCGTCGGTGGTGCGCTGGTGCGCTGCGCGACGCCTCCGCCGCGGGGGCCGCACGTGCTGGTGGTGGCCGTCGCGGGGGAGGGCGAGACGAGGATCCGGGCGCAGGAGCGCTCGCGCCAGAGCGTCGGCGACGGCGGTGTGCTCGTCAGCCTGCGCTTCGACGCCGATCAGAGTCGTGAGGTGGGATCCGTGGCCGCGGCGCTGGTCGGTGGGCGTCTGGGCCACGTGCGCCAGCCCGTCGGGTCGCGTTCCCCCTAGGCGGGGCGATTGGCGTCGCCGGATCCGGTCAGCAGCCGGGTGAGCGAGAGTGCCGCGAGGGGTGCCGTGGCGCGGCGCGACCACACCACGTAGAGGGGCTCCACGCGATCGGGGACGAACTTGACGCGAAACTGGTTGATGGCCTGAAACTGGTAGCGCCGGTCGAAGTGGTGGACCACGAGGTTGCCCAGGACCCCGAGGCGCTGACCGGGCTGCGAATCATGGTGGGGGTGCCAGAAGGCCAGGGGGCCGTGGGACGCGCGCGAGAAGCCGTCATCACGCAGCGTGGACAGCGCGAGGGCGATCGCTCCCTCGAGGGCGCCGCGCGGCGCCGTGGGCACGCGCACGAGGTCCTGGAGGTACCAGTCGTGAGCGTTGATCGGGGTGCAGGACAGCGCCGCCACCACTTCGTCGCCCTGCTCGGCGACGAAGTAGCGGCGCCACTGGAGCAGGTCGGTGAAGTCGGTGCGCAGGAAGGACGCGGTGCGCCGCGCGGGCCGCGCGGACTTCCAGCGCTCCTGCACCGCGGCTAGGGCGCGGTAGTCGGCGGGCGACGTGCGCGGCGAGGCCTCACGCCAGCGCAGCCCCGCTCGGCGCCCGTAGTTGCACGCCCAGCGCACCTTCTGTCGTACGGTGCCGTCGAGGGACCAGCTCGCCAGATCGACGGTCGCCTCGCTACCGATCCAGGTCGTGCGCAGCCCGCCTCGGCGGGCCGCCTGTGCCGTCGTGGCGTTGACGGGTACCGCGACGAGGGGGACGCGCCGCGCGTGTGCGTGGGCGAGGAGCCGGTCGACCAGAGCGGGTTGCGCGTCGAGCTCGGCGACCGGGGAGCGCCACGCCAACAGGACGCGCGGGGTCTCCAGGAAGGCGACGAAGCCGCAGTGGTCGTCGCTCCAGATCACGCGCCACGGATCGGGACCGAGCACGCTGTAGTGGCCGGCTTCGCTGCCGTGGCGGGCCAGGGCGGCAGCGACGGCGTCGCGTTGCTCGCGCACCAGCGTGGAGGCGTTCTGCTCCGCGGGGTCCGGTGTCACGAGGTCGCGTTCGCGCGTGCGCTGACGGGGGTGTGGGTTTCGGCGACCCCGGCGAGCGTGCTCGTCGAGATCGTCACTGCTGGGACAGTATCGCGTCGAGCTCGGCGAGGGGGTCGCGCACGACGGGTCCGGTCGTCACCACGTGGGCTCGTCGAATGACGCCGCTGAAGGGAAAGGGGGCGCGGTAGCCGACGCCGATCGCCGGGCCCCACTCGTAGCCGCAGGTCAGGCCGGCTCCGACGCCGTTGAACCCCGAGGGGGTGAAGCGCGGGATCGTCCCCGTCGCGATCTCCTCACCGTCGCAGCGCAGCACACCCGTTCCGCCGAGCCCCCCGTCCGTGGTGAACTCGTAGCGCAGCTCGTGGTCGCCCGCCGGGAGGGGGCCAGGTGCCTCGATCGTGTGGCGCTCCTTGCCGTACAGATTGTGCACGTAGCGCAGGCGGCCGTCCACCACGTGCAGGGACCAGCCGCCGAGGGACGAGCCCAGCGCCAGCAGGACGCCGCTCGTGGTGAGCGGGTCGTGGATCGAGACCTCCACGATCAGTGCGTGGGAGCGATTGCGCACGTTCGCCGCCGCCGGCTCCGGCACGGGCGACGCATCGGGGAAGTAGCGGAACCGGTCGCGCGGCGCGCGCGGATCGGGTCGCGGGTGAACCAGCGCCCACAGCACGCGATTGTCCAGGGGCAACACGTCGTTGCGCTCGGCTTCGCGCCACCAGAGCGCCACCATGTCGCGTAGGCGCTCGGGGTTCTCGGCGGCCAGGTCGCGGGTCTCGGAGAGGTCGTCGCTCACCCGGTAGAGCTCCCAGACGTCGTCGTCGAAGGACGCGTTGGGGTCCTGGTCGTCGTAGAGAGGACCGACTGGATGGAAGGTGACGGCTTTCCATCCTCGGTGGTAGATCGCCCGCGAGCCGAACATCTCGAAGTACTGGGTCTCGTGGCGCTCCGTCGCCCCGGCGCCGTCCTCGCCCAGTAGGTACGCGAAGCTGACGCCGTCCACGGCGCTCTGGGCGACGCCGTCGATGGCGTCGGGCCAGGTCGCGCCGACTAGTTCGACGATGGTGGGGGCGACGTCGATGGCGTGGGTGAACTGGTGGCGAATCGTCCCGCGTGCGACGCCGCCGCGCGGCCAGCGCACGATGCAGGGATCGGCGATCCCGCCCTGGTGCACCTCGCGCTTCCAGCGACGAAAGGGGGTGTTACCGGCCATCGTCCAGCCCCACGGATAGTTGTTGTGGGTCGAGGCGGTGCCGATCTCGTCGAGGCGTGCGGCCATCTCGGCGGTGGTGGCGGGATCGAGGTTGGTGAGGCGTACGTCGTTGATGGAGCCGTCGGGTCCGCCCTCGGCGCTGGCGCCGTTGTCCGACACCACGACGACCAGCGTGTCGTCGGTCTCACCGATCTCGTCGAGGAAGGCGAGGACGCGACCGAGCTGCTCATCGGCGTGGGAGAGGAAGGCGGCGTAGACCTCCATGAAGCGGGCGGCGACGCGCTGCTCGGTCTCGTCGAGGTCGCGCCACGCCCGCACCCACGGCGGGCGCGGCGAGAGCGCGGTCGACGGGGGGATGACGCCGGTGGCGCGTTGGCGCTCGACCACTCGTTCGCGCCACGCGTCCCACCCCTCGTCGAAGTGGCCTCGGTAGTGGTCGCGCCACTGTGGTGGAGGCTGGTGGGGCGAGTGGCACGCGCCGAAGGCGAGGTAGAGGAAGAAGGGCTGCTCGGCGTCGACGGCGCGCAGATCGGCGAGGAACGAGATCGCCCGCGACGCGAGGTCGTCGCTGAGGTGGTACTCCTGGCCCTCGGCGGGCGGGCGCAGCGAGTGGCTGTCCTCGAAGAGGGCCGGGAAGAACTGGCTGGTCTCGCCGCCGTGGAATCCGTACCACCGGTCGAAGCCGCGCGACAACGGCCACGTGGCGCGCGGGGCGGCCATGTGCGTCTCGTCGTCCGGCGTGAGGTGCCACTTGCCCACGGCGTACGTGGCGTACCCCTGGGCGCGCAGCACCTCGGAGAGGTAGCCGTTCTCCCGGGGCGGGCGGCCCCAGTAGCCCGGGAAGCCCACCGCGAGGTCGGCGACGCGGCCCATCGCGTTGCGGTGATGGTTGCGGCCCGTCAGCAGGCACGCGCGCGTCGGCGAGCACAGTGACGTGGTGTGAAAGTTGGCCAGGCGCACGCCGTCGGCGGCGAGGGCGTCGATGACCGGGGTCGCGATCGTGGATCCGTAGCAACCGAGCTGAGCGAAGCCCACGTCGTCCAACACGACCACCAGCACGTTGGGGGCGTGCGGCGGCGGCGTCGGGTCGGGCGGCCACCACGGTGTCGAGTCTCGCCAGTCGCGGCCAATTCGTCCCCGGAACTCCACGGTCACGCTGCTCCTTCGTCGGACAACTGTCCCAGCGTAGGACGGCGCCACGACCGGCGCCGCCGCCGGTGGCCCGGCGGCGGCGCGTGGTCGCGCATTAGGTTGAGCACGTGACCGGTCGTGACGTTCCCGCGGGCGCCGCGCGACGGGTCATCCACGCGGCACGCTACGCCGTGGCGGTGGCGCTCGGGGTCGCGGTGCTGGTCGCCCTCTACAGTCAGCGCGGCGACTTCACCGGCGCCCTGCGCCGCACGGCGCACGCCAACCCGTGGTGGAGCGTCGTGGCGGTGGCCAGTGAGGCGTCATCGCTGGTCGCCTACGCGGCTCTGCAGGGCCGCATCCTGGCGGCCGGCGCGACGTACCCGCGCTTTCGCGCGCTGCTGGCCATCACCCTGGCCAACGACGCACTGGCCCTCACGGTGCCCGGCGAGATCGCCTTCGCCAGCCTCTTCCGCTACCGGCAGTACCGACACCGGGGCGCGAGCGAGGCGACGGCGGGCTGGACGGTGCTCACCTTGATGGTGGCCCAGGCCATCGGACTGTCGGCGCTGCTGCTGGTGGCGGTGGCGGTGTCGCTCGCGACCAGCACGAGTGCGGGCGCGACGGGGGCGGCCGTGGTGGGGTTGATCGTCGTGGCGGGGGCCGGTGTGCTCCTCGCGCGCCGCGACGTGGTTGTGCGGGTGCTCGACGCCCTGGTGCGCGCGAGTCGGCGCGTGAGCGGTCACCCCCGGGGCGATCTCGCCGCCCGCGTCGAGGGCGTGCTGGAGGACATGCGCGCCCACGAGATCTCGCGACGCGACAAGTTCGTCGTCGTCGCGCTGGCCCTGGCGGCATGGTGCTTCGACCTGGCCTGTCTCGTGAGCGCCTTCGCGGCCGTGGGGGCGAGTCCGCCGTGGCACGGCCTGCTCCTGGCCTACGGGGTGGCCCAGATCGTGGCGGTGCTGCCGATCGTGCCCGGGGGTCTCGGGCTGATGGAGGGCAGCCTGGCGGTGATCCTGGTGGGCTACGGCGCGTCGCGGGTGGCGGCGCTCGCCGCGGTGCTCGTGTACCGCCTGGTTAGCTACTGGCTCGCGGTCGTGGTGGGCTGGTCCACCTTCGCGGTGATGGTGGCGCGCCGTCGCCGGTCGGCCGGGTCGCCGGACGCTCGTCACGCCGACGCCGGACTAGGACGGGTAGCGCCGTCCGACGGGGCCCTGACCGAAGACGCGTAGCAGGTTGCCGGTGAGCAGGCGCATGAGTCGCGCGGGGCACGGCGCGGTCGAGGCCGGGCAGCCCTGCAGGGAGGCGATCCAGCTGTTGGCTCCACTCTCGAAGACCCCCGCGCCGCCGTGGGGCACCGTGTAGTAGGTCGTGTCGGCGAAGTGGGCCCCCGGGGTCAGCACCCCGGTCACCGGCGAGTGGGCGAGGATCTGGACGGCGGCGGGGTTGCCGCCGCGGGCCGGGTTGTACATCTGGAAGTCCGTGCTGAGCACGCCGGGGATGTGCGCGCCTCGTTTGAGGCCGGTCCCGCGGAAGAGCCAGGAGGATGGATCGCTCACGACGAGCGGGAAGCTCTGGGCGTTGTTGAAGCCGATGTACTCGCCTCCCACCAACGTGCTGGCCGGCAGGTTGGCGGGAGGCTGGCCCCACCAGTTCTGGGAGACCTGCGCGGGGTCGCTCGCGTAGAGCGGGTCCTGTTGGGGGTCGCGGTAGTTCACGATCTCTCGGTTGGCGCCGAGGGGGGAGGGCTGGAGGCGGACCTTGCGCAGGATGGGACTGGCGCCGAAGAAGATCAGGTTGACGCCCTCGTTGCGGGCCCGTAGGGCGGCCTCGCGCATCGAGAGCGACCACTCCTCGTCGTGACCCGGTGAGATCAGCACGGCGTGGCGCGACAACAGGGCGCCGTGTGTGGCCAGGGTGATATCGGTCCAGTAGGTGACGTCGAGGCCGTGCTGTTCCATGAAGCGGGTCAGCGGGTAGAGCAGGCCCAGGTAGCCCCCGGCCCCGTTGCCGCTGGCGTAGGGGCGGTCGAAGGAGACCACGCGCGCGCGGCTGGAGCAGGGGTAGACGCCGGGGGCGCAGGCCGTCGCGCCCTGGTAGAGGTCGTAGCCGCCGTAGGCGTTGAACACCTGGTCGGTGAGCACGCCCGCCATGACGACGTAGGTCGCGCGGCTCGCGGGGTCCCAGATCGTGAGGGGAACGTAACTCGCGCCGTCCGACGGGCTGACCAGTTTGAGGAGGTACTCGCCCTGCACCCAGGTCGGCGTGACGGTGAACGAGAGCGAGGCCCGCCAGTGGCACTGCACCATGTTGATGCCGGGCGTCACCGGACAGGTGGGCTGGCGCGAGCCGGGCGTCGTGGGGGACTGCCACACCAGGCGGGCCCCCTTCCCCTGGTAGTAGCCCATGCGGTAGGCGTCGACGCGAAAGGTCGGGGAGGTCGTGTTCACGTAGAGCGTGATGCGCTGGCCGACGCGCGCCTGGACCGCGCTCGCGTAGCCCGCGATCGTGGTCGGGCGGGCGGGGGCGCTGATCCGCCACGCCGTGGTGCCCGGTCGCCGGTTCTCGGCCACCACCCACGACGCCACGACGCCGTCGGGACCCGGGTAGGTCGCGCGGCTCGCGGGGGACGAGGCGGCACTCGGCGCGGGTGCTCCGCGTGAGAGCACGGCCACCAGAGCGATGGCCACGATCACGGCGAGGCTTAACGCGATGATGATCCCGAGGCGTCCTCGATGAGCGGGAGCGGCGTGACGGGGGCTCACGGGCTCGATGCTAGCGAGCGGGCCGCTCGCGCGACGGCTGTAGTGGTGATTCCTAGGATGGTCCGATGGACTTGGAACTGGGTGGACGGGCGTTTCTCATCACCGGCGGCACCGACGGCCTGGGGCTGGCGCTGGCTCGTCGTCTCGTGGCCGAGGGCGCGTACGTGGCCGTCTGCGGCCGTGACGCGACGCGCTTGGCGCTGGCCCAGGACACGTTGGGTGCGTTGGCGCTCTGCGTCGAGGCGGACGTCACCCGGGCCAGCGACGTCGAGGAGTTCGTGGCCGCGGCGAGGGATCGCTTCGGGCGCCTCGACGGCGTCGTCAACAACGCCGGCCGTTCGGCGGGGTCGCTGGTGGCCGCGTCGAGCGACGAGCAGTGGCGTGAGGACTACGAGTTGAAGGTCGTGGCGGCGCTTCGTGTGGCGCGCACGACCCTGGAGGACCTGGCCGCCACCGGGGGGTCGATCCTCAACGTGCTCGCCATCATGGCGCGCAGCCCGGGCGTGGGATCGACCCCGACGTCGGCGTCGCGCGCGGCGGGGCTCGCGCTCACCAAGGCGTTAGCCGGGGAGATGGGCCCTCGAGGGGTACGGGTGAACGCCGTGCTGATCGGGCTGGTCGAGTCGGGGCAGTGGGTGCGCCGCGCTCGGTCCGCGGGCGTCGGTCTCGAGAGTTTCTACGCCGACCTGGCGGCGTCGTCCGGTGTGCCGCTGGGTCGCGTCGGGCGCGCCGAGGAGTTCGCCGACCTGGCGTCGTTCCTGCTGTCGTCGCGCGCCAACTACCTCACCGGGGTGGGCGTCAGTCTCGACGGCGGTCTCTCACCGGTCATCTAGACGACGTCACGCGAGGGGCGCGACGTCGAAGGCGCTCACGGTGTCGTCGAGTGACACGACCGTCAGCGGGTCGATCGCTCGGGCGCCCGAGGTCGGGACGACGACGGTGCCCCAGGCGGTGAAGCCGATGGCGTGGGCCGCGAAGCGCAGCGGCCCCTCGGTCACGGTCACGTCTACGATCCCCGCACCGTGGGCGTCGAGTGCGGCGCGCTGCATGCGCTCCATCGCGGTGGCGCGGGCGTCGTAGAGCGCCGCGGTGTAGTTGGTCAGCTCGACGTTCTGGGTCTGCTGGCGCAGCGCGGCCCCGACCGCGCGTCGCGGCGCGTAGGTGAAGCTCGCCCCGACCGCCAGGGCGACTGGTCGCCAGCCACCCACGAGGAGCAGGGCGAAGTCACGCGCGGACAGGTCCGAGACGAAGACCTGGCCTTCGGGGATCCGGGGTGCGTCTGCGGGCGCCACCGCCGTACCGACCAGCTCGACCTCGATGTGTGAGGCCAGAATTCGCCGTTCGACGTGGACCCCCACGACACCGTGAGCCCCGACCGCCACGGCTTCTGCGTGCAGGCGGGCCACGGCGTGCGCGAAGGCGCGTGCGTGGGCGCGCGAGGCGAGTTCGATCTCGCCGCTGCCCCACGACCAGATCGACGAGGGTACCGACTGCACCGAGAGCCCGACCACGAGGTCGCGGGGGGCCCACGCGACGCTGTGCAGGATCAGCGTCTCGTCGATGGTCAGGTCAGAGGTGAGTCCCGCGCGAGCGCCTGCGACGGGCTCGGCCACCGCGAGAGCCTGGCGCACGGCGGCGGGGAGGTCGCCGGACGCGTTGGGGGACGGTGCGGCGCCGGTCACGACAGCGCGACCGTGGGTCGAGGGAAGGTGAGTGGGTCGGCGGGCCGCGCGCGGCGCACCCGGTTGCCGCGCAGCTGCACCTCGATATCGATGTCGCCTGGTCCGGGCTCTCGCTCACTCACGCGTAGGTCGACGCCGTGGAGCTCGTCGCCGCGAAGCTGGTTGCGCGCCCGCTCGCGCACGAGCTGGCGCGCCCGGGTGCGCGCGCTGACGAGTTGGTCGATCTCGACCGAGTCCGAGGGCGAGGACCACAGCCCGGCTCCCGAGCCCATGAAGTACTCGGTCATGCACGAGGCCCAAACGCGAACCGACGAGACGACGGCGATCGTCGAGACCGGTGCGTACCCCGCCTCGAAGAGCTTGGCGAGGCGCTGGCCAGCCAGCGAGGTCGTCCACGGCGTCGCCGGGCGCTCGAGGCCGCTCACGACCACCGCCGTGCCCAGGAGGTGGAACTCGACGACGCCGGCCTCGGCGAGGGAGGCCACGGTGTCCACGACGCCGACGACGCCGTGCGCACCGAGGGTGGTGGCCTCTTCGAGCATGCGGTGGCTGGCCGCGGCGTAGCCGTCGTGCCAGCTCTGCTCGATCCACGTCTGCTCGTAGTTCTGGCCCCATTGACGGTGCTCGGCGGACACCATGGCGTGGGGACACTGGTAGTTCTCGACGTAGCCCCCGCGCGCCACGCTGGGCGCGAGCCCCGTTGCGAATCCCATGCCCAGACCCCCGCCCGAACCGAATCCCGTGCGCGCTGGGCCGTAGCCCCACTGCATCGCGCAGAACCCCTGGACGAGCCCGACCGGCTCGAGACCCATGGCGTGGCACGCGGCCAGGTCCGCCACGCTCAGACCGGAGGTGAACGCGCCGCCGTGGAGACGGCCGCGCGCCGCTTCGGGCAGGTCGTCGCTCATCAGTGGTCGAGGGAGATAATGGTCACGGGTGGGGTCAGTGTGATCTCGTCGGACGTACGGGTGACCGCCGTGCCCAGCGCCAGGAACTCGATCGTGTGCGACCCCCACTGGTGCGTCTTCTCTTCCAGGCGCGCGCCGACGACTCCCGCGGCCCCCAGCTGGCTCGCCTCGTCCTGCATGCGCGTCATCGCCAGCTCGCGGGCCTCGTAGAGAGCTTGGGTGAAGTTGGGCAGCTCGACGTTCTGACCCGTGGTGGCCAACGTCTGGCCCAGGCCCCGGTGGGCGATGTGGTAGACGCAGGTGCCCATGACCAGGCCCTGAGGCAGGTAGCCGGTGCGCAAGAGGGTCCAGAAGTCCTGTCCCGACAGATCCGACGTGAAGGGCTTGCCCAGGGCGTTGCGTCGCGAGACGCCGTCCTCCGCCTTCACCGCCGTGCCCACGGCGATGAACTCCGCGGCGTCCTTGCCCCACTCGTAGTAGTTGACGTCCAGGCGCACACCCACGACGCCGTCGGCGCCCAGCTCGCTGGCCTCCTCCTCCATCCGGGTCATGGCCAGCTCGCGGGCGTTGTACATCGCCTCGGTCAACTTGGTGAGCTCCTGGCTCTCACCCCACTTACGAGTCTGGAGCCCGGTGTGATAGATCGACGAGCCCATGACCAGCCCGAGGGGGTGGTACCCCGCCTCCTTGACCAGCAGGAACTCGTTGACCGACAGGTCTGAGGTGAACAGACCGTGCTCGATCTCCTCGAGGCGCCGTTCACTAGCCTCGGGCAGGTCCTTAGGTGCATCACTCAACTGGTTCCCCCTATCACGATGTGTTCCAACGCCGCGCGCGCCCGATCGCTGTGGGCGGCCTCCGCACGAAGCGCGTCGAGCAGCCGTACCAGCCAGGACTGGAGGTCGAGTGCCTCGTTGCGAATCCTGATGCCGCCCGAGACGTGCGCGACCTGGCAGCGCACGTCTCCGTCGTCCAGAGCGGCGGTGAACTCATCCGAGCCCAGCGCGACCGTCACGGCACTGACCGTCGCGTCGCGGCGCCGCCGGCCACCGCGTTGTACCCGCAGGCGCGTGCCCAGGGTGTCGGCGAGCTGGTCGGCGAGGCTCGTGAGCAGGGCAGTGAGGTCGGCGGCGTTGGCCCGAAGGGACGCGGCGGCCAGCGCGAGATCGTAGGAGTCGTCCGGTGGCGCCATCGCCGACCACCTTACCGGCCCGGTCTCGCGCGGCGCGGGCGGGCCGCCAGAGCGCCCCAAGTGGTGGGCCCGGCGACTTGCTACTCTCGGGGCGAGGGGCACGGTAGGGGGTGCGATGGCGACGGACACGACGCAGACGGCTTCGGGATCAGCGGGGGAGGTGCTTCGCTCGGCGCGTGACTTCCTCGTGGCGACGCGCGAGGACTACACCGCGGCCCGCGAGGGCTTTTCGTGGCCCCGTCCCGAGTTCTTCAACTTCGCACTGGACTGGTTCGACGCGGTCCTGGCGCGCGAGCGGGCCGACGAGCCCGCGCTACGGATCATCGAGGACGATGGGCGTGACGCGTCGTACACCTTCGCCGAGCTGTCGGCTCGTTCGGACCAGCTGGCGGGGTGGCTGCGTTCGCTCGGCGTGACGCGCGGTATGCGGGTGCTGGTGCTGCTGGGCAACCAGGTCGAACTGTGGGAAGTGACGCTGGCGGTGATGAAGCTCGGCGCCGTCATCATTCCGGCGAGCACCCTGCTCACGACGGACGACGTGCGCGATCGGGTCGATCGGGCTCACGCCGGCGCGGTCATCGCGCGTTCGGACATCACGGAGCGCTTCGCCGACGTCGCGGGCACCTACGTTCGCGTGGCGGTGGGTCCGCCCGTGGCCGGTTGGGTCGACTTCGCCGAGGTGCGTCAGTCGACCCACGGCTTCGAGGTGGATGGTGCCACGCGTGCCAGCGATCCGTTGCTCGTCTACTTCACCTCCGGCACGACCGCGCTGCCGAAGATGGTCGAGCACACGCACGCCAGCTACCCGATCGGTCACCTCTCGACGATGTACTGGATCGGTCTGCGCGAAGGCGACGTCCATCTGAATGTCTCCAGCCCCGGTTGGGCGAAGCACGCGTGGTCGTGCGTGTTCGCGCCGTGGATCGCGGGCGCCACCGTGTGCATGTTCAACTTCGAGCGCTTCGACGCGCGCGCCATGCTGGACGTGCTGCGCGACGCGCGGGTGACGACCTTCTGCGCGCCACCCACGGTGTGGCGCATGTTGATCCAGCAGGACCTGTCATCGTGGCCGATGTCGCTGCGCGAGCTCGTGGCGGCGGGGGAGCCTCTCAATCCCGAGGTGATCAGCCAGGTTCAACATGCGTGGGGGCTCGCCATCCGCGACGGTTTCGGTCAGACCGAGACGACGGTGCAGGTCGGCAACTCGCCGTCCCAGAGCGTCAAGGCGGGCTCGATGGGCCGGCCGATTCCCGGCTTCGACATCGACCTGGTCGATCCGATCACCGGGGAGGTGGCCGAGGAGGGCGAGATCTGCGTGCGCCTCGCCCCGGAACGTCCGGTGGGGCTGATGACGGGCTATCGCACGGCCGGCGGGGCCGACGACGAGCGCAACGAAACGGCGTTCGCCGGGGGCTGGTACCACACCGGCGACGTCGCCAGCCGCGACGCCGATGGCTACATCACGTACGTTGGACGCACCGACGACGTCTTCAAGTCCAGCGACTATCGCATCAGCCCCTTCGAATTGGAGAGCGTGCTCATTGAGCACGTGGCCGTGGCGGAGGCGGCCGTCGTGCCGGCCCCCGATGAGTTGCGCCTCTCGGTCCCCAAGGCCTACGTCGCGCTGGTGGCCGGGCAGGTCCCGAGCCGGGATCTGGCCGGTGACATCCTGCGCCACTGCCGTGAACGTCTGGCACCCTACAAGCGCGTGCGACGCCTCGAGTTCGCCGAGCTTCCCAAGACCATCAGCGGCAAGATTCGTCGCGTCGAGTTGCGCACGATCGAGGAGTCGGGTGGCGCGCGACGCAGCGAGGAGTACCGTGAGGAGGACTTCGCCTAGGAGTGGTTTAGTGCTCCAGGCGTGACACCTCCCGCCTTCTCCGTCAGCCTCACCAACCGGCTGGGGCACGATCTAGCCATAGGGCTCGAGGCCTAGTCGCCAGAAGTGCTCACCAGTCAGCGGTTCGGTGGAAAGCCTGCCCCGAGCCGAGGCAGACCCGCCAGTCCTCTTAGTCGCCGCGCGACGCGGGCTCCATGGTGGCGGGGGCGGTGCGTGAGAGGACGACGACACCCAACGCCATGAGCGCGAACGCGACCCCGGCTAGGGGCGCGCGCGGCGCGCTGGTGGCCAGGTGCTCGCGGAACAACCAGACGCCCACGACCACGCTCGCCAGGGGGTCGACGATGACGATCAGGGGCTGGGAGACTTGGAGGGGGCCGACGTGGAGGGCGCTCTGCTCGCTGAGCAGGCCGGCGATGCCCGCGACGATCAGCGCGTAGACCGGCCAGTGGGCGAAGAGTCCGCCGTAGCCCGATGAGGTGATCACGTCGGTGGTGGCCTTGATGAAGGCGGCCTCGATCGCCCACAGCACCGCGGTCGCGCTCGCGAAGAGGGCCGCACGGCGCCGCGGAGAGCCCCGTCGGGCCCCGGCGCCCAGGCCGGCGGCGACGAGGGCGCTGGCACCGCTGGCGACGATCCAGCGCAGGGCTGACGGCGGGGCCACCGCGGGGGCGTGGGGGGCGGCGAGAACGAGGAAACCTGCGAGGGCGGCGACGGTGAGCAGGGCGCTGGCCCAGGCCAATGGACGAATCGACTGACGTAGCCAGGTGCGCCGCAGGATCAGTGCGATGACGAGCTCGCTGACCAGGAGCGGCTGCACGAGGGACAGGGGGCCGAAGTGCAGCGCCAGCGCCTGGCCGACGAGCGACGCCACCATACCACCCCAGCCGAGCCACCACAGCGGGTGGCGCACCAGGTGGGCGATGAGCCGCCCGATCGAGAGTCCGCGGCGACTGGTGCTCGCGATGTGCTGCGCCGTCACCGCGAGCGCGTTCGCCGCCGCCGTCGCCAGGGCGAACAGGACGCTCAGCACGTCGTATCCGTCGCGCGGTCGCGCTCGGGCGGGGCAGTGGCGCTCGTCACGATGCGTACGTTAGGGCGCGACTGGGGGGTCGGCGGCGTGACGCCGAGGGTAGGCCGAGGGTGAGCCGAGGGTGAGCCGCGCCGGCTCCGGCCCGGACGGAGGCCGCGGGGCCGCGCCGGACCGGCTCGTCGCCCCTCGACTCGAACGAGGTCGGGCCTTGGCTGGTACAATGAATTAACGAATATTTTTCTTGATGAGACGACAAGTTCGAGTGGACGGCCTGGGGCCTGTCGCTCGTTCGGGCTCGACGGCTCCCGACCGTGGAGGTGACGTGGGTACTCATGAGGAACAGGGACAGCGCGAGGTGTCGCGACGTGTCGTGTCGGTAGGCTTCGTGAGCACGGCGCTGCCGACGCCCTGCGGCATCGCGACCTTCACGACCGCCCTGGCGACCGCGCTGGTGCGCGACGGGGTGACGTGCTCGGTGGTGCGCGTGTTGGACACGCCCGAACCGGCTCCGGCGACGAGCGCCGTGCCGATCGTCGCCACTCTGGTGGCAACGGACCGCTCGACGATCGCCTCGGCCGCGCGGGCGCTCAATCGGCGTGACGTGGCCGTGATCCAGCACGAGTACGGCCTCTACGGTGGCGCGGACGGTGAGGACGTCCTAGACGTGATGGCGGGGGTGCGGGTGCCGATCATCGCGATCCTGCACACCGTGTTGCCACACCCGACCGACCACCAGCGCTGGGTCCTCAACGAGGTCGTGCGGCGCTCCGACCAGGTGGTGGTGATGTCGCGGTCCGCGCGGGCCACCCTGAGCGAGGTCTACGAGATCGGCACCACTCCGGTGAGCGTCATCGCCCACGGGGCGATGGTGATGCCGGCGACGACGCCGACGCGCGGCGCGCGCCCGCTGATCCTGACGTGGGGGCTGATCGGTCCGGGCAAGGGGATCGAGTGGGCCATTGATGCCGTGGCGACGCTGCGTGACTTGGTTCCCCGGCCGCGCTACGTGGTGGCCGGTCGCACGCACCCCAAGGTCCTGGCGACCTCGGGCGACGCGTACCGCCGCTCGCTGGAGCGTCGGGTGCGCGAGCGTCACGCGGGCTCGATGGTGGAGTTCGACAACTCGTACCGCTCCCTCGACTCACTCGAGCAGTTGATCGCGAGCGCCGACGTGGTGATCCTGCCCTACGACTCGCGCGAGCAGGCCACGTCGGGGGTGCTGGTGGACGCCATTGCGGCGGGTCGACCCGTTGTGGCGACCGCCTTCCCCCACGCCGTCGAGTTGCTGTCGTCGGGCGCCGGCCTCGTCGTGGACCAGGGCGACGTCGCGGCGATGGCGTTCGCACTGCGACGGATCCTGACCGAGCCGGTCACCGCGGCGGCGATGCGCGCAGAGGCGGCGCGCATCGCGCCGACTCTCAGCTGGGACGCGGTGGCGCTGCGCTACCGCGGTTTGATCGACTCGTTGGTGGACCGCGAGGTGGCGCACGTCTCATGACGGCGCCCGGGGTGAACTTCGCCCACTTGCTCGCACTGTCGGACGACGTCGCGACCTTCGAGCACGCGCGCCTCGCGGCGCCACGCCCTGAGCACGGCTACTGCACCGATGACGTGGCTCGTGTCGTGGTCGTCCTGGCCCGGGAGGGAGTGACGACGGGTCCGCTGGGCGAGTTGCTCACTCGCTCACTGGCCTTCCTCGCCCAGGCGCAGCACGCTGACGGGCGCTGTCGCAACCGGCGCGACCGTCACGGCCGCTGGAGTGGGGACTGGACGGTCGAGGACTGCTGGGGGCGGCTGCTGTGGGGGGCGGGAACCGCGGCCGCGCGAGCGAGCGACGAGTCCGAACGCGACCTGGCCCTCGAACTGTTCGAGCGCGGGGCCCAAGTCCGTTCGCCGTGGTCGCGGGCGACGGCCTTCGCCGCGCTGGGTGCCTTCGAGGTGCTGCGCCGCGACTCGTCGCACGAGCGCGCGCGCGGGCTCTTGGACGACGCTCTGGTGATGCTGTCGGGGCCCTGGGGCGGCTCGCGGTGGCGCTGGCCCGAGGCACGACTGACCTACGCGAATGCCGCCCTGGCCCAGGCCCAGTTGGAAGCGGCCTGGGCGCTGGGACGCGACGAGCACGTGGAGCGGGCCCTGGCCCAGCTCGAGTGGCTGCTCGGGGTGGAGTCGAGCGCGACGCACCTGTCGGTGACCCCGGTCGGCGGTCGCGGTCCGGGCGAGAGGGGCCCGGGGTTCGACCAGCAGCCCATCGAGGTGGCCGCCCTGGCCGACGCGTGCGCCAGCGCGTGGCGCCTGACGGGCGACGTGCGGTGGCGCGACGCGATGGAGATGGCGGTCGGGTGGTTCGCCGGCGCCAACGACGCCGGCGCGGCCATGTACGACATCGTGACGGGCGGTGGCTACGATGGTCTCACGCAAAACGGACCAAATCTCAATCAGGGCGCGGAGTCGACGCTGGCCCTGCTCGCCACCCTGCAGCACGCACGTCTCCTCGAAGGTGTCGCATCGTAACTGAACCTGTTCTGGCGGTCCGCACGGGGATCTACCTTCGCGCCGACTCGGCGCGCGTGATCTCACGTCTCTTCGTGCCCGGTAGTGAGCTGGTCGGCGGCGGGGAAGGGCGCGTGGACACGACGGTGGCGCGGGTGATGGCGCTGAGCGATGATGACGTCGACGCTGCGCTGACCGAGCTGTTCGCGCGCTTCGCCCACCGTCACGAGGACCTCGCCGACGTCTTCGAGCGCCACGCCTCGATGGTGGCGCCGCAGTTGGCCGCGACGTTGTCGCCCGCTCGCCGTCAGCTGCTCGGCGCGACGTTCACCCACGAGTACTCCCTCGAGGGTGCGTCGCTGACCAATCCGAGCATCGTGGCGCACCCCGACCAGTCGGGCCTGGCCGAGGGCGCCCTGCGCGTGATCGTGAGCTATCGCTCGATCGGTGAGGGACACCACTCGTCGATCTGCTTTCGCACGGGCGAGATCGGATCCGACGGCGAGCTACACATGAACGACCCGCTGCCGTACCCGGTCGTCGGATCGGTGTCGGCGACGCCGCCGCCGCGCGACGAGCTGCTGGCGAGCCTGCGCGAGCGTGGCCAGGACGACGTCACGCTGCACGCCGCCCTCGGTGGACTCTCGCCCGACTACACCTGGGAGGAGTTGGAGCGCTCGCTGGCCGACTTCGTGGCCGCGCGGGGCGACGCCACGGGTGCGCGCGAGGTCGTGGACCTCGTGCGCGAGGTGACAGCGTCGTGGTACGAGGCGGTCTTCGACGAGCGCGTGGACGTGTCGCGGCGCACGCTCTGGCCGACCGCTCCTGCGGAGCGGCGCGGCATGGAGGACGCCCGCTTCGTCGCCTTCGACGACGACGGCGTGACGCGCTACCTGGCGTCGTACACCGCGTTCGACGGGCGCTCGATTCGCCAGCAGCTGCTCGAGACGAGCGACTTCGTCACCTTTCGCTCGTCGCCCTTGTCGGGTATCGGGGCGAGCAACAAGGGTCTGGCGTTCTTCCCCCGGCGGGTCAACGGTCGCTTCACCGCGCTCTCGCGTCACGACCGCGAGACCAACGCGGTCGCGTTCTCCGACTCGTTGACGAGCTGGAACGAGGTGGCGCCGGCGCAGATCCCCCAGCACCCCTGGGAGATCCTCCAGCTGGGCAACTGCGGCTCGCCGATCGAGTTGGCGGAGGGCTGGCTGGTCATCACCCACGGGGTGGGTCCGATGCGGACCTACGGGATCGGTGCGCTGTTGTTGGACCTGGACGACCCGACTCGCGTGGTGGCCCAACTGCGCCGTCCGCTCCTGCTGCCCGATCCTGCCGAGCGCGACGGGTACGTGCCCAACGTGGTGTACTCGTGCGGTTCGCTCGTGCACGCGGGGCGCCTCTACCTCCCCTACGGCGTGGCCGATCAGGCGGTCGGCTTCGCGACGGTGGCCATCGGGGACTTGCTGGCGGCGTTGGAGCCGGTGGGCGATGCTCTACGCACGGTGGCCTGACCGACTCACTGCACAGCGTCGGGACGCAGATGCTCCATGACGTCGAGTGCCCCGTAGGACGACCGGCCGGCGAGCAGTGTGACGACCTGGTCGAGGGCGTCGCCACTGGTCACGATGGGTGGCTCCTGGCGTCCCCCCGAGCGGAACTGACCGAGTCCAGCCGTGGCCATGAGGCCGTTGCACAGGCACGTGGTGCCCACGGTGCACGCGCGCTCGCCGCCCTTGCGCAGGTAGCTGGCGACCGGCTCGGCGGCGCAGCGGTACCCGATGGTGCCATCGGGCAACTCGTAGGCCTCGCGTAGGTAGCCCAGGTCGCAGTGGCGGCGGCGCGAGTGGTAGACGCTCTCGTCGGCGACGGTGTCCGGAGCCACGACGACCTTGAACGGGTACCCGGTCGAGGATGCGGTGGTCGAGGTTCGTACCTCGAGGGGCGCCCGCGTCAGCGCGGCGAGTATCCGCTCGCGCAGGGCCGCGCTCATCCCCGACTCGCGACAGTAGGCGAAGAGGGTGCCGACCTGGACGCCGGTCGCCCCCTGGTCGATCACGTCGCGCACCTGCTCGCGTGTGGTGATGCCGCCCGCGATCCAGTAGGGCCGTCCGAGCTCGCCGAGCGCGTCGAGATCGATGCGGTCGCGCTCGCCGTAGACGGGGTTGCCGTGCTCGTCGATCTCCATCCGACCCCGGGGAGGCGCGTTGTGGCCGCCGGCGGAGGGGCGCTCGACGACGAACCCGTGCACGGGCCCGTTGCTGCGCCGCGCGAGGGCGGTGGCCAGGACGTGCGACGAGACGACGGCGATGAAGCGCGGCGTGGTGAGCGGCGCCGCCGGGGCGTAGGGCGCGGGGTCGAAGGGTACGGAGTCGGTCCGCTCGCCCGTCGCGGTGGCCACCGTGAGGGGCTCCTCCACGGCCTCCCCCCGACTGAGCCGCGCCAGGAGGCCGGGGATGTGGGTGGGCACGCCGGCGCCCATGATGACGTAGTCGACGCCTGCCAGCACGGCTCCGAAGAGGGTGGCGGCCGTGGGCAGCTGGACCTTGGTGAGCAGGTTGATTCCCACGAGGCCGCCGTGGCCGGCCTTGGCCATGGCGACCTCGGCGAAGGCCGCCAGCACGAGCACGTCCCACGACGTCGCCGGGCTGTCGTGCGTGAGCATCGGCAGCGTCCGGTACGGCTCGCGCGGTCGGCGGCGCACGGTCGCGAAGCGGCTGAGCACCTCGTCGACCAGTCGGGGCACGGGGAAGTGGCCCAGGACGCGTCGCAGGTCCTCATCGGCCCCCTCGTCCTGCAGTCGCCGCACGAAGACGTTGTCGATGCCGGTACCCGAGACCACGCCGAGCTGGCCGGCGCGCGCGACGGTGCTGGCGAGGCGCCACCCGGAGACGGCGATGCCCATTCCCCCCTGGATCAGCCACGGGTGCGTGGGCTGGGCAGCGGCGACGGTCACGCCCCCAGTCTGCCCCATTTTGCCCACGGCGCGGCACTCGGTTCGTCACCGGGACTTTCTGCCCTGGGCGAGGACCGCGACCGGTACCTCGCCTCGCCACGGGAGGATCCATGGACCAGCCACCAGCGGCCGCTCGCGCGGGGGGCCGTCGCGGGGGGCTCGTTCGCGTCAGGGGGGACGGCTAGTGACGATCCGAGGCGCGTCGCGCACCCGAGTGGCGAGTGTGGTGCCGGGCGTCCCCGATCCTCCGCGGCGGGTGGCGATCCTGGCGGTGTTGTGCCTGTCGGTGCTGATCATCAATCTGGACGGCACGGTTCTGAACGTGGCGCTTCCGCGCATCGTCGCCACGCTGCACGTCGACGCGGCGCAACTGCAGTGGATCGTCGACGCCTACGTCGTGGTCCTGGCGGGGCTCTTGCTCATCGCCGGCTCACTCGGCGACCACCTCGGTCGCAAGTGGGTGTTCGTGGCGGGTCTGGCGATCTTCGCCACGGGCTCGGCCCTGTCGGCGTTCTCGCCCCGGGCGGCGGATCTGATCGCCGCGCGAGCCTTCATGGGCGTGGGGGCGGCCGCCATCATGCCGTCGACGCTGTCGATCCTCACCAACGTGTTCACGACCCCCCACGACCGGGCGCGCGCGATCGGGCTGTGGTCGGGCACCAACGGCTTGGGCTTGGCGCTGGGTCCGATGATCGGTGGCTGGCTGCTGGCTCACTACTGGTGGGGGTCGGTCTTTCTCATCAACGTGCCGATCGCGGCTCTCGCGGTGGTGGTGGTGCTGTGGGTGGTGCCCAACTCGCGCAATCCGGTCGCGTCGCGGCCTGACGTGCCCGGGGCCGCGCTGGCCCTGGCGGGGGCGGCCGCTCTGCTGTGGGGTGGCCAACTGATGATGCTCCTATGTTTGTCAAGCCGCGGTTTGATTAACTA
>JBMFWX010000029.1:0-25009 GCA_049964855.1 Acidimicrobiales bacterium
CCTCCGCCCACACCCGAGCGGGTGGCCGCACCCGCGCCGATGGCCGCACCCGCGCCCGCTCCGACGGGGACGGCACCCGCGTCCACCCCCGTGGTCGAGCCCCCCGCGCCCGTCGGGTCACTTCCCTCGTCGATCCCCGCACCCAGCGCGGCTCCACCGTCTGCGCCGACGTCCGGCGAGCCCGAGGCGGCACATCGCGGGGTGAGGAGCCGGACGGCGCCCGCCCCCAAGCCCGCTGCGCCGCGAAGCGCCCCGCCGTCGGGACCCACCACTATTCGGCCGACCCAGCGTCCCGCTGGCGGGCCCGGCGGTGCCGCACCCGGCGCGCGGCCCCCGCTCAGCGCGACCGGCCGCCCGATCCCGCCGCCGCCGGGTCGTCCGCTCAGCGCGACCGGCCGTCCGATCCCGCCGCCGCCGGGCCGGCGTTCGCCGTCGAATCCCACCGGTCGTCCGGTGGGTGCGGGCGCGAGCCGCCCGGGTGCCTCGCGGGCCCCGTCGGGGGCGCCGCGCGGCACCGGACCGTCGCGCCCCGGTGGCGTCGGATTCGCTGGGAGTCGCCCCGGCGGCACGGGCGGGGCGCCGATGGCGCCCGGACGCCCGCCCGCGGGTCGGGGGACGGGTGGTCCACGCGGGTCGCAGCGAAAGACGACGCGTCGTCGGCGCCGCAACAGCGAGGAGCTCGAGCCGACGCAGATGACGACGTGGCAACCGAGCAGCGCCCCGGTTCCCGAGGGAGAGATCATCATCGAGCGGGGGTCGACCGCCAAGGACGTGGGACCCAAGCTGAATCGCAGCGCGGCGGACATCATCCGCTTTCTCTTCCTCCAGGGTGAGATCGTCACGGCCGTACAGGCCCTGAGCGACGACATGATCGAGTTGTACGCGGCGGAGGTTGGCGCCACGGTTCACCTCGTGGACCCCGGCGAGCAGCAGGAGGCCGCACTGCTGGCGAAGTTCTTCGACGAGGACGACCTCGACGACGAGATCCCGCCCGCGCCGCGACCCCCGGTCGTGACCGTGATGGGCCACGTCGACCATGGCAAGACCAAGCTGCTCGACCAGATCCGCAAGACCAACGTGGTCGCGGGGGAGGCCGGTGGGATCACCCAGCACATTGGTGCCTACCAGGTCTCGTGGCGCGGCAAGACCATCACGTTCCTGGACACGCCCGGACATGAGGCCTTCACCGCCATGCGCGCGCGCGGCGCGGACGTCACGGACATTGTCATCCTGGTGGTCGCGGCCGACGATGGCGTCATGCCCCAGACCGTGGAGGCGATCAACCACGCCAAGGCGGCGGGTGTTCCCCTCATCGTCGCGATCAACAAGATCGATCGTCCCGACGCGAATCCCGATCGCGTGCTCCAGCAGATCAGTGAGCACGGCCTGGTTCCCGAGAAGTGGGGCGGGGACACCATCTGCGTCGAGATTTCCGCGTTACAGGGGATCGGCATCGACGAGCTGCTCGAGCAGGTTCTGCTGGTCGCCGAGATCGGCGAGCTACGCGCGCGGCCCAAGGGTCGGGCCATGGGTATTGTGCTCGAGGCGAACCTCGAGGTCGGACGGGGTCCGGTCGCGACGGTGATCGTCCAGAAGGGGTTGCTCGCGGTCGGGGACCCGGTGGTGGCCGGCGCGGCCTACGGCAAGGTCAAGGCCCTCATCGACGACAACGGCAAGGCGGTCGCCACCGCGGGCCCGTCGACGCCGGTGCGAGTACTCGGATTCAGTGAGCCGCCCATGGCGGGTGACGAGATGCGGGTGGCCGACGACCTGGCGCACGCGCGGTCGCTGGCCGAGGCGCGGGCTCAGCGCGTGCGCCTCATCGGCCATCAGCCGGTCGCGGCGGCGAGCGGCGCGCGCCTGGAGGACCTGTTCGAGCAGATCCAGCGTGGCGAGACGGCCACACTCAACGTCGTGCTCAAGGCGGACGTGCAGGGCTCCCTCGAGGCCTGCACGGAGTCGTTGCGCAAGCTGGAGCGCGATGACGTGAAGCTGGTCATCGTCCACCGCGGCGTCGGCGGCATCACGGAGAACGATGTGCAGTTGGCCAAGGCGTCGGGCGCGACGATCATCGGCTTCAACGTGCGCCCGGACCGGCGCAGCCGCGAGCTCGCAGAGTCCGAGGGCGTGGAGATCCGGACCTACGAGATCATCTACAAGCTCATCGAGGAGATCGAGGCGGCGATGGTGGGTCTCTTGTCGCCGGTCTTCGAGGAGGTCGTTACCGGGGAGGCGGAGGTTCGCGAGGTGTTCCGCGTGCCGCGCATCGGTGCGATCGCCGGCTGCTTCGTGCGTGAGGGTGTGATCACCCGGGGCTCGAAGGTGCGCTTCCTACGCGAGGGAACGATCATTTGGAAGGGCACGATCACGTCGCTACGTCGCTTCAAGGACGACGCGCGCGAGGTGGCGGCGGGCTTCGAGTGCGGTATCGGCCTGTCCGACTACCAGGACTTGAAGGAGGGCGACATCATCGAAACCTTCGACGAGCGCGAGATCCCGCGAACGGCCTAGCGTGGCCCACGCGACCGGTCGCCACCCGTATCCGCGCACGGCGCGCGTGAACCAGATCCTGCGCGAGGTCATCTCCGAGGAGTTGGTGCGCTGGGCCGACCTCGACGATCGGCTGGGCCTGCTGACGGTGACCGGCGTCGAGGTGACGCCGGACCTGCGCCAGGCCAGCGTCTACCTCGACTCGGTTAGCGGCCCGGCGCGCGAGGCGCTCGATGAGCACCGCGCCCAGATCCAGGCGTCGGTCAACGCGCAGACGAGGCTCAAGCGCACGCCCAAGCTGACGTTCTCGGCCGACCCCGCCATCGCGCAGGGATCGGCTGTCGAGGAGATCCTGCGCCGGCGGCACCGTGAGCACGACTAGCGGGGTCGTGCTGGTCGACAAGCCCGGCGCGATGACCAGCCACGACGTGATTGATCACCTCCGTCGTCTGCTGAGTCAGCGCCGCATCGGTCACGCCGGCACGCTCGACCCAATGGCGACGGGCCTTCTCGTCGTCGCGGTGGGTCCGGCGACACGACTCCTGCGCTTCGCGCAGGCGGGGCTCAAGCGCTACGAGGGTACGGCGGTCGTGGGCGTGGCCACCGACTCCCTGGACGCCGACGGCCGCGAGGTGGGACGGGCGGCGGTGCCCGCGCTGGATCAGGCCGACCTGGACGCCGTCGCTGCGAACTTGCGCGGCACGCAGCTTCAGGTGCCCCCGATGGTCTCGGCGCTCAAGGTGGGCGGTCGGCGTCTCCACGAACTCGCCCGCGACGGCGTCGAGGTCCCGCGCGATCCGCGATCGATCGAGGTGGTGGCCTTCGAGCTGCGCGCCACCGAGCGTCCCGATCGGTGGGCGTTCGCCGTCACGTGCTCGCCGGGCACGTACGTGCGCGTGCTGGTGAGCGACGCGGCACAGCGGCTCGGGACGCTGGCGCACCTGGACTCCCTGCGACGGGTTGCCAGCGGTGCCCACCGCGTCGACGACGCGCTCAGCCTCGAGGACGTCGCCGAGCGGGTCGCGCGTGGGAGCTCGGTGGTGTCGCCGGCGCGCGAGCTCGTGGCGGATCTCGCCCCGGTCACTCTCTCGGAGGTCGACGAGGTGGCGATGCGCCGAGGCCAGCGCCTCGACCTGGCCGACGCGCCACCCGGTGCGCGCCACCTGGCGGCACTCGATCGGCGCGGGACGCTGATCGGCGTCATCGTCGAGCGAGATGGTCGGTGGCAGCCGGACGTCGTGCTCCCGGCGGACGGGTAGGTTGAGCGCCGTGAGGGTGATCGAGGACGACGAGTGGCGCGCCAGCTCGCCCAGTGCGGTGGCGGTGGGCGTGTTCGATGGCCTGCACTTAGGACATCAGCAGGTGCTGGCCGAGGTGCGCGCGCTGACGAGAGCCGGCGACGCCGCCGCCACGGTGGTGACCTTCGATCCGCACCCCGCGACGGTGCTCGACCCGCCCCATGCCCCGCGGCTGATTGGCACGATCGACCAACGGCTCGAGGGAATGGCCCGACTCGGGGTGGACCAGGTCCGAGTGGTGCGCTTCGATCACGTGCTGGCCAGCGAGTCGGCCGAGGAGTTCATCGAGCGCGTCCTGGTGGCGCAACTTCGCGCGCGTGACGTCGTCGTCGGTGAGGACTTTCGCTTCGGTCACGAGCGCCGGGGCGACGTGGCGCTCCTGCGCTCGCACGGTGAGCGACTGGGCTTCACGGTGCACCCCGCGCGCATCGAGGGCGACGAGGAGCGCTGGAGCTCGACCGCGGTGCGGACGGCCTTGACCCGGGGCGATCTGGCGCGGGCGAATCGCGTGCTGGGACGCCCCTTCACGCTGCGCGGCGCGGTCGTGCACGGCGACGCCCGCGGCGCATCCCTGGGGTTCGCCACGGCGAACCTGGAGCCCGACGCGCGCCAGCAGCTGCCGGCGCGCGGCGTGTACGCCGGCGCGGCCCACACGCCGAACGGCGACTGGTGGCCGGCGGCGGTCTCGGTCGGCACGCGACCCCAGTTCTACGACTCGGGTGACCTACGCGTCGAGGCGCACCTCGTGGGGTACCACGGTGACCTGTACGACCAGGTGCTGGACGTGAGCTTCCTCTCCGCGTTGCGTCCCGAGACGACCTTCGACGGCGTCGACGCCCTCGTGGCCCAGATGGAGCGCGACGTGGACGCCACGGTCGCGGCGTTCGCGACGTTCACGCCCGGGTCGTTCGCCCTGCTAGGCTAAGAGTTCGGTCAGCGACGCTGATCGTGTGGGCCGTCAAGTGGGCGGCGCGCACCGGGAAACCCGACTCATAAGGCACACGACGTTATGGCTGAGAAGCAGCAGATCATCAAGGACTATCAGGCGCACGCCACGGACACGGGCTCGCCCGAGGTCCAGGTCGCACTCTTGACGGATCGGATCGCGCACCTCACCGAGCACCTCAAGGTTCACAAGGGTGATCACCACACCCGACGCGGACTGATGATGCTCATCGGCCAGCGGCGACGTCTCCTGGACTACGTCCAGCGTGACGACGTCGAGCGCTATCGCGCCCTGATCGGTCGCCTCGGCATTCGTCGCTAGCCGAGTTGACGCGCCGACGACGTCGGCGCGTTCGGCACATCCGGGCCCCGGAGGCCAGTGGAGAACAGTCGCGGAACGCGAAGGTTGCCCACTGGGATCCGGGCGGAGTGCTGCAAGATGCTTAAGGAGCACAGCCATGAACGACGCAATCCGCGTAAGCCGCCCGCTAACGGGCACTGACAAGACCCTCAGCTTCGAGGTCGGGCGACTGGCCCAGCTGGCCGACGGGGCCGTCCTCGCTCGCCTGGGCGACACCATGGTGCTGGCCACCGTGACCGCCTCGCGCAGCGTGCGCGAGGGGATGGACTTCTTTCCCCTGACGGTGGACATCGAGGAGCGGGCCTACGCCGCCGGGAAGATTCCGGGGTCCTTCTTCCGCCGCGAGGGTCGCCCCTCGGACCAGGCGATCCTCATCTGCCGCCTGATCGACCGACCGTTGCGTCCCTCGTTCCCGAAGGGCTTCCGCAACGAGGTCCAGGTCGTGGGCACGGTGATGAGCGCGGACCAGGAGAATCCGCACGACATCCTCGCGATCAACGCTGCGTCCGCGGCACTGATGATCTCGGGCATCCCCTTCGACGGGCCCATCGGCGCGGTTCGCATGGCCTTCACCACCGAGGGCGAGTGGCGGGCGCACCCGACCTACGCCGAGGGCGACGCGTCGACCTTCGAGCTGGTCGTGGCGGGACGGGCGCTCAGCGAGGCTCCCGACAGTGACGTGGCGATCATGATGGTCGAGGCTGGCGGCACGGCGGGCTCGTTCGACATGTACGCCGACGGCGCACCGAAGGTGAGCGAGGACGTGCTCAGCGCGGGCCTCGAGGCGTCCAAGGTGTGGATCCGCGAGGCGATCAACCTCCAGCGCGAGCTCGTGAGCGCGCTGGTGAGCGAGCGGGGACCCATCACGCCGATGCCGTACCAGTTGTTCCGCGACTACGAAGACGACGTGTTCGCGAGGGTCGAGGCCGTGGGCGCCACGCTCGTGGCGGACGCCAATCGGCTTACGGTCAAGCAGGAGCGGGCCACGGCCCTCGACGAGGCCACGGCCGCGATCGTGGCGCAGCTGACCGGCGAGTTCCCCGAGCGCCTGAGCGAGATCAAGGCGGCCGTCAAGGCCTTGACCAAGCAGCTCGTGCGTCGACGCATCGTCGATGAGGGACTTCGTATCGACGGTCGCACCGCGACCGACATCCGCCCGCTGTCGGCCGAGATCGACCTGTTCCCGATGACCCACGGGTCGGCGCTCTTCCAGCGCGGCGAGACCCAGGTCGTCAACGTGACCACGTTGGGCATGCCCCGCATGCGTCAGCAGATCGACTCGATCACGCCCGACGAGTGGCGCCGGTACATGCATCACTACAACTTCCCGCCGTACTCGGTAGGTGAGACGGGCCGCGTCGGGTCGCCGAAGCGACGCGAGGTGGGCCACGGGATGCTGGCCGAGCGGGCGCTCGTGCCGGTGCTGCCGAGCGAGGAGGAGTTCGCCTACGCGCTGCGCGTGGTGTCCGACGTCCTGCAGTCCAACGGATCGACGTCCATGGCCTCGGTGTGCGGGTCGACGCTCTCGCTGATGGCGGCGGGAGTGCCGATCAAGGCACCGGTGGCCGGCATCGCGATGGGCCTCGTGTACGACGGGGGGCGCTACGTCACGCTGACGGACATCCTCGGCGCGGAGGATGCCTTCGGCGACATGGACTTCAAGGTCGCGGGCACGGCCGACGCCGTGACCGCCCTGCAGTTGGACACCAAGATCGACGGGCTCCCCGCCGACGTTCTCTCCCAGGCGCTGCATCAGGCCAAGCAGGCTCGCCTCACCATCCTGGACGTGATCACGGGCACGATTGCCGAGCCGCGCGACCACGTCGCCGAGGTGGCGCCCAAGATCGTGTCCCTGGAGATTCCCATCGACAAGATTGGCGAGGTGATCGGGCCCAAGGGCAAGGTGATCAACACCCTGCAGCAGGAGACTGGCGCGGACATCGCGGTGGACGACAACGGTGTGGTGGGGACGGTCACCATCGGCGCCAAGGACGGCCGCGCGGTGGAGGAGGCGCGTCGTCGCATCGAGATGATCCTCGACCCGCCGACCGCCGAGGTGGGAGTGATCTATCCCGGTCGGGTGGTGAACCTCGCCAAGTTCGGCGCGTTCATCGCGATCATGCCCGGACGCGACGGCCTGCTGCACATCTCCAAGATGTCGCCCCTCAACGGAGGACGGCGGATCGGACAGGTGGAGGACGTGCTCGAACTGGGTCAGGCCCTCGAGGTGCGCGTGGACGACATCGACCCCCAGGGCAAGGTGTCGCTCTCCCTGGCGGGTGAGTTCGCCGGGATGGACGACGAGGTGGAGGAGCGCCCCCGTCCCGCCCGCGAGGGTGGGTCTCGCGGACGTGAGCGCGAGAGTTCACGCGAGAGTTCACGCGAGAGTTCACGCGAGGGTTCACGCGAGAGTTCGCGCGAGGGTTCGCGCGAGGGTTCGCGCGAGGGTTCGCGCCGCCCGGCGCCGGTGTCGGCCTTCGAGGCCGCCTTCGAGGCGGAGTTGGCTGACGAGATCGGCGACCTCGGGCCGGCGAGTCCCTCGCTGGTCGAGGGGGAGAGCTCGAACCGTCGGGGTTCGCGTCCGCGTCGTCGCTAGTCGATCGTAGGCGTCGGGGTGGCCGGAGTGGTCAGTCGTTTCGGCTGGTCGCGCCGGCCACCCCAGGTCGTTTCGTAGGGTGGACTCCGTGACCCCGCCGCCCGATCGCGCGAAGTGGTGGCGGCCGATGGCCGTCCAGGATCGCCGCGCCGTCGCCGTGCTGGTCGTGGTGCCGATACTCCTGTTCGGGATCCCGGCTCTCTTCGGCCATCCGGCGATCGCCCAGGACAACCTGATCCAGAACTTTCCGCTGCGCGTCTTGAGTGGGCGACAGATGGCCAGTGGGCACCTGCCGCTGCTGAATCCGCTCGCCGACTCCGGGACGCCGCTGCTGGGCGGGATGAACGCCGGGTCCTTCTTCCCACTCACCTTCCTCTTCGTCTTCCTGCCCGCGGTACTGGCGTGGGTGATCAACCTGATAGCCGTCTACGCGGGCGCGGCGCTCGGAATGTACGCGCTGCTGCGCTGGCACTCACTGCGCGCGAGCGTCGCCCTGGTGGGAGCGATGGTCTTCACCTACAGCGGCGCGATGATCGGCCAGATGGTGCACCTCGGGGTGGTGCAGGGTTACGCGCTGCTGCCCTGGGGAGTGCTGGTGCTCCTGTCGAGCGCGGCGCGGGCGCGCTCGCTGGACGCGTCGGCGACGTGGCGCCAGCGGGTGCGTCTCTTCGCGCCGGTCGTTCTCGCGATGGCGGGACTGTGGGCGCTGGCGACGCTGTCGGGCGAGCCCCGCGCGATCGCTGAGTTCGAACTGCTGATCCTGGTGGTGGGGCCGGCGGTGCTGGTGCTGTCGACGCCGTGGCGGCCGGAGACCTGGCGCCAACGCGTCGAGTTCGTGGGATCGGTGGCGGTGGGGGTGCTCTGGGGCGTGCTGATCGGCCTGGCGCAGCTCCTGCCCGGCTCCTCGTTCATCAACGTGTCGCAGCGCACGGGGCTGACCTACGCGTTCTTCGGCTCGGGGTCGCTGGCGCTGCGCTCGAGCCTGCTCTGGTTCATCCCCGACCTCGTGGGGGGCAATGGCGTCGCGAACCAGCCCCGCTACTACGTGGGCTACAACCTGGCCGAGGTCACGGGCTACGTGGGCGTGGTGGCGCTGGTGGCCGTGGCGGCCTACCTGACGCGCGTCACGCGACGAGGCTGGCGCGGCTCGTCGCGCGAGGCCACCCTCTACGTGGTCATCCTCGTGGTGGGACTCTTCGCGACCTGGGGCGACTACACCCCGCTCGGGCACATCTTTCGACAGATCCCGCTGTTTGCGAGCACGCGCTTGCAGAGCCGCAACGTCATCCTGGTGGACCTCGCGCTGTGCGTGTTCCTGGCGTGGTGGCTCGAGCGCGTGGTCGAGCGCGATCGCGCCGGCGCCTCGCTCCTCGGATGGCGCCGCTGGGTCAGCGCGGCGCCGGCCTTGGCGACGGCCGCCCTGGCGCTGGTCGCCCTGTTCGCCGGCCCGGCCCTGGCGCGCTTCATGAGTGCCTCCCCGGCCCACGCCGGCCTGGCCGAGGACCAGCGCCCCACTCTGATCACCCACCTCGTCGTGGCCCTGGCGATCGCCGCGCTGGTCGTCGGCGCCGCCCGCTGGCGTCACCTGTGGGGCGCCCTGGTCGTGGTTTGCGCGCTCGACGTCCTCGTGTTCCTCGTCTTCTGCGCGGTGGGATTCGTGCCCGGCAACACGCCCGTGATGCCGTCGCGCGCGAATGCGGTCGCGCACCTGGGCGCGACGGGGCGATTCGCGCTCGTCGACGGCACGGGTCGCAACGGCGACATCTTCGAGAGCCTCGGCCTGCCCAACATGAACGTGTTCACCGGACTGCCCAGCGTGCAGGGCTACGGCTCGCTCATCGACGCCTACTACGGGAACGTCACGCAGACGCACCCGCTCTTCAACATCGACGTGTGCCGCCTCGCCAGCGGCACCTTCGCGCAGTTGCGCCTGGCCTCGCTCGCCGTCGCGGCGCCTCAGCTCAGCGTGCCGGTGCACTCCGACGCCCCCCCGCGGCTCCTGTGCGCGACACGCACCTCCAGCACCCCGAGCGCCCGCGCGACGCGCTCGTTCGGACGGGTGGTGGACGCGACCGCCTTTCGACTCGGGGGCGTCGTCGCCGCGGCGGGCGTGACTTGGCGCGCGCGGCTGGTCGACGCCGCGGGCCGGGCGCGCGGGCCGATGGTCCGAGGTCGGTCCACGGCCAACGGCTCCACGGTCACCTTTCACTTCGCACCCGCGCCGGCGGCGGGCGTGCTCGTGACCGCCACGGGCCCCTGGCGCGACGACTCCGAGGTGCTCACCACCACGCACTCGCAGCGCTACCAGGTGCGCACCAACTTCCAGATGGCGCTGGCCCGGGGGTGGCACCTCGTGGCCACGCGGGGCACGCTGGCGTACTTTCGTGCGGCCACGGTGCGTCCGAGCGCCTGGCTGACCCCCGACGGCTCACGGATCGAGCACGTGACCAACGCGTCGTGGGGGGACTCGTGGATCACCGTGCACGCGACGTCGCGCACGGCGCTGTGGCGTTCGATGGAGTGGATCCCCGGGTGGCGCGCCGTGGCGCGCAACGACGTCACGGGGGCGTCGCGGACTCTGCGCATCGCGCGTTCGGGCCTCATCCAGCGCGTCGAGGTGCCGGAGGGGACGTGGACGGTCCACTTCCTCTACCACGCGCCGCACATCGAGGTCGGGATCGCGTCGTCCGTGGCGGGCCTCGCGCTGTGGGGCGGCGCCGTCACGCTCACGGCGAGGGAGCGACGACGTCGGGCTAGGGTGCGGGCGTGACGCGAATCGCCATCGTGGGAGGTGCCGGTCGGATGGGTCAGATCCTGGCCCGCGGCCTGGGCGCACTCGACGACATGGACGTCGTCGCCCTCGTGGACCCGTACGAGCCGGCCGAGCTCTACGGGGCTTCGCACCGGGGGACCGTGGAGGACCTGGTATCGAGCGACGTGGACGTCGTGGTGGACTTCTCCGTGGCCGCGAGCGTCGCGCACTCGGCGCGCTGGTGCGCCGCGCACGGTGTGGCGCTGGTGGTGGGGACCACTGGGCTCAGCGAGGCTGATCGCGCCGAACTGGCCGCGGCCGGCGAGAGGACGGGCGTCGTGGTGGCCGCGAACTTCGCGATTGGGGCGGTGCTGGCCGAGCGCTTCGCGGCCCTGGCGGCGCCGTACTTCGAACGGGCCGAGGTGATCGAGCTGCACCACGACGCCAAGGCGGACGCGCCCTCGGGGACGTCCATCGCCACCGCTCACGCGATCGCGGCGGCTCGTCGCGGGGCGGGACGGGGTCCCATCGTCGACACCACGACCACCTGGACCCTGGCCAACTCGCGCGGAGCCGACGCCGGCGACGGCGTGCGCGTGCACTCCGTGCGGCTGCCGGGGCTGGTGGCCCACCAGGAGATCCTCTTCGGTGGGCCTGGTGAGGGACTGGTCATTCGCCACGACTCCTACGATCGGGCCAGCTTCGTGCCGGGCGTGGCGCTCGCGATTCGCACCATGGACCGGGGCGCCGGTCTGGTCGAGGGTCTCGCCGCCCTGCTCGCCTAGCGCGACCCGGAGGTCGGGGACTCACTGCTCGCCCGCTCACGCCGGCGCGGACCGTGCGGAAACGCTGGTAACTTCGTGGGTATGGCACCGCCGCGTCTCGGGACGCTGCTGACGGCGATGGTGACCCCGTTCGCCCTGGACGGCACCGTCGACCTCGACGGCGCCGCGCGTCTGGCTCGGTATCTGGTGGCCGAGGGCAGCGACGGACTCGTCGTGGCGGGATCCACCGGTGAGGGTTCGTCGCTCAGCGACGAGGAGAAGTTGGACCTGTTCGCGTGCGTGGCGCAGGCGGTCACCGTCCCGGTCGTGGCGGGCAGCACGTCCTCGAACACGGCGCAGTCGGTGGCGCTGACCGCGCGCGTCGCGGCCACGGGGGCGGCGGGGGTCCTGGCCACCACGCCGGCCTACGTCCGTCCGAGCCAGGGAGGCATCGCGGGGCACTTCGCCGCGGTGGCCGGCGCGACCCCGCTACCCGTCATGCTCTACGACATCCCCTCGCGCACCGGACGCAAGGTGGCGTCGGCCACGACGATCGACGTGGTGGCGCACCACGCGAACGTGGTGGCGCTCAAGGACGCCTCGGGTGATCTTCCGGGAGCCGCGCACGTGGCCGAAGTGCTGAGGGGGCGCCTCGACCTCTACAGCGGCGATGACGCATTGGTCCTGCCCTTCATGGCGATCGGGGCGGTGGGTCTCGTGTCGGTTGCCGGGCACTGGGCCGGCCCGGAGCTGGCCGCGATCGTGGACGGCGCGGCCCGGGGCGACTGGACGACGGCGCGGACGCTCAACGAGCGCGTCGCCGCGAGTTGCGCCTTCGAGAGCACCGAGGCCTACCCGAATCCCCTGCCGGCCAAGGCCGCTCTGCGCCACCTCGGGTGGGCCGTGGGCGAGTGCCGCGCGCCGCTGGGACCGGGCGACGATGAGCTGGCACACCGCGCCGCGCGGGTTGTCGACGACCTCGTGGCCCAGCGCGCCACGGTCTCGAAGTAGTGGCGATGGCCAAGGACCAGCGGAGGGTCGCCAGCAAGGATAAGGCCGTCGACCAGGACGTCGTGCGCGTGACGTTCCTCGGGGGACTGGGCGAGATCGGGCGCAACTGCATGGCGATCGAGCAGGACGGGCGCATCATCGTGATCGACGCGGGTCTGATGTTCCCCGAGCCGATGATGTACGGCATCGACCTGATCCTTCCCGACTTCCGCTGGCTGATCGATCGACGCGATCGCGTCGACGCGATCGTGCTCACCCACGGACACGAGGATCACACCGGGGCCCTGCGCTACCTCGTCAAGGACGTGAACGTTCCCATCTACGGCTCGCCGCTGGCGATCGGCTTCGCCCGCCACCGCTTGACGGAGGCCCGCGTCGCGCGCGACCTGGACTTCATCGAGGTGGTCGACGGGGAGCGTCGCCGCATCGGCCCCTTCGACGTCGAGTTCATCCCCGTCACGCACTCGGTTCCCAGTGCCCACGCTCTCGCCATCCACAGCCGGGTCGGCGTGATCGTCCACTCCGGCGACTTCAAGCTCGACCCCACCCCGATCGACGGACGACGCACGGACCTCTCGCGTCTGGCGGCGTTGGGCGACGAGGGGGTGGCGCTGCTGCTGGCCGACTCGACGAACGCCGAGGAGCCGGGTTTCACGGGGTCGGAGAGCGCGGTCGGGGGGGCGCTGCGCCGCGTCTTCCTGGAGAGGCCCGAGCGACGCATGGTGGTGGCCTGCTTCGCGAGCCATATTCACCGGGTTCAGCAGATCATCGACGTCGCCCTCGAGCAGGGGCGGCGCATCGCGCTGATGGGCCGTTCGATGGAGGCCAACGTCAAGTTGGCCCGCCAGCTCAACCTGCTACACGTGGACGCCGCCGACTTCATCGACGTCGAGACGATCTCGCGTTACCAGCCCGGCGAGGTGTGCGTTATCTGCACGGGCAGCCAGGGAGAGCCGCTGGCGGCACTGTCGAAGTTGTCGCGAGGTGACGCGAAGTTCATGCGCGTAGGGGCTGACGACACGGTCGTGCTGAGCTCGCACCCGATCCCCGGCAACGAGTGGTCGGTCGGCCGCGTCATCGACGACTTGCATCGAGCAGGCACCGAGGTGGTGCACTCCGAGCACGAGCCCGTGCACGCGTCGGGTCACGCCCGCCAGGGCGAGTTGCGCACGTACCACCAGTTGCTCAAGCCCCGTGCCTTCATCCCCATCCACGGCGAGTATCGACACATGGTGCACCACGTGGCGCTGGCCCGGTCGATGGGGCTCGACGAGAGGCGGATCCTGCTCTGCGAGGACGGTGACCAGGTGGAGGTGACGCCGTCCGCCATCCGCCGCAGCGGTCAGGTACCCGCGGGCTTCCACTACATCGACGGCAGCGCGGGAGACCTGGACGAGCGTCCGCTCGAGGAGCGTCGGATGCTGGCGGAGTTCGGGGTCCTGCTGATCTCGGCGGGGGTCGACGCGCGTCGCAACGCGCTGTCCCAGCCGGTGCGCGTGACCGCGCGGGGGTGGTTCGACGGGGAGAGCGACCGTGACCTGATCGCGACCGTCACCGACGAGGTCAACGACGCGTTGCACGACGCGTTACGCGAGGGACACTACGACGAGTCGTCGCTCAACAAAGTGGTCCAACGCGCGGCCGGTCGGCTGCTCGGCCAGAAGTTCCGCCGCCAGCCCGTGCTACTGCCCGCCGTGATCGTCCTGGAGTAGCGAACGGCCGTCGCGCTCGGGCTCGCCGTGATCGGCGTTGGCGCGATCCGCGCGCCAGTAGGACTTGGCGCTGATGGCGTGGTCGTCGAGGCCGCGGTCGCGCAGGGCGTCGACCACCGTGTGCAGCACGCCGAACTCGCCCACGACGTAGGCGTGGCCGTCGCCCGCGGGCATCGTCAGCGCCGCGAGGGCGAGCAGGAGCCCCTGCGGATCGTCACGGTGCCGATCGCGCCGATCGACGAAGACCCCGGTGACCGCGACGCCCTCGGCGAGCGACGTGACAATTGCGTCGTCGTCGTGATCGATCTCGACGACGACCAACGCCTGTCGTGGGGCGGTGAGCGACTCGGCCATCCGGTAGAACGCGGCGAGGCCGCTCACGTCGCCGACGAAGAGGTGCCAGGCGGCATGGGGGTCCACCAGGACCTTGCCCCGGGGACCCACGACGTCCACCTCGTCGCCAGCCGTCGCACGGCGAGCCCAGTCGCTCCCGGCGCCCTCGTGGCCGGTGGTGATCCAGAGCCGGTAGCGGTCGGCAGCGAGGTCAACGGATCGAACGCTGTAGCGTCGTCGCACCATCCGGGTGCCGTGCTGGTCGACCAGCACCATCACGTCGTTGCCCGGCTGGCCGGTGAGGGACTGTGCCGCACCCTCGAGCTCGACCTCGGTCAGTGAGGAGCTGAGTGGTCGGGTGGTCACGACGCGACTGACGTGCGCGTGGGCGCCGAGTCGTCGTGCCAGGTCCTGGGTGCTGGGGAGGGGCTCGCGCACCGTAGAAGCCTAACGGCCGCGCTCGCGCCACGATGTGCCCCGCGGACACGACAGCGTTCACTAACCTTGGAGGATCGTGGTGGCGCATCGAGCGAAGGGCAAGGGGAGTCGGCCCGCGCCGCGCCAGACCGCGCCCGCTCACGCGCCGGCACCGTCGCTGTGGCGCCGCCACGAGCGCGACCTGTGGGCGGTGGGACTCGTACTGGTGGGTCTGCTCGTGGCGCTGGCCGAGGTGCGCGCGCTGGGCGCAGTCGGCCACGGCGTCGCGCGCGGACTGTCGCTGGCGTTGGGGCTAGGGCGGATCCTGGTGCCGGTCGTCCTGATCGGCGTGGGCGCGGCGTGGGGCTGGGGTAGCGCGTGGGTGGAGCGCTCCCGACTGATCTGGGGGACCACTCTGGGAGTGCTCGGCGTCTGCGGTCTCGGCGACCTGGTGGGTGGGCGTCCGGGTCTGCACGCCGACGCCGCGGCACTGGGCGGCGCGGGCGGCTGGCTCGGAGTGGCCGTCGGTGGCGGCCTGGACCACGCCGTAGGCCTCGCCGGAGCCCTGCTCATCGTCCTGGCGGCACTAGTGGTCACGCTGATCATCCTCACCGGCGTCGGCCTGCGTACCGTGGTGGCGGCGACCGTGACGGGTGTTCGCACGGCCGTGTCGCGGACGGCCCGGTGGTGGACGGGCCGGGCGACGCCGTCGCGACGCCCGCCGCCGACGCGCGCGCCGGTCCCATCGCGCGAGGCGAGTGCGACCGCCAACGCGCGCGACGCGCGCGCGGACGCGCTCGATGAGGCCGAGGTGGAGGTGGAGGGCGTCCCCTTCGATGTCGCGCCGGTGATCGCGCCGGCGGACGAGGAGGGTGCGCCGGACGCGGTCGCATCGCCCGGGGGGCCTCGCGACGCCCCTCCCGCGGCTCCCCTCGTGATCAGCGGTCCCTGGGACCTGCCGCCCGCCGACCTCTTGACGCGAACCCGCGAGCGCGGGGTCGATCGGGCGGCCATCGACGACGCCGGTGTGGAACTCGTCAACGCGCTGGCGGCTCACGGGGTCGTCACGACCCTGGTGCGCTACACCGTCGGACCGACGGTGACGCGCTACGAGCTCGAGCTCGGCCCGGGCGTGAAGGTCGCCCGGGTGACGTCGCTCAACCGGGACATCGCCTACGCCATGGCCACGCCCGACGTGCGCATCCTCGCCCCCATTCCGGGGCGTTCGGCGATCGGGGTGGAGGTGCCCAACCGTCACCGGACCCTGGTCGCTCTGGGCGACCTGCTGGCCACGCCCGAGGCGCAGCGCGCCACGCACCCGCTGGACGTGCCCGTCGGCCGGGACATCTCGGGCACCACGGTGGTGGTGAACCTCGGCGAGATGCCCCACGTGCTCATCTCGGGGGCCACCGGCTCGGGCAAGAGCTCGTGCATCAACGCGCTCATCACCTCGCTGGTGGTGCGCGCGACTCCCGAACAGGTTCGGCTCCTGCTGGTGGATCCCAAGCGGGTCGAGTTGGGCCACTACAGCGACTTGCCCCACCTCCTGGCGCCCGTGGTCGTCGATCCGAAGAAGGCGGCCGGCGCCCTCGCGTGGGCGGTCAAGGAGATGGAGCGGCGCTACGACTTGCTGGCCGAGAGCGGCGCTCGCGACATCCGGGGCTACCAGGAGCTCGTCGCGGCCGGGTGGGCGCCGCCACCGAGCGCGCGCCAGCTGGCGAGCGAGGCGCTCGAGCACGCGACCGGGCTCTCGAGTGACGCCGAGCCCTCGCGAGCGGAGAACCTGCCCTACATCGTGATCGTGGTCGACGAATTGAACGATCTGATGATGGTGGCGGCGCGCGACGTGGAGGAGTCGGTCGTGCGCATCGCCCAGATGGCGCGGGCGGTCGGCATCCACCTGGTGCTGGCGACCCAGCGACCGAGCGTGGACGTGATCACCGGGGTCATCAAGGCCAACGTCCCGAGTCGGATGGCCTTCGCGGTCTCCTCGCTGGCCGACAGCCGCGTGATCCTGGACCAGGCGGGGGCGGAGCGGCTGATCGGCAAGGGGGACATGCTCCTGGTCACCTCGTCGAGCAACATCGCGCGACGTCTGCAGTCACCCTGGGTCGGCGAGGATGAGGTGCGCCGGGTCGTGACGTTCTGGCGCGCGCAGGGGGGCCAGCGCGAGACCGTGGTGGCGCTGGAGGCGCCGCCGTCGTCGGGGGGTGCCGGCGGTGGTGTGGACGACGACGACGCGGTGCTGCGCGAGGCGCGAGAGCTCGTGCTGCGCTTCCAGTCGGGCTCCACGTCGATGCTGCAGCGCAAGTTGCGCGTGGGATTCGCGCGCGCGGGGCGCCTGATGGACCAGCTCGAGCAGGAGGGCATCGTGGCCCCGGGGGACGGCTCCAAAGCCCGCAAGGTCCTCGTGACCCTCGAGGAGTACCAGGCGCGCTCGGCGCAGTGATCGTCGCGCCGGCGCGCCGGCGCGCCGCCCGGTGCGGCGCGCGACGGTGGGACGCCGGAGCGGGAGGCGCCACTGGCCGCCCGCCGTCACGCCACGACCTACGCTGAGACGATGTTCGCGCGCGCACCGGCCAGCTCCGCCAACCTCGGGCCCGGCTTCGACGCGCTGGCCGTCGCGCTCGAGCTCTACGTGGAGGTGAGCGTCGAGCCCGCGGCGGCGTTCTCCATCGAGACGACGGGTGCCGGCGCTGGCCGCTTCGACGACGAGAACCACCTCGCCGCAGTCGTGGCGCGGCGGGTGCTCGGTCACGGCGACTTCGCCCTGCGCGTGGACTCGGCGATCCCCCTGTCGCGGGGCCTCGGCTCGTCGGCGGCTCTAGCCCTCGCCGCCGCGGCGGCGGCGGGCGCGGGCGATCCGTTGACGCGGGCGGTCGAGGTCGACGGTCACGGCGAGAATGCGGCGGCCTCTCGCCTGGGCGGCCTGGTGGTGGTGGGGCCCGGTAACCCGGTCATGGCTCGCTCGCTCGCGTTGGACACCCACTGGCGCTTCGTGGTGGTCGTGCCCGATCAGGAGCTGGCGACGCGCGACGCTCGGGCCGTCCTGCCGCGCCAGGTCCCCTTCGCGGACGCGGTCGCGAACCTGAGCGCGCTGGGTCTGCTGATCGCGGGGCTGGCGCACCACGAGGACTTCGTCGCCGGGGCCATGGACGACGCGCTTCACCAGCCCTACCGATCGCGTCTCCTGCCCTTCGCCGACCCCTTGCTGGCGGCGCTGCGCGAGGCCGGCGCGGCGGGATCGTGCTGGTCGGGCGCGGGCTCGGCGATGCTCGCCTTGGTGGACGGGGCGAGCGAGGCGTCCGTGGCCCAGGCGGGCCGCGACTTCCTCGTGCGTCACGGGGTGCCCGGCACGGTCCTGGCGCTGGCGCCGGACCGCACCGGCCTGGTCACGCGTTGAGCGAGCACTCGGCGCAGCATCACGCCCTCGTCGGCTCGGCCTTCATCGTGGTGGGCGCCATCGCCATTCAGACGTCGGCCGCGGTGATCACCCCGGTGTTCTCGGCGATCGGCCCGTCGGCCGCGAGCGCGTGGCGCTTCGACGTGGGGGCGATCCTCCTGCTCGGCGCCACGCGTCCGGCTCTGCGCCACTGGACGTGGCACCAGTGGCGCGCCACCCTCGCTCTGGGGGTGTCCACGGCCTTCATGAACCAGTGCTTCTACCAGTCGATCGCACGCATCCCGCTGGGTGCGGCGGTGGCTGTGGAGTACCTCGGGCCCTTCTTCGTCGCGGCGCTGGGCAAGCGGTCGTGGCGACACCTGGGCTTCGTGGCGCTGGCCGGCGTGGGCGTGCTGGCGCTGGCGCGGCCGGGGGGCGGGGTCACGGTGGTGGGGATGCTCTTCGCGGCGGGGTCGGGGCTGGGCTGGGCGGCCTACGCCTTCTCGTCGCACCGCGTGGGGGGAGCGACGTCGGGCTTCGGCGGACTCGCGGTGTCGATGTCGATCTCGGCGTTGCTGACCCTGCCCTTCGCCCTGGGCTCGGTCGGGCGGGTCGTGGGCGACCCGGTCCTGCTCGGGCGCATCGCCCTGACCGCACTGCTCGCCATCGTGATCGGCTTCGGGGCCGAGATGCAGGCGCTGCGCCGCGTGCGCCCCTCGATCGTGAGCGTGCTGCTGGCCCTCGATCCGGCGGTGGCCTTCGCGGTCGGCCTCGTCCTGCTCAATCAGCGAGTGAGCCCGTGGGATCTCGTGGGGCTGGCGTGCGTGGTCGGCGCCGGGGTGGGAGTCACCACCGACGTCGACGAGGGCGACCTCGGGGCCCCGCGCTAGGTCGCCGGGTCGCGGGCGGAGACGGGGCCCGGTAGGGTGGGCGGGTGACGCCGCCGCGGACCTTCACGATACGGACGTTCGGCTGCCAAATGAACGAGCACGACTCGGAGCGGGTGGCCGGGATGCTCGTCGCCGACGGCCTGGTTCCCGCCACCGCGGACGACGAGGCCGACGTCGTGGTCTTCAACACCTGCACCATCCGCGAGAACGCCGATCTCAAGCTGTACAGCGCTCTGGGCCACTTGAAGGCGCTCAAGGCGCGCCGGCCCGACGTGCAGATCGTGGTCGGGGGATGCCTCGCCCAGAAGGATCGTGGAGCGATCGTGGAGCGCGCGGGGTGGGTGGACGTGGTGGTGGGCACGCACAACTGGGCGGCCACGCCTTCGCTGCTCGCGCGCGCACGCACGATGGGGCCCCAGGTCGAGGTACGCGACTTCCCCGATCCCGAGGCCTCCCGCGAGCTCGCCCCGGCCCTGTACGCGGTGCGCGAGGTGCCCTGGGCGGCGTGGATGACCATCCAGACCGGGTGCGACAACAGCTGCGCGTACTGCATCGTGCCCGCGGTGCGCGGGCGCGAGATCAGTCGGCCGTTGGACGACCTGCTGGTCGAGGCGCGCGACCTGGCAAGCCGGGGCGTTACCGAGATCACGGTCCTGGGCCAGAACGTCAACTCCTACGGGCGCGACATCACCGGCCGTCGACCGCTCTTCGCGCAGCTGCTGCGCGAGCTGGGCGAGGTCGAGGGGCTCGAGCGCATCCGCTTCACCAGCCCGCACCCCAAGGACCTGCGCCCCGAGACGATCGCGGCGATGGCCGAGACGCCGGCCGTCTGCCCGCAGCTGCACCTGCCGCTGCAGTCGGGGTCGAACCGAGTGCTGAGTGCGATGCGCCGCGGCTATCGCGTCGAGCGGTACCTGGAGCGACTGTCGGCGGCGCGCGCGATCATCGACGACCTGGCGGTGACCACGGACCTCATCGTGGGCTTCCCCGGGGAGAGCGACGCGGAGTTCGACGAGACGCTCGCCGTGGTGGCCGAGGCGCAGTTCGACGCGGCCTACACCTTCATCTTCTCGCCGCGAGAGGGGACCCGCGCGGCCGCGATGACCGGTGCGGTCGAGCCCGAGGTGATCCGCGAGCGCTTCGCGAGGCTCACCGAGGTCCTGGACCGCTCGGCCCTGCGACGCCACGCCGCCCGGGAGGGCCGTCTCGAGGAAGTCCTGGTCGAGGGGGTCTCGAAGCGCCGCGACACGGCGTGGTCGGGCCGTACCCGCCAGGGGAAGCTGGTGCACTTCGCACGGCCGAGTGAGGACGTCGTGCCCGGCTCCCTGGTCTCCGTGGCGATCACGCACGGGGCGCCCTACTACCTGGTGGGTGACGTCGTGGACGTCGTTCGTGGCCCCCGGCACCGCCAGCGGATCGCCTTGCGCGTGTCGTGAGAGCGCCGGCGGTCGCCCTCGTGGGGCCGAGCGCCTCGGGCAAGTCCGCACTGGCTCACACGATCGCCCTCGAGGAGGGCGGGATCGAGATCCTGGCCGCCGACGCGATGACCGTCTACCGGCACATGGATCTGGGCACGGCGAAGCCCTCGGCGCGCGAGCGCGCGGAGGTGACCTACCACTTGCTCGACCTGGTGCAGCCGAGCGAGGAGTTCAGCGTGCGCCGCTTCCAGCGCGCCGCGCGCGACGCCGAGCTCGCCGCGCGCCGCGCCGGCGCCGTGCCCCTGTACGTGGGCGGCACCGGTCTGTACCACCGGGCGGTGGTGGATGATCTCGAGATGCCGGGACGCTACCCCGAGCTGCGCCGCGAGCTCGAGGAGCGCGTGCTCGCCGAGCGTGAGACCCTCTACGCGGAACTGGTTCGCCTCGATCCACTGGCCGCGTCGCGACTGGAGGCGCACAACGACCGCCGCCTGGTGCGAGCCCTCGAGGTCACCCTCGGCAGCGGGCGGCCCTTCTCGAGCTTCGGTCTCGGCCTCGCCCACTACGGCGAGTCGCGGGTGGCCCAGGTGGGACTGCGCTGCGACCTGGTGACCCTGGACCGCCGCGTCGAGGAGCGCTTCCGGCGCTGGATGGATGAGGGGCTGCTCGACGAGGTTGCGGCGCTCGCCGCGCGCCCCGGGGGCCTCGGCCGTACGGCACGTCAGGCCGTCGGCTACCGGGAGTTGCTGCGTCACGTCGAGCAGGGGGCGCCCCTGGAACAGTGCGTGCGCGATGCCCTGACCCAGAGCCGGCGGCTGGTGCGGCGCCAGATCGCGTGGTTTCGCCGCGATCCGAGGGTGGAGTGGTACGACGATCTCCGTGACGCGCGGCGTCGCCTGATCGCGTTGGCGACCGAGGCCCGGACGTTCGTGCGAGACTGCTGACGTGGCGTTACGCGTACTCCAAAAGTGGCACGGTGCGGGCAATGACTTCCTCGTCGAGGTGTCCGAGCAGGGGGCTGTGCCGTGGTGGACGCCCGAGACGGTTCGCGCACTGTGCGATCGGCACACCGGGGTCGGGGCCGACGGGCTCCTGGTCGCGTCGTTGGGCTCGGAGGTGACGATGCAGTTGCTCAACGCCGACGGCTCGACGGCGGCCATGTCGGGCAACGGCATCCGGTGCCTCGCGGCGGCCGTACGACGGGCTACCGGTGCCACCTGGGATCACCTCGACGTCGAGACCGCGGCCGGGCGACGCACGGTGGACTACGAGGGCGACGAGGACGGCGGCTGGGGCAGCGTCGACATGGGTCCGGTGAGCCGGGGGCCGGCCCCCGAGGGGTCGCTGGGGCTCGCTGACGTGGGCAATCCTCACGTGGTGGTCCGCGACCACGCGGAGTGGACCAACGAGTGGCGTGAGCACCTGGCCCGAGAGTTCGCGGCGGCCGTGGGCGGCGCCAACGTCGAGTTCGTGCGAGTGGTCTCGCGCCATCGTGTCGTGCTCTCGGTCATCGAGCGCGGCGTGGGCTGGACCCGCGCGTGCGGGACGGGGTCCTGCGCGGCGGCGGCGGTCCTGCGCGAGCTGGGCGAGGTGGACGACGACGTGACGATGGTGAACCCGGGGGGCGAACTGCTTGTCCACCTCGACGGAGGGCGCGCCACGCTGTCGGGTCCCGCGCGGTTCGTGGCGAACGTGGAGTGGCTCGACGAGTGACGAACGTGCCGCGCACTCTCATCGATCGCACGGTCCGCGAGAAGATCGTCCTGGTGGGAGTGCTGTTTCCCGGGATGCGCGCGACGGAGCTGGAGCGACAGCTGGACGAGCTGGCGCTGCTCGTGGACACCGCGGGGGCGGATGTCGTGGCGCGGGTGGTCCAGCGTCGCGACGCTCCCGACCCCGCCACGTTTCTCGGATCGGGCAAGGTGGCCGAGTTGCGCGACGTGTGCCTGGCTCTCGACGCCGACACGGTGGTCTTCGAGGACGCCCTCTCGCCCGCGCAGCAGCGCAACCTCGAGAAGATCCTCGGGCGCACCGCCATCGACCGCACCGCGGTCATCCTCGACATCTTCGCGCAGAACGCCCGCACGCCCGAGGGCAAGGCGCAGGTGGAGCTGGCGCTGCTCGCGTACCGGCTGCCGCGCCTTCGCCGGGCGGGGGGGTCCCTCTCCCAGCAGGCGGGGCGCATCGGGACCCGCGGGCCCGGCGAGACCCAGCTCGAGGTCGACCGACGGCGCCTGGTGCAGCGGATCCACCGGATCCGCGCCGAGCTGCGCGAGATCGACCGCACCCGTGGCGTGCAGCGTCAGGGTCGCGAGCGGGGCCGTCATCGCGAGGTCACGCTCGTCGGCTACACCAACGCGGGCAAGTCGTCACTGCTCAACGCGCTCACCGACGCCGGGGTCGAGGTGGAGGACCGTCTCTTCGTGACGCTGGATCCGCGCACGCGGCAACGCCAGTTGCCCGGGGGGGAGACCGTGCTCATCACCGACACGGTCGGATTCATTTCGAACCTCCCTCACCAGTTGGTGGAGGCCTTCATGAGCACACTGAAGTCGGTGCAGCTCGCCGATCTGCTGGTACACGTGGTGGACGCGTCGAGCGACGAGGCCGAGAACCAGATCACGGCCGTGCGTGACGTGCTCGCGCGTATCGACGCCGGTCGCGTGCCCGAGTTGCTGGTCTTCAACAAGTCCGACCTCGCGCCGGAGCGGGCCCGACAGCTCGTCGCGCGTCACCCCGGCAGCGTCGCGGTGTCGGCTCTCACGGGCGAGGGCCTGGACGGCGTCATCGGTGCGGTCGCGGAGCAGCTGCGCTTCGCGGACCGGGTGGTGACGCTGCACCTGCCCCTCGATCGCGGCGACCTCGTCGCGCGCGCGCACCGTGAGGGCGAGGTACTCGAGACGACGACCACCGACGACGCGGTCGTCTTGCGTGTGGCCCTCGACGCCGTGGGTGCGTCGCACTTCGCACCGTGGCGCGTGACGTGAGCGTCAGCCCTCCTCCCTACCCCTACGAGCGTCTCGACGACCTGCGTCGCCGGGCCGCGGCCCACGACGGCGGCGCCATCGACTGCTCGATCGGCACGCCGGTGGATCCGCCGCCGCCGGTCGTGCTCGCGGCGCTGGCCCGGGGCGTCGACGCGCGCGGCTACCCGCCGTCGGCCGGATCAGTGACGTACCGCGAGGCCTGCGCGGCGTGGATGGGGCGGCGCTTCGGCGTCGACCTCGCGGTCGACCAGCTGGCGGCGTGCGTGGGCACCAAGGAGTTCGTCGCGTCGCTGGCCGGGTTCGTGGCGCTGGGCCGACCCGAGCGCGACACCGTCCTCTATCCGTCGATCAGCTACCCCACCTACGCCATGGGCGCGACGCTGGCGGGACTGCGCGCGGTGCCGGTACCACGACGTGACGACGGGCGCACCGACCTCGACGCGATCGACCCGCGCGACCGGGATCGAGCCCTGGTGCTGTGGGTCAACTCGCCATCCAATCCGACGGGTTCCCTCGATGACCTGGGGTCCCTGGCGGCGTGGGGCCGCGAGCACGGCGTGGTGGTGGTCAGCGACGAGTGCTACGCCGACTACACCTGGGCGGACCGGCCCCGAACGATCCTCGAGCACGGTCTCGACGGGGTGCTGGCCGTGCACTCCATCTCCAAGCGGTCCAATCTGGCGGGCCTGCGCGCTGGCTTCTACGCGGGCGACCCCGCCGTGGTGGGCCCTCTGCGGTCGTGGCGCCAGCACGCGGGTCTCATGGTGGCCGGCCCGGTCCAGGCGGCGGTGGCGGTGGCCTACGGTGACGACGAGCACGTGGAGCGCCAGCGCGAGCGCTACCGGGCGCGTCTGGAAGCGCTGCGCGCAGCGCTGGGGGACGTCGGGATCGTCGCGGCGATGCCCGAGGGGGCGTTTTACCTGTGGGCGCGTCGCGAGGGTGACGACGGGTGGACGCTCGCCGAGTGGCTCGCCGAGGTGGCGGGCTTGGTGGTGAGTCCGGGCGAGCTCTACGGCGCCGACGGCGCGGCGTTCGTGCGCGTGGCGGTGGTGCAGCCCGACGAGCGAGTCGAGCTGGCGGTTCGCCGCCTCGGCGGTGGAGACAGGAGGAATTGGGCGTGAGCACGCTCGCCGAGCGCATCGATCGCTGGTACGAGTCAATCGAGCTACTGGGACCCGATGATCGTGAGGCCCGCGCGGACGTCGAGTTGGCGATCACCCAGCTCGACGACGGCCAGATTCGCGTGGCGCACCTCGAGGACGGGGGGGTGGTCGTGCACGAGTGGGTGCGCAAGGCGATCCTGCTGCTGTTTCGCGTGCGCGGGCTCCGCCACGAGGAGGTGGGACCCTTCGAGTACGTGGACAAGTTAGAGCTGAAGCACGACTACGAGCGGCGTGGCGTACGCGTCGTGCCGGGCGCGTCGGCGCGCCGCGGCGCCTACCTGAGCCCTGGCGTCATCCTGATGCCGAGCTACGTCAACATCGGCGCGTGGGTGGGACCAGGGACGATGGTGGACACGTGGGCGACCGTGGGCAGCTGTGCGCAGATCGGGGCCAACGTGCACCTGGCCGGTGGCGTGGGGATCGGGGGCGTGCTCGAGCCGGCTAACGCGGTGCCGGTGGTGATCGAGGACGACGCGTTCATCGGCAGCCG
>JBMFWX010000030.1:0-23052 GCA_049964855.1 Acidimicrobiales bacterium
CGGTCATTACAAGAGTCAGACCGCCGGGAGTGGCACCCCTAGATCATCACAGTCATCCCTAGCGCCGCTCGGCGTCGCGCACCACGCCGCGCAGAAGCCCCGGGAAGACCACGCCGTGGAACGGCAGGACGGCGTACCAGTAGAGGCGGCCGCCCAGACCCCGCGGGCGAAAGCGCGCCCGCTGGGTGACCCACGTCCCCGACTCGTCGGCGTCGACGCGCCATTCGAGCCAGGCGTCGCCCGGCACGATCATCTCGGCGTGCAGGGTCAGGCGGCAGGGAGCCTCGAGTCGTTCGACCCGCCAGAAGTCCACGTGGTCGCCGACGCGCAGGTCGCTCGGGTCGCGCCGTCCGCGACGCAGGCCCGGACCGCCCCACAGGCGGTCTACCAGTCCGCGCACGCGCCACAACACCTCGCCGCGATACCAGCCGCGTTCACCTCCGAGCTCGCAGAGCACGTCGAAGACATCGGCGGGCGTGGCGCGCGTGCGGATGCGTCGCACGTCGTGCAGCTCCGTGCCGCCCGCCCACGACGGGTCCGTGGCGTCGGCGCGAAAGGGGGCGAGGTCGGCGTCGCTGAAGGTGGTGGTCACCGTGCGCCGGGCGGTGGCCGCAAGAGCGAGGCGCACGGCGTCGCGTAGGTGGTGGCGCGGCGGGCCGAGCAGTTCCTCGGCGCGTCCGTCGCGAACGACCACCTCGTTCACCAGGCTGTCCACCAGGGGGCGCGCCAGGGCCGCGGGAACCGGCGTCACCAGGCCGACCCAGTGGCTCGAGAGCCGAGGCGAGAGGACCGGGACCGGTAGCAGGACCCGGCGTCGCAGCCCGGCCTCGTCGGCGTAGATCGCCATCATCTCGGCGTAGGAGACGACGTCTGGTCCGCCGATCTCTATGATGCCGCGTACGTCGTCGGGCGCGTGGGCCGCCGCCACCAGGTAGGAGAGCACGTCGGCGATCGCGATCGGCTGGCAGCGCGTGGCGACCCAGCGCGGCGTGACCATGATCGGCAGCACCTCGACCAGGTAGCGCAGCATCTCGAAGCTGGCCGAGCCCGATCCGATGATCACCGCCGCCCGCAGCTCGATGACCGGAACCGGCCCGCGGGCGAGCGTCGCGCCGACGGCGTGTCGGCTGGTGAGGTGCGCGCTCAGGCCGTCACCGTCGTCGCCCAGTCCACCGAGGTAGATAATGCGCCGTACGCCCGCGGCCTCGGCGGCGCGGCGAAAGCTCTCGGCGTCGCGGGTCTCCTGGGCCACCCAGTCGGGACCGTCGCCGATGCCGTGCACCAGGTAGTAGGCGACGTCGACGTCGTCCAGGGCCTCGTCCAGGGGCCCCCCGACCGAGCCGCGCACCACCTCGACGCGATCCACCCAGGCCGCCCGGGTCAGCTTGGCGGGCGTGCGCGCGAGGCAGCGCACCGTGACGCCCTCCTCCAGCAGGCGCGGCACGAGGCGCCCCCCGACGTAGCCTGAGGCCCCAGTGACCAGCGCCCTCATCGGGGCGCCGACCCTGCTGGTGTCGGGTGAGCTCAGAGCGCGCCCACCACGTAGTTGATGCAGGCGCACAGCGCGGCCACGTCCTCGGGGTCGACACTCGGGAACATCGCCACGCGCAGCTGGTTGCGGCCGAGCTTGCGGTAGGGCTCGGTGTCGACGATGCCGTTGGCCCGCAGGACCTTCGCCACGACCGCGGCGTCGACGTCGTCGTGGAAGTCGATGGTCCCCACCACGTTCGAGCGTTGCGCGGGGTTGGCGACGTAGGGCGTCGCGAAGTCCGACGCCTCGGCCCACGTGTAGAGCGTCTGGGCCGACTGCGCCGATCGCCCGGCGGAGAAGGCCAGCCCGCCGTTCTCGTTCATCCACGCGATCTGCGACGCGAGCAGGTGGATGGTGGCCAGAGCCGGCGTGTTGTAGGTCTGGTTGAGCCGCGAGTTGTCCAGGGCGATCTTCAGGTCGAGGAACGCGGGAGTCCACCGGCCCGATTCCGCCAGTGTCTCGATGCGCTCGATCGCGGCCGGGGAGCACAGGGCCAGCCACAGCCCACCCTCGGAGGCGAAGGACTTCTGGGGCGAGAAGTAGTAGCAGTCGAACGCGGCGGGGTCGACCATGAGGCCTCCGGCCCCCGACGTGGCGTCGACCGCGACCAGGCCCGTCGCATCGGCGGGCCGCTCGACCGGCATCATCACGCCGGTCGACGTCTCGTTGTGGGTGAGCGCGTAGAGGTCGATCGAGTCATCGGCGTGGGCACTGGGGTGCGTGCCCGTCTCGCTCGTGATGACCTCGGGGGCATCGAGGTGCGGTGCGGCCGCGGCCGCGGCCGCGAACTTCGACGAGAACTCTCCGAAGCTCAGGTGCTGGCTGCGCCGCTCGATGAGCTGGAAGGTCGCGGCGTCCCAGAAGCACGTGGTGCCCCCGTTGCCGAGCAGGACCTCGTAGCCGTCGGGGAGGTTGAAGAGTGTGCGCAGCCCGTCGCGCACCTCGCCCACCTTGGATCGCACGGTCGACTGGCGGTGCGACGTGCCCAGGTACGTGGGCGCGTCGGCGACGAGGGCGCGCACCTGCTCATCGCGAACCTTCGAGGGACCCGAGCCGAATCGGCCGTCGCGGGGACGCAGGTGGTCGGGGATCTGGATGTCGTCGGGGGAACTCATAGACTTGCAGTCTACGGACCTGAAACGGAGACACTGATGGGACCTAGGGTGAGCGACCTCCTGAGGGGGCTGGCCCCGAGCGCGACGCTGGCGGTGGACGCCGCCGCCAAGGCGCTCAAGGCCGCGGGAGAGCCGGTTATCGGCTACGGAGCCGGTGAGCCCGACTTCCCGACGCCCGAGCACATCGTCGAGGCTGCCGCGCGGGCCTGCTACGACCCGGTGAACTACAAGTACACCCCGACGGCCGGCCTCAACGAGCTGCGCGAGGCCGTCGTCGAGAAGTCGCGCCGGGACTCGGGCCTGGTGATCACGCCGGCGCAGGTCCTGGTCACCAACGGTGGCAAGCACGCCGTGGCCACCGCGTTCATGACGCTGGTGAACCCTGGTGACGAGGTGCTGATCCCCGCCCCGTACTGGACGACGTACCCGGAGGCGGTCTACCTGGCTGGCGGCAAGCCGGTCGCCGTGGCGACCCGCGAGGATCAGGGGTTTCGCGTCACGGTCGAGGAGCTCGAGGCGGCGCGCACGCCGCGTTCGCGCCTGCTCGTCTTCGTCTCGCCCTCCAACCCCTCCGGGGCGGTGGTCGCCCCCCAGGACGTGGCCGCGATCGGGCGTTGGGCGGCCGAGCACGATATCTGGGTACTGTGCGACGAGATCTACGAGCACCTCGTGTACGGCGGCGCCGAACACGTGTCGATGCCCGTCGTGACGCCCGAACTCGGCGACCACTGGCTGGTGGTCAACGGCGTGGCCAAGACCTACGCGATGACCGGCTGGCGCGTGGGCTGGATGATCGGCGCCCCCGACGTCATCGGCGCCGCCGTGAACTATCAGAGCCAGACGACGTCCAACATCTCCAACATCTCCCAGCGCGCGGCGGTGGCGGCACTCAACGGCGGTCTGGAGGCCGTGGCGTCGATGCGCGAGGCCTTCGATCGGCGCCGCCGCGCGATGACCACGATGCTGAACGCCATCGACGGCGTGCACTGCGCCGAACCGGAGGGGGCGTTCTACTGCTACCCGAACGTCACCGGCCTGCTGGGACGCTCGCTCGGCGGACGCGTGGCCACGACGTCGGCGCAGCTCGCGACCAACCTGCTCGAGACGATCAAGATCGCCGTGGTACCCGGCGAGGCGTTCGGAACGCCGGGCTACTTTCGCCTCAGCTACGCGTTGGGCGACCACGACCTGGTTGATGGCCTGACGCGTCTGGCTGAGCTCGTCGCGGCCGGGTGAGGAGCGTTCCCCCTAGCCTGAGGGGACCAAACGAAAGGGAGAGCGGTGTCGAGAGTTCTGGTGACCGAGGAGATTGCCGAGTCCGGACTGGCCCAGCTGCGTGAGGCCGGCCACGAGGTTGACGTCCGTCTGGGGCTCTCGCCTGAGGAGCTGCTCGGCGCGGTGCGCGGCGCGCACGCGCTGATCATCCGCTCGGCCACCCAAGTTGACGCGGCGACCCTGGAGGCCGGTACCGACCTCGTGGTAGTGGGTCGTGCCGGCATTGGCCTGGACAACGTGGACGTGACACGGGCGACCGAACTCGGGATCATGGTGGTCAACGCCCCGCAGTCGAACATCGTCTCCGCGGCCGAGCACACGGTCGCGCTGTTGCTCGCCCAGGCTCGCAACATCCCCCAGGCCAACGCCGCCCTGCGCGCCGGCAAGTGGGAGCGCTCGAAGTGGGGTGGGGTGGAGATCTACGCCAAGACCCTGGGCATCATCGGGTTGGGCAAGATCGGCGCCCTGGTCGCCCAGCGGGCGCTGGCCTTCGGGATGAACCTCATCGCCTACGACCCCTACGTCACCGAGGAGCGCGCTCGGCGAATGGGCGTGACGCTCACCGATCTGGACACGCTGCTCGCGCGCAGCGACTTCATCACGATCCACTTGCCCAAGACCAAGGAGACGCTCAACATCCTGAGTGCCGAGCGACTCGCTCAGACCAAGGTAGGCGTGCGGATCATCAACGCGTCGCGCGGCGGTCTGATCGACGAGGACGCCCTCGCCGACGCGATCAGCCGTGGTCACGTGCAGGGCGCCGCGCTGGACGTCTTCGCGACCGAGCCGGCGACCGGCTCGGCGCTGGTGGCTCTGCCCTCGGTGGTGGCGGTGCCGCACCTCGGGGCGTCGACGACCGAGGCGCAGGACAAGGCCGGCGTCACCATCGCCGAGCAGGTGCAACTGGCCCTGGAGGGAGACTTCGTCCCCTTCGCCGTCAACGTCGCCGCCGGCGAGGTGTCGAACGTGGTGCGTCCCTTCATGGGGGTGGCCGAGATACTCGGGCGCTTCATCGGTGGTCTGCTCGATGGCCAGCCGGCGGACCTCGAGGTGATCTACCAGGGAGAACTGGCGGGCGCCGGTACCAAGATCCTGACGCTCTGCGCGCTCAAGGGACTACTGAGCTCGACGGGTCACGACGGCGTGTCCTTCGTCAACGCTCCTCAACTGGCCGCAGAGCACAGCCTGACCTGGGGCGAGGCAGCGACGGTGGAGTCGCCGGAGTACGTCAACCTCATCACGGTGCGCTCGGGGGATCACGCGGTGTCCGGCACGCTGATGACGATCGGCACTCGGGTGGAGACGCGTATCGTCTCGGTCGACGGTCACAGTGTCGAGATCCCGCCCACGACGTCGATGCTGGTCGTTCGCAACGACGACCGACCGGGGATGATCGGAGTGGTCGGTGTCGCGCTGGGTGAGGCGGGGGTGTCCATCGCCTCTATGGCCGTGGGACCTGATCCTCGGCTGGGCACAGCACTGATGGTTCTGTCGACGACCTCGCCCACGCCCGCGACTGTGATCGATCGACTACGCGGCACCGACGGCATCGCCGACATCCACCTGATCACACTGCGCTGATCACACTGCGCTGATCACACTGCGCTGCGCTGGACTTCGCCGGGCAACGGGCGACGCCGCTCGCTCGATGCCCGGCGCTACGCCGACTGCAGAGTGATGAGGTCGAGGCGTTCCATGACGTCCGGGGTGAGCAGCGCCATCGCGTCGAGGGCCGTCATGTTCTCGTGAACCTGGGCCGCGCTCGACGCGCCGGTGATGACCGTGGACACGTGGGGGTTCTTGGCGCACCAGGCCAGCGAGAGCTGGCTGAGAGTAATGCCGAGCTCATCGGCGACGATCTTGAACTGGGCGACCTTGCTGTTGCGTCCCTCGTCGGTGAGCTCTTCGCGCAGCCACTCGTAGCCCGGCAGCGTGGCTCGCGAGCCTTCGGGGACTCCGTGGAGGTACTTCCCGGTTAGCAGGCCTGAGGCCAGCGGTGACCAGATGGTCGTGCCCAGCCCGATGTCCTCGTAGAGTCGGCGGTACTCCTGCTCGACGCGCGTGCGCCAGAGCAGGTTGTACTGGGGCTGCTCCATCACCGGCTTGTGGAGGTGGTGGCGCTCGGCGATGTCGTAGGCGGCACGAATCTCGTCCGCGCTCCACTCCGAGGTGCCCCAGTAGAGAGCCTTGCCGGCGCTGACCATGTCACTCATCGCCCAGACCGTCTCCTCGATCGGCGTGTGCGGGTCGGGCCGGTGGCAAAAGACGAGGTCGACGAAGTCGAGATCGAAGCGCTCTAACGAGCCGTCGATCGCCTGGGTGAGATACTTTCGGTTCAGCGTGTTCTTCATGTTGATCTGGTCGTGCAGTCCCCAGAACAACTTGGTGGACACCACGTACTCGTGGCGGGCCCACCCGAGGTCGCGCAGGGCCGCTCCCATGACTCGCTCCGATTCGCCCCCGGCGTAGGCCTCGGCGTTGTCGAAGAAGTTCACACCAGCGTCCTTGGCGGCGCTCATGCACTCGGCGGCGAGCGCGGCGTTGGCGATCTGGTCCTCGTTGGCGAAGGTTACCCAGCTACCAAGTGACAGAACGCTGACCCGCAAGCCCGAGCGTCCGAGGTGCCGATACTCCATCGTGGTCATGATGCCATCCTTCGTTGTCGGTCGTGGGGTGAGGCGTAATCGCGCCGCGGGTCGCGGCGGGTCGGGGCTAGGCGGCCGAGTTCTCCGGCACGTCCGGCCACTGGTCGAACGAGATGGTCTCGTCGTCGCGCGAACGACGCGCCATGGTGACGAGTCCGGCGACGGCCGCTCCCACGAGCAGGATGATCATCAACTTGAACAGGGTTTTGAAGAGGCTCACGAACAGCAACCTTAGCGGTTGGTCCCTCTGGACATTCCAGGAGATGGCGATAGAATGGTCTCGTGACTATCGGTGTCTACGACGGGCTGCTGCTGGAGTAGGGCGGGTCGCCGTGTCGCCCGCCGCCCCCGCGTACGCGGGGGTTTTTTGTTTAGGGGTCACGTGGAGAGGGGAAGGACATGCGGAGCAGTTCACAGGCGCCGAGCCCAATGGCGTACGCGAAGTATCGCGCGACCGTGCCGGTGGACCTCACCGACCGCACGTGGCCCGATCGCCGACTGACTCGCGCGCCGCGGTGGTGCAGCGTCGACCTGCGTGACGGCAACCAGGCGCTGATCGACCCGATGGATCCGCAGCGTAAGGCGGCTCTGTTCGACCAGCTGGTCGCCATGGGCTTCAAGGAGATCGAGGTGGGTTTCCCGTCCGCCTCGCAGCCCGACTACGACTTCGTGCGCTACCTGATCGACAACCACCTCATTCCCGACGACGTGACGATTCAGGTGCTCGTGCAGTGTCGTGAGGACCTGATCCGGCGCACGTACGAGGCGCTGCGCGGTGCCTCGAGGGTCATCGTGCACTTCTACAACTCGACGTCAACCCTGCAGCGGCGAGTCGTCTTCGGTCTGGAGCGCGAGGGGATCATTGCGATCGCCCGCGACGCCGCTCGCCTCTGCCGGTCGTTGGAATCGGTGTCGCCGTCGACGCAGTTCTTCTACGAGTACTCGCCCGAGAGCTTCACCGGAACCGAGCTCGACTTCGCACTCGAGATCAGCGAGGCCGTGGCCGAGGTGATCGAGCCGACGCCCGAGTGGCCGCTCATCGTGAACTTGCCCGCGACGGTCGAGATGTTCACTCCGAACCTCTACGCCGACGCCATCGAGTGGTTCTCGCGCCATCTGCGCCATCGTGACGCGATCGTCGTGTCCCTGCACCCCCACAACGACCGGGGGACGGCCGTCGCCGCCGCGGAGATGGGCGTGCTGGCGGGGGCCGACCGCGTCGAGGGGACCCTCTTCGGCAACGGAGAGCGCACCGGCAACGTGGACGTGGTCACCCTCGCGCTCAACCTGCTCTCCCAGGGCGTGGACCCCGAACTGGATCTGCGCGACATCGATCGCGTGCGCCACGTGGCGGAGTACGCCACGCGTCTGCCCGTCCACCCGCGCCACCCCTACGCCGGCGAGCTGGTGTACACGGCGTTCTCCGGCTCGCACCAGGACGCGATTAAGAAGGGGATGACCGCGATCGGCGACGAGTACGACTACTGGGAAGTTCCCTATCTGCCGATCGACCCCAAGCACACGGGGCGGACCTACGAGGCGATCATCCGGGTCAACTCCCAGTCGGGCAAGGGCGGCGTGGCCTACCTGCTCAGCACCGAGCACGGCCTCGACCTGCCGCGGGCGCTGCAGGTCGAGTTCGCCCAGCAGGTGCAGTCGCTCACCGAGCAGTCGGGAACTGAGATCTCGCCGGCCGAGCTGTGGGACGTGTTCGCGACGACCTACCTGCCCGAGAGCCCGGCCCTGCGCCTCCTCTCGAGCGAGGTGGCGACCGACCAGCACACCACGCGGATCTTCGCCCAGCTGGTCGTCGACGGGCACCACGTCACGGTCAAGGGAGAGGGGAACGGTCCGATCGACGCCCTCATGGCGGGGCTGCGCGACGAGGCGGGTGTGCGCTTCACCGTCCGCGACTACCACGAACACGCGCTGACGGCGGGCTCCGAGGCGTCGGCTGTTGCTTACGTGGAAGCCGAGGGCGACGACGGCGCGCGCTGGTGGGGGGTCGGTATGAGCTCGTCGATTCTCGACGCGTCGCTCGAGGCGGTGATCTCCGCGGCGAACCGACGGCGTTAGCACGGACCGTAGTCTGGAGGGGTGCGCTTCGCCCCCGTGAGTCTGTGGCTGGGGTGGATCGCGGCCACGGCCGGGGTGGTGAGCGCCCTCGTGCAGTACCGGCGCGTCCTGGTGCGCGGCGTGGAGGGCGTCTCGCTCGGCACCTGGCTGATCTTCGCTTACATGGGCGCCTTCTGGATCGTCTACGGCGCGGACGTGCGCTCGTGGGTGCTGGTGGTGGGCAGCGCGCTCCTGCTGCCCCTGCAGTTGGGGATCGTCGCGCGTCTCGCTCCCGGACGCCACGCGAGACTGCTGTGGCGCGCCGCGCTCTTCGTGGCGGTCTTCGGAGTCGCACCAGCCCTGGCCTGGGGCTGGGCCGCCGGCGTCTACGGGATGGGTGCGGCGATGGTCCTCACGCGCATCCCTCAGTTGTGGGACCTCGTACGCACTCCGGGGTCCACGGGGGTGTCGGCTGGATCGTGGCTGGTCAGCGCGGCCGGATCGGCGTTGTGGGTCGCCTACTACGTCGGCGCGCACCTGTGGGCCGCGCTGGTGGGAAGCGCGTTCTCGGCGGCCGTGAGCACCGCGATCGCGTCCTTGGCCGGTTGGCGCCACCGCCGCGCGCGCGCGAGCCTGTTCCGGTCGCCTGACTAGCCCCGCAACGAGAAGTCGGGCTGGTGCTTCATGATCTCGCGGCGCGCGATGGTCATCTTGTGCACCTCGTCGGGACCGTCGGCGATGCGCAGCGTGCGCTGGTGGGCGTACATCTGGGCGAGGGGGTAGAACTGCGTGACCCCCGCCGCGCCGTGGACCTGGATGGCGCGATCGATGACTCGCAGCGCCATGTTGGGGACCGCGACCTTGATCCCGGCGATGGCGGTCGCCGCCGCGCGGTTGCCGACGGTGTCCATGAGGTGGGCGGTATGCAGGACGTACTCGCGCGCCATGTCGATCTCGATGCGCGACTCGGCGATCCAGTCCTGGATCACTCCCTTGCGCGCGAGACTGGAGCCGAACGTCGACCGCTCCAGCGAACGCGTGACCATGAGCTCCAGGGCACGCTCGGCGACGCCGATCGACCGCATGCAGTGGTGGATGCGCCCGGGCCCGAGACGGGCCTGGGCGATTGCGAAGCCGCCGCCCTCCTCTCCGAGCAGGTTGTCGACGGGGACGCGCACGTCCCGGTAGACGATCTCGGGGTGGCCCCCTCGCTCGGCGTAGCCGAAGACGTGGGGATCCATGCCGAGCTCGACGCCCGGAGTGTCGCGCGGCACGACGACCATCGACTGCTGGAGGTGGCGCGACGCGCCCGGATTGGTCTTGCCCATCACGATGAGCACGCGGCAGCGCTGCGCGCGCGCGCCCGAGGAGAACCACTTGCGTCCATTGAGCACGTACTCGTCGCCGTCGCGTTCGATGGTCAGCCCGATGTTGGTCGCGTCGGACGAGGCGACGTCCGGCTCGGTCATTGAGAAGGCGCTACGGATCTCGCCGGCCAGCAGGGGTTCCAGCCACTGCGCCTTGACCCGCTCGGAGCCGTAGAGGCTCAGTATCTCCATGTTGCCGGTGTCGGGGGCGTTGCAGTTGAGCACCTCGGGGGCGAAGCCGACGCGGCCGAGCAGTTCGGAGACTGGGGCGTAGTCCAGGTTCGACAGCGGAGTGCCCGGGCTGTCGGCGCGCAGGTGCGGCAGGAAGAGGTTCCACAGGCCTCGCTCCAGGGCCGCCGACTTCAGCTTGTCGAGGATCGGGGGGTAGCCGTCGGCGCCGACCTCCTCCAACTGGGCGTAGTAGGTCTCCTCCGCCGGATAGATGATGTGCTCCATGAATCGGTGCACGGCGTCGTGGATCTCGACTCCCCGGTCGCTGAACTGGTAGGGCATGGCGCTCCTCGTGGTGGCCTCGGGTCTCACGATACGCCTCTCCCCACGCGCTCGCGGCGCCGTCGGGCGTGGCGTGCGGACGCGCGCAGCGCGGCCACGCGCGCCCGGCTGCGCTCGGCCTCCTCGGGATTGGGCTCGAAGACGTCGTCGGTCACCCCACGGGCGATCTCGCGCGCGTCGCTCCCGGTCACGGCGGCCGCGGCCAGTCGGGTGACGCCGCGAACCTGGGCCAGCAGGGGCGCGTGCACGCGCCGCACGCGCCGCTCCAGGGTGTCGGCGTAGATCTGGCACCACAGGTCGCTCTGCGCCCCGCCGCCCAGCAGGCGCACGTCGTCAAGGCGCCGGCCGGCGAAGCGCTCGACGTGGGAGAAGAGCCACGCGCTGTTCGCCGCCACGCCCTCCAGGATCGCGCGGACCAGGTCGGCCGAGCTCGACGACGTCGCCAGGTGGGTGAACCCGCCGCGCAGGCCCTTGTCGTCGACCGGTGAGCGCTCGCCGGCCAGCCACGGCGTGAAGCGCACGCCGTGGGCGCCGCTGGGGGAGCGGGTGGCGAGCTCGGCGAGCTCGGCGAGACTCGGCGGTGTGGACCCACCCATTGACGCCCGGAACCACTCGAGGGCGCGCGCGGCGGTCTCCTGGTTGTTGGCGATCAGGTAGGAGTCGTTGCTGAGGCCGGGCACGGCGGCGATGGCGTGGATCACGTCGGTCCTCTTGGCGGGCACGGGGCAGCTGACCCACGAGGTCGTGGACAGCGCGAGGTGCGCCTCGTAGTCGCGCGTCGCCCCGGTGCCCAGAGCGGCGGCGTGCAGATCAGGCACGCCGGTAACGACGAGGGCGTCGGTCGTCAGCCCGCAGGCTCGTGCGGCCTCGGGACAGACGGGACCCACGACGTCGCCCAGTCGCCGCAGTGGCGGCAGGCGCGCGGCGTCGAGGCCCACGCTGGCCACCAGCTCCTCGTCGTAGGTGAGCCGCGAGAGGTGACGGTTGTCGGTCAGCCACGACGCCAGGCGCGACGCGTGCGTCGCGCTGGCGGTGGCGCTGAAGCGCATCGTCAGGTAGTCCACCGGCTCCATGAACCATCGCGTGACGGCCGTGATCTCGGGGCGCTCGTGGCGCAGGAAGAGCATCTGACCGACGGGGTCCGCCCCGGAGGTCGCCGGCGCGCCACCGCTGCGGCGCACGAAGCGCGCGACGGCGCGGGGGTCGTAGCCGAGCAGCGGCCCGCCCACCGCCGCGCGACTGTAGGGCCCGCCGCGCGTGTCGAGCCAGGTGAGGCACGGCCCCGTGGGCGTGCCGCGCGCGTCCACGGGCACGGTCGAGGCGTACTCCCCGGTCACCGCGACCGCCCGGACGCGTCCTCGCGTCACGCCGTGGCGCTCGACCAGGCGTCGCGACGACGCGCCGATGAGTCGCCACCACTCGTTGGCGTCCTGCTCCGCGGCGCCGCGGTCGTCGAGCAGGGTGCGCAGTGGGTGGGTCTCGTGTCCCAGTACGGCCCCCTCGAGGGTCACGAGGGCGACCTTGAGACCGCTGGTGCCCAGGTCCACGCCCAGGCAGAGCTCGTCGCTCATCGCGGGGGCACGGACGTCTGGTGGTCCATGAGATCAGCCATGAAGAAGCGCACCACCTCGTCGACGTCGTCGCTCGGCCCCCCCGGGGCGCCGCCGTAGATCGCGCCACTACGGGCGGGCTCGTCGCGATGGCGCTGCGCGTAGTCCACCGCGTCGGCGAGGTCGCGCCGCCAGCGCCCGACGACGCCGGGCTGGGTCTGGGGCCGGGTCACGGCGAGGTGCAGGGCGTTGGGGTACTGCTGGCCGTTGAGTCGCCAGCCGCGCGTGGCCAGGAAGTCCTGAACGTGGTAGACGTCGAACTCGTCGGACGTGAAGGAGAAGAGGAACGTCGGCCGTCCCATCACCCGTAGCGACGGGTGCTCGTCGACCGCGGCGCGCATCGCCGCGGCGGCGGCGAAGATGTCGCGGGCGTAGCGCCGATAGCCCTCGCGGCCGAGGTGCACCATGGCGGCCCAGGTGGCCGCGAGCAGCCCCCCCGAGCGCGAGCCGTCCAGGCCGGGCGAGCAGTACTTCCCGCCCGACCAGTCGCTCTGGTAGAAGTACTGGGCGTTGCGCAGCGCGCGGTCCGCGAAGCAGACCACGCTCGTCCCCTTAAGGGCGTAGCCGTACTTGTGGGTGTCGGCCGAGATCGAGGTGACGCCGGGCACGCTCAGGTCGAAGGGCGCGATGTCGTAGCCGAGTTCGCGGCCGAAAGGCAGGATGAAGCCGCCCAGGCAGGCGTCGACGTGCAGGCCGACGCCGTGGCGCAGCGCGAGGGCTCCGAGCTCACCGATCGGGTCGATCGTGCCGTAGCCGTAGTTGGTGGCTGATCCGATCAGTGCGACGGTGTCGGCGTCGATGTGCTCGGCGACCCAGTCGAGGTCCACCTGGGTGGTGATCGGATCGACCGGCGCGACGCGCATGGCGACGCCGAAGAGGTGCCCGGCCTTGGCGAAGGCCGGGTGGGCCGTCTCGGGCTTGATCATGACGGGGTGGGCGACGTCGGGGTTCGCCTCGCGATAGGCGAGCACCGCGTGGGCGATCGAGGCCGATCCGCCCGACGTCACGAGCCCGACGGGCGTCGTGTCGTGACGCTCCCCGGCGCCCAAGAGGTCGAGCGTCATCGCGATGATCTCCGCCTCGAACTTGGTCGCACTCGGGCACATGTCGCGCTGCAGGGCGTTCACGTGGGAGAAGTACGAGAACGCCTCGTTCAAGAAGTCGTAGTGATCGTGATCGCCGCAGTACATCGTCCCCGAGCACTGCCCGGACTCCCAGATCGGGTCCTCGGCGCGGGCCATCGTCGTCAGTGCCTCGCGGATGGTCGCCCGGTCGAGGCCGGACTCGGGCAACCGACGGTGGACGGCTAGGCGGTCGGCGTAGGGAAAGTCGCTCATGGCACCTCGCTCTCGTGTCACGACAGTACGACACGGCGCGCGGCGCCGCCAGGGTCAGAGGGCGAAGCGGGTGGGCACGCGCGGTGCCCAGTGCGTCGCCTCGAAGCGGGCGATGTCGTCGTCGTGGCGCAGTGTCAGGCCGATCGTGTCCCACCCGTGGAGCAGGCGCTCGCGGGTCAGCGCGTTGAGAGTGAAGGGGTGCTGCCACGTGGCGTCGGGCACCTCGACCAGCAGTCGCTCGACGTCGACGACGACCAATCTCGAGGGGCTCGTCTTCACGAGTCGGGTCAGCTCCTCCAGTGCGTCGGGGGGCAGGGTGACGGTCACGAGGCCCTGGGACGCCGCGTTGTTGGCGAAGATGTCGCCGAAGGAGGACGCCACGACGGCGGCGAAGCCGTAGTCCATCAGCGCCCAGACGGCGTGCTCGCGCGAGGACCCCGTGCCGAAGCGCGCCTGGGCGACCAGGATCGTAGCCCCGGCGTAGGCGGGCTGGTTGAGGACGAAGTCGGGGTCGTCGCGCCACTCGCTGAAGAGGCCCCGGCCGAAGCCGGTGCGCTCCACTCGCTTGAGCCACTCCGAGGGGATGATCTGGTCGGTGTCCACGTCGGAGCGCTCCAGGGGGACGGCTCGACCCTCGACCACGCGTACCGGGTTCACCCGCCCACCTCCGCGGGCGAGGCGAAGTGGCCCATCAGAGCTGTCGCGGCGGCGACGGCGGGCGAGACGAGGTGCGTGCGCCCGCCGCGCCCCTGGCGGCCCTCGAAGTTACGGTTGGAGGTCGACGCACAGCGCTGGCCGGGCTGCAACTGGTCCGGGTTCATGCCTAGACACATTGAGCAGCCCGGTTCGCGCCACTCGAAGCCCGCGTCTTGGAAGACGCGGTCGAGCCCCTCGGCTTCGGCGTGGCGCTTGACGGCGTGCGATCCCGGTACAACCAGGGCGCGAACCCCGTCGGCGACTCGTTGCCCGCGCACCACCGCCGCCGCCGCCCGGAGGTCCTCCAGACGGGAGTTGGTGCACGAGCCGATGAACACGACGTCCACCGCGACGTCGCGCATCGGCGTGCCCGGCTCGAGGCCCATGTAGGCGAGGGCCCGCGCGGCGGCCTCGGCCTGGGCCGGGTCGGGCTCGTCCTGGGGCGAGGGGACCACGCCGTCGAGGGCCACGACCTGGGCTGGGTTCGTGCCCCAAGTGACCGAGGGCACCAGGTCCTCGGCGCGCAGGGTCACCTCGCGATCGAAGTGGGCGTCGTCGTCGCTGACGTAGGTGCGCCAGCGAGCGGCGAGGCGGGTGAACTCATCGTTGTCGACGATTACGTGCTCGCGCAGGTAGTCGAGTGTCGTCTCGTCAACTCCGATCAGCCCGGCGCGGGCTCCGGCCTCGATGCTCATGTTGCAGATCGTCATGCGACCCTCCATCGAGAGGGCGCGAATGGCCTGGCCCCGGTACTCGATGACGTGGCCGGCACCGCCGCCGGTACCCAGACGCGCCACGATCGCGAGCACGATGTCCTTGGCGCTGACCCCGGGGGGTACGCTCCCGTCGATGGTCACCGCCATCGTGCGGGCGCGCTGGTGGGGCAGGGTCTGGGTCGCCAGGACGTGCTCCACCTCGCTGGTGCCGATGCCGAAGGCTAGGGCGCCGAATGCGCCGTGGGTGGAGGTGTGCGAGTCGCCACATACGATCGTCATGCCCGGCTGGGTGGCGCCGAGTTCGGGGCCGATGACGTGGACGATTCCCTGGTGCTCGTTGCCGCGCGGGAACAGGGTGATGCCGAACTCGCGGCAGTTCTCGTCCAGGGCTTCCAGTTGGCGCCGCGAGGTCGGGTCACTGACCGGGGTCGACAACGGGTCGGTCGGGACGTTGTGGTCGGCGGTGGCCAAGGTTCGCTCGGGGCGACGCACGCGTCGCGACGCGAGACGCAATCCGTCAAAGGCCTGGGGGCTCGTTACCTCGTGAATCAGGTGCAGATCGATGTAGAGCAGGGGTGCCTCGTCGGGCGGCGACGCCACCAAGTGCTCGTCGAAGAGCTTCTCGTACAGGGTGCGGGCCATCGTCAGCGCAGTCCCACGATCGTCACGCGCAGCGTGCCCGAGGGAGCCTCGTACTCGACCACGTCGCCCACCGCCCGGTCGAGCAGCGCGGCTCCGAGTGGCGACGTCGGAGACGCCACCAGGACCCCGTCGGGCTTCTCCTCGATCGAGCCCACGAAGAACTCCTGGACGTCGTCCTCGGGGTCGCCCTCGTAGACGACCTGGACGATCGAGGCGTGGTGCACGACGCCGGTGTGCACGTCGCGCTCGACCAGCTCGTGGTTGCGCAGCACGTGGTCGATCTGTCGGATGCGCGACTCCATCTTGCCCTGCTCGTCCTTCGCGGCGTGGTAGTCGCCGTTCTCGGAGAGGTCGCCGAGCAGGCGTGCGGCCTCGATGGTGCGGGCGATCTCCGTGCGCCCGACAGTGGTGAGGTAGTCGTACTCCTCGCGCAGCTTCTCGAGGGTCTCCCTCGTGATGCGATGAATTTCCCCGGCCATGCCGCTACCCCGTGTACGAAGTGGTGAAGTTCTGAGTGTACAGTGCGGGCTCGTCGCCGTGCGCTTGCTTGGGCCGTCCGGCGCCGAGCAGACTGGTCGGAGGGAGGACGGGTGCAGCACAACTATCGGGTGGCGGTCATCGGCGGGGACGGCATCGGACCGGAGGTGACGTCGGCGGCCCTGACGATCGCGCAGGCCGCGGGCGTCGCGCTGGACGTCACCACCTTCGACCTGGGCGCCCAGCGCTACCTGCGTGACGGGACCGTGCTCGACGACGCGACGCTGGACGAGCTGCGCGGGTTCGACGCGATCCTGCTCGGGGCGATCGGCCCGGCGATCGGCGACACGCGCATCCCCGGCGGGGTGCTGGAGCGCGGACTGCTGCTGCGCCTGCGCTTCGCGTTGGATCTGTACGTGAACTACCGGCCGTTCCACGCCGTTCCCGGCTCGATCGCGCAGGGGAGCTCCTTCGCCATCGTGCGCGAGAACACCGAGGGGCCCTATGTCGGTGAGGGCGGGGTCCTGCGCCGAGCCACGCCCCAGGAGGTCGCGACGCAGGGGTCGGTGAACACGCGCTTCGGCGTCGAGCGCTGCGTGCGCTACGCCTTCGCCCGGGCCGCGGAGCTGGCACGGCCGCGCCTGACTCTCGTCCACAAGACCAACGTCCTGACCTTCGCCGGCGACCTCTGGTCGCGGGTCACGACGGAGGTGGGCCACGAGTACCCGGGCGTCGAGGTGGACTACCAGCACGTCGACGCGGCCTGCATCTATCTGGTCGAGGATCCGCGGCGCTACGGGATCATCGTCACCGACAACCTCTTCGGCGACATCCTGTCCGATCTCGCCGGTGCCGTGACCGGCGGTATCGGCTACGCGGCCAGTGCCAACCTGAATCCGACGCGCAGCGGGCCGTCCATGTTCGAGCCGGTGCACGGGGCCGCCCACGACATCGCCGGGACCGGGCGGGCCAACCCGTTGGCGGCGATCTCGTCGGTCGCGCTGCTGGTCGAGTTCCTCGGGGAGCGCGACGCCGCCGCACGCATCGCGCGAGCCGTGCAAGACTTCGAGGGAGACGTCGCCGCCATGGGGACGATCGCGATCACCGAGGCCGTTCGAGAGAGGTTGTAATGCCCATCACCCCCACCAAGAAGATATGGATGGACGGCGTCCTGGTCGACTGGGACCAGGCCCGCCTGCACGTGCTGAGCCACGGGCTGCACTACGGTACGGGGGCCTTCGAGGGCATCCGCGCCTACAAGACGCCGTCAGGCGTCGCCATCTTTCGGCTGCGCGAGCACATGGAGCGGCTGGTGCGCAGCTGTCGGATCCTCATGATGGAGATCCCCTACGACGTCGATCAGCTGTGCGACGCGGCGCTCGAGGTCGTGCGGGTCAACGAGCTGCACGACGGCTGCTACCTTCGCCCGCTCGTCTACCTGGGCTACGGCGAGATGGGCGTCAACCCCATGGGGGCTCCGGTGAACGTCGCGATGGCCGCGTGGCCGTGGGGGGCGTACCTGGGTGACGAGGGCGTGGCGCACGGCGTGCGCATGAAGATCTCGTCGTGGCGCCGCCACGACCCCAACGCCATGCCGACGGCGGCCAAGGGGACGGGGATGTACGTCAACTCGGCGTTGGCCAAGGTCGAGGCCGTGAAGGCCGGCTACGACGAGGCGATCCTGCTCGGCCCGGACGGACGGGTGTCCGAGTGCACCGGGGAGAACATCTTCGTGGTGCGCGACGGGGTAGTGCTCACCCCGCCGCCCTCTGAGGCGGGCGCGCTGGCCGGCATCACCCAGGCGACGGTCGTCCAGATCGCGCGGGATCTGGGCTACGAGGTGCGCTTCGAGTCGCTCGTGCGCACCGACCTGTACCTGGCTGACGAGGCCTTCCTGACCGGGACGGCGGCCGAGGTGGTGCCCATCGCCTCAGTGGACGACCGGACGGTCGGCGCCGTCACGCCGGGCCCGGTGACGTCGGCTCTGCAGTCGACGTACCACCACGCCGTGCGCGGGGAGTTGCCCCGCTACGAGGAGTGGCTCGCGAGGGTGTGAGCGCGCGGCGGTAAGGTCGACGTGTGACGCAGCCCACCTTCCAACCAGTGCCGATGGCGGGCGTGGTCCGCCCGTCGATGACGACGCACACCCCTGAACTCGGCCGCCCTAAGAAGCCCGGCCTCCAACGGTCGCCCCATCGCGCGAGCACTCGCAACCTCGGGACGCCCGCGCCCGACGAGGGCTACGCGCTGACGCTGGCGCACCACGAGATCGCACGCCTCAACTTCGCGCACGATCACGATCGCCACGACGTCGAACTGGGCGTGGGCCTGGTGGCGGCGAAGCGCGCGAGTCTGATCGGCCGGGGTCCGACGCCCGGTGACGTACGGGCGGCGATGGCGGTGCTCGGGCTCGACCGCGTCGAGGTGGTCGACGCGCGGACGGCCGCGCCCTTCGCGGGGCTGGCGCACAGTTACGTCGCGCAGCGACGCTTCGTGGACGCCGTGGCGGAGGGCCGCCTGGTGGCCGGGTCACCGGACACCGGTGCGTCATCAGAGGAGGACGGGCGATGACCTACCAGCTGACTGACGAGCAGCGAGCCTTTCGCGACGTGCTGCGGGGCTTCGTCGACGAGCGCATCGCGCCGCTGGCGGCGCAGTACGACCGCGAGCAGGTGTTCCCCCAGCAGAGCTTCGAGGCGTGCGTGGAGATGGAGCTGCCCGCCCTCTGGGTCCCCACCGCCTACGGCGGTGCGGGAGCGGACATGGTGACCCAGGCCGTCATGGCCGAGGAGCTGGCCCGCGGGTGCGCGTCCACGTCGGTCACCATGCTGATCTCCAAGCTCGGCATGTTGCCCATCATGAACTTCGCCTCCGAGGAGATTCGCCAGGCCTACCTGCCGCGGATCGCCACGGGCGAGATCCAGGCCAGTTACTGCCTGTCCGAGGCGGACGCGGGTTCTGACGTGGCGTCGATGCGCACGCGTGCCGTGCGCGACGGCGACGAGTACGTGCTCAACGGATCGAAGTACTGGATCACGAACGCGGGCGTCTCGCAGACCTACACGGTGTTCGCGAGCACGGACCCGTCCAAGCGCAGTCACGGCATCTCCTGCTTCCTGGTCGAGAAGGACTGGCCGGGCGTGTCGTTCCCCAAGCACGAGGACAAGTTGGGGCTGCGCGCCTCGCCGACCGGCGAGGTCGTCTTGCGCGATGTGCGCGTCCCCGTGAGCCACCGGATCGGCGCCGAGGGCGAGGGCTTCATGATCGCGATGCACACGCTGGACCGATCACGCCCCACCATCGGCGCTCAGGCCGTCGGCATCGCGCAGGGAGCGATCGACTACGCCGGAGACTACATGCGGGGCCGCCAGGCCTTCGGCGGGCCGATCAGCAACCTTCAGGGCCTGCGCTTCATGCTCGCCGACATGGCCATTCGCACCGAGGCGGCGCGCGCGCTCGTCTACCACGCGTGCGCGACCATCGACGCCGGCGACCCCGATCACAGCCTGAGCTACCTGGGGGCCGCCGCCAAGTCGTTCGCCTCGGACACCGCGATGAGCGTCACGGTGGACGCGGTGCAGTTGCTCGGCGGGTACGGGTTCACCAAGGACTTCCCGGTGGAGCGATTCATGCGTGACGCCAAGATCACCCAGATCTACGAGGGAACCAACCAGGTCCAACGCGTCGTCGTGGCCAAGCATCTGCTGAAGTAGGCCGGAAACCGCACGATACCAGGGATCGGGAGCGGGAGCGGGCGGGGCACCGTCCGATATCGGCTTGGCCGTCGTGGATCGGCCGACACGGCGATTCTTGGTGCCATTCGTGGTGACACGGCCGCTATCGGCGCTGACGCCGAGACCAATTGACCGGGAGCACCGACGTATCTGGCTCCGAGGAGGGTGCACCTAGTTCGTTGCTCCAGTCACCAGGTCACCAAGCGATGGAGGGGGACTCGCGTTGTCGCCATCTGGGAAGCGCACGTCCGACGTCCCGTGGCTCGCGAGCTATCCTCGCGCGACGCGTGAGAGGCGCTCGACGGCCTCGGTGAGGATCTCCTCACTGGTGGCGAAGTTCAAGCGTACGTGGCCGCCTCCACCGGTGCCGAAGGCTGCCCCGTCACTCAGCGCCACGCGGGCGCGCTCTAGAAAGTGCGATGCGGGTCCGGAGAGCGAGGCCATACGGCCGCGTTCGCCACTGGAGGAGTCGGAGTAGCCGAACTCACGCAGATCCAGCCAGGCGAGGTAGGTCGCGTCGCCGGGGAGGTAGCGCACTGCGGGGAGGTGCTCTTGTAGCAGGGCGACGAGGAGGTCCTGACGGGCCGTCAGATCCTCGAGCAGCGCGTGTAGCCAGTCGTCACCCTCGCGCAACGCGGCGCCCTGGGCGAGCACGCCGAGCTGGCTCGGTCCGGGGACGACGCGGTGCTCGAGAGTGGCCAGCACGTCGCGCGCCTCCTCGCCGACGACCAGGGCGGCCGCCGGGGCACCGGCGAGGTTGAAGGCCTTGGACGCCGACAGGACGCTGACGGCGCCCTCCGCACCGGGCAGGCTCAGTAGGGGCGTGAACGAGCCGCGCAGCACGAGCGGGGCGTGTATCTCGTCCGCGATGACTCGCACACCGTGTTCAGCGGCGAGCGCCAGCGCGCGCGACAGCTCCTCGCGTCGGTGCAGCGTTCCCGTGGGGTTGTGCGGGTTGCAGAGCAGGTAGGCCGGACGCCGCGACGCGTCACGCGCGCGGGCGAAGGCGCGATCTAACTCGTCAAGGTCGAGACGCCCGTCGGCGTCGAGGGGCGCCTCCTCGACGACGCGTCCACTGTTCTCTGTGTACGAGTAGAAGGGCGCGTAGACGGGGCAGTTCACCACCACACGATCGCCGGGGTCGGTCAGGGCCACGATCGCCGCCGCCACACCGCTCATCACGTTGGCGACGGCGCGACTGCGCTCGGTGGTGACGCCGCTCCATCCCCAGTGGCGCGCGGCGAAGTCTCCCAAGGCCTCGAGGTAGGGGGTCGCGATCGCGTAGCCGAGGTCGCCGCTGCGCGCCGCTGTGACGAGGGCCCGTTCGACGGGCTCGGCGAGCGGTACGTCCATCTCGGCGACCCACAGCGGCAGGACGTCGTCGGGGTAGTGGCGCCACTTCTCGCTGGTGCGTTGGCGCAGGTCGCGCAGGTTGGTGTTCGCCAGGGGGTGGTCGGAGGACGTCATCGTTCCACGAAACTAGTTCCCCGCGCTCGAAGCGGGTTGGGGGTGCGATCGAGGTCGTACCGGCTCGCCGTGGGGCGGCGTTTGAGCCAGTCGTGTGCGACAGTGCGACGGGTGATCGCTCGCCATTGACCGTCTGGCGGGCGACGCTCGACCGGGCGCGCTCGCCACGAGGAGCCGTCGGAGCCCGGTGGTAGATTCGAGTGGTGCGAGCCGGTTTTTACGCCCCAATCAGGGGGGGACGCCGTTGGTGGATCGTGGGCGTGAGCCCAGCGCGGTCGCGCGCGATCGGCGGCGACGCGGTGACGGCCGGCGAGCCGGCGCTGTTGCGCCGATGGCGATAGGGGCGAGCGTGTCCGACGTCGAGACGAGTTCGGCGCATCCGTCGCGGGTGCGAGTGCTCGTCGTGACGTCGCTGGCGCACTTCATGAACGACGGCATGGCGTTCTTCGTACCGGTGCTGGCCGCGCTGCTCGCGGTCGGCCACGCGTCGTCCCCGGTGGTGATCACCGCGATGCTCACCGTCTTCTACCTCGCTTCGGCCAGCTTCGGCGTGGTGGTGGGGCTCGTCGCGGCCACGGGCCCGAGCCGGGGCCGGGTGATGGCGCTCGGTCTGTTCGTCGTGGCCCTGGGACTGTGGGGGTTCGTCGTGGCTCTGGGCAGCGCACCCGGGCCGGGCCGTGACGCGCTGGCGATCGCGTCGGCGATCGTCGCTGGCGTGGGAGGCGCCGTTTACCACCCGGTGGGCGGGTCGATACTGCAGTCGACCTTCGGAGCCTCCGCAGGGCGGGCCCTGGGCGTCAACGGCTCGTTCGGCAGCTTGGGCCGGGCGCTCTACCCGACGCTCTTCGTTGCCGTGTCGGCCCTCGCGGTGAGCCGGGACGGCGCCGTGGCCATCTTCGCGGGCTTGGGCGTAGCCAGCGCGCTGGTGATCGCGCTCACGCTGGGGCGCGTGCCGAGCTCGGAGGGGTCGGGGCCTACCGTGCCGATCGCTCGTCCGGGGCTGCGCTCGCTGCTCACGCGAAGCGTGGTCGCGCTGATGGTCATCGCCTTCCTTCGCTCGGTGGCCTTCATCGGTGTCGTCTCGTGGATGCCGATCTATTTGACCTCCCACCGGCACCTGGGCGTCGCGAGCCTGGGCCTGACCGTGACGATCATGTACGCGGGGGGCATCGTCGGACAGCCGGTGTTCGGGCTGCTGGCCGACCGTTTCGACAAGCGCTGGATGTTGGCCCTTGACAGCGTCGGCTCGGCGCTCGCCACCGTCGCGTACGTGGCGTCGTCCGGCGCCTGGGCCACGGTCTTCCTGCTCCTCTTCGGCTTCTTCACCTTTAGCGGCTTCCCTCTGCTCCTGTCGTTGGTGCCCGACTACGTAGCGCCCGAGACGCTCTCATGTTTGTCAAGTACCTATTTCGACATCAGCACCTGAAAGATCTCTCGGGCCACGTAGCGCTTGAGACAGCGCATGGTTTCCCGCTTCGAGAGACCCTCGGCCAGGCGCCGCTTCATATAGACCTGGGTGCGTTCGTCTTTGCGGATGCGCGACAACACGACCATATGCAGGGCCGAGTTGGCTTGGCGATTCCCACCTCGGTTCAGTCGGTGGCGACTGGTCTTGCCCGACGACGCCGGGACGGGACACGCTCCGCAGAGCATCGCGAAACTCGCCTCCGAGGTGAGTCTCTCGGGATTGTCGCCGGCGGCGACGAGGAATGCGCCAGCGCTGTCGACTCCGACGCCCGTCAGGGCTAGGAGGCTTGGTGCCAACTCTTCCACCAGCGGTTCAATGAGCTGGTCCAGGTCGGCAATCTCGTCGTTCAGTTCGAGCACCCGACGAGCCAAGGACTTAAGGGCGATGCGTGTCGCGATCGTGGG
>JBMFWX010000031.1:0-4631 GCA_049964855.1 Acidimicrobiales bacterium
GTGGGCTACCAGCCGACACTGGCGGACGAGATGGGCGAGCTGCAGGAGCGGATCACCTCGACGCGCGGCCGCTCGATCACGTCGCTGCAGGCGGTGTACGTGCCGGCCGACGACTACACGGACCCGGCGCCCTTCACGACGTTCACCCACCTGGACGCGACGACGGAGCTCAGCCGCCAGATCGCCGCGCTGGGCATCTACCCGGCGGTGGACCCGCTGACCTCGACATCGAACATCCTGGCCCCCGAGATCGTGGGAGACCGTCACTACCAGGTGGCGCGCCAGGTCCAGCAGGTGCTGCAGCGCAACAAGGAGCTGCAGGACATCATCGCCATCCTGGGCCTGGACGAGCTCTCCGAGGACGACCGGATCACCGTGACGCGCGCGCGCAAGATCCAGCGGTTCCTCTCCCAGCCGATGTTCGTCTCCAAGGTGTTCACCGGCATCGACGGGATCTACGTCCCAGTCGAGGAGACGATCGAGTCCTTCGAGGCCCTGGTGAAGGGCGACCTGGACAGCTACCCCGAGCAGGCGTTCCTCAACGTGGGCGGTGCCGAGGGCGTGCTGCGCAAGGCGCACGAGCTCGAGAACAGCTGAGATGGCGACGCTGCGCGTGGAAGTGGTGACGCCCGAACGGGCGCTGTGGTCGGGCTCGGCGACGGCGTTGATGGCTCGCTCGTCGGAGGGCGAGTTCACGATCCTGCCCGAGCACACGTCGACGGTCGGCGACGTCGTGCCCGAGGTGCTGCGCGTCGCGACCGACGAGGGGGAGTTGCGCTTCGCCGTGCACGGCGGCTACTTCCAGGTGGGTCCGGATCACACCGACGGCGTGACCCTCGCGACGGTCCTGGCGGGAGTCGCCGAGCTGACGACCGAGATCGACGTGGAGCGCGCCCAGGCGGCCAAGGAGGCGGCCGAGGCGGCGCTGAGCGCGCTGTCGTCGAACCCCGATGACCACGCGGCCGCGGCTCTGGCGCGCGCCGAACTGGCGCGCGCCGAACTGCGGCTGCGCGCGGCCGCGCGCTGAGTCAGCGCGCGGAGACGTAGTCCAGCAGGTCGCGACGCTCGCGCTCGAGCTCGTCGACGCGCGCCTTCACGACGTCGCCGATCGATACGAGGCCGGTGAGCTGGCCGTCGCGCACGACCGGCACGTGGCGGATCCGCTTCTCGGTCATCAGTGTCATCAGCGAGGCCAGTGAGGTCGACTCCTCGCACACGTTGACGTCGCGGGTCATCAGCTCGTCGACGGTGCGATCCAGGATCGCGGCGCCGTCGGTCGCGAGTGCGCGCACGATGTCGCGCTCGCTCACGATGCCGTCGAACGGCGCGGTGGCGCCGCGCACGACGAGTGCGCCGATCCCGTGTTCGCGCAGTACGTCGAGCGCGTCGCGCACGCTGCGGTGGGGCGAGATCGTGGTGACCTCGCGACCCTTGACGGAGAGTAGGTGGGTGACGTTCATGCTCCTCCTCAACCTGGCGTGTCGTACGCCGTGTAGGTGACTGTAGGGCTCACCTTCGCCCGGCACAAGGCAAAAGGTGCCGACGGGCTGACTATTCGTTCACATGCGGGCTAGAAGCCGGCGGTGGTGAACTCCTGGAGCTTGTCGTGGCGGTGGAACGTCTCGATGGTGCGCACGGTGCCCGAGCGTGAGCGCACGACCAGGGACTGCGTGGTCGCGCCGAAGTCGTGGAAGCGCACCCCGCGCAGGAAGTCGCCGTCGGTGACCGCGGTCGCCGAGAAGAAGCAGTTGTCGCCGGCCACCAGATCGTCGGTGGACAGCACCCGGGTGAGGTCGTACCCCTGGGCCTCGGCGAGGGCGCGCTCGTCGTTGTCGCGCGGGTGCAGGACCCCCTGGATCTCGCCGCCGAGCCCCTTGAGCGCCGCGGCGGCGATCACGCCCTCGGGCGTCCCGCCGATGCCGAAGAGCACGTCGACCCCCGAGTTGGGCCACCCCGTCGCGATCGCCCCGGCCACGTCGCCGTCGGAGATCAGCAGGATGCGCGCCCCGGCCTCGCGCACCTCGGCCACCAGGTCGTCGTGGCGGGGTCGGTCGAGGATCACTACGCCGAGCTCCTCGACGGGTTTCTTCAGTCGTCGCGAGAGCTCGATCAGGTTCTCGGTCGCGCTGGCGTTGACGTCAACCGAACCGCGGCCCCGGGGGCCGACGGCCACCTTCTTCATGTACACGCACGGCCCCGGGTTGAACATGGTGCCGCGTTCGGAGAGGGCGATGACCGACAGCGCGCCCTTGCGGCCGAGCGCGGTCAGAGTGGTGCCGTCGATGGGGTCGACCGCGACGTCGACCAGGGGGGGGTTCCCGTCGCCGATGGACTCGCCGTTGTAGAGCATGGGGGCCTCGTCCTTCTCCCCCTCCCCGATGACGACGACGCCGTCCATGGCGACGGCGCCCAGCACGAAGCGCATCGCGTCCACCGCGGCGCCGTCGGCCGCGTTCTTGTCGCCGCGCCCCGCCCACCGCGCGCCGGCGATGGCGGCGGCCTCGGTCACCCGGATCAGCTCGAGGGCGATGTTGCGGTCGGGCTGGGACGGGGCCTGCACACCAGCAGCGTACTCGTCGCCGGGTGAGCGGGCCACTGGTGCCTCGTGGGCGTGATCTCACGGGGGTGGGTCGTCGGCGTCGGCCATACTTGAGGGGTGAGCGTTCTCGTCGTCAAGCCCGCTGGACCCCTCGCGGGCGACGTGCAGGCGTTCGGCGCCAAGAACGCGGTCCTGAAGCAGATGGCGGCCTGCCTGCTCGCTACCGGGCGCCACGAGCTGGAGAACGTTCCCGACATCACCGACGTGGACGTGATGTGCGAGCTGCTCCACGCACTCGGCTGCACCGTCGCGCGCGGCGAGCACCGCGTGACGATCGACGTGCCCGAGGCCAGCGACCTGCACCCGGTCGCCCCCGCGCACCTCTTCGAGGCGATGCGCGCGTCGATCGTGGTGCTCGGCCCGCTGCTGGCTCGCTGCGGCGAGGCCAACATGGCGCTGCCCGGTGGCGATGACTTCGGCCATCGACCGATCAACTTCCACACCGAGGGTCTGTCCGCGATGGGCGCCACCTTCCGCAACGACCGCACCTCGATCCACGCCGCCGCGACGGGTGGCCGACTCCGGGCGATGCGCATCACGCTCGAGTACCCCAGCCACACCGCGACCGACAACCTGATGATGGCCTGCGTGCTCGCCGAGGGGCGCTCGGTCATCGACAACGCGGCGCGCGAGCCCGAGGTCGAGGATCTCGGTCGCCAGCTGATCGCGATGGGGGCGCGCATCGAGGGGCTGGGCACGTCGCGCCTGACCATTGACGGCGTGGCCGCACTGCAGCCCACGCGCCACGAGGTCATCACGGACCGCGTCGTGGCCGCGACGTACTTGGCGGCCGGCCTGGTGACCGGCGGCGAGGTCCGGGTGCTCGACGCCCGGCCCGATCACATGGAGATGCTGCTGCGCAAGCTCGCGGCGATGGGCGGCGTGATCGACGCGCGCGGCCCGGGCGTGGCCGTGCGCGGACTCGCGCGCCCGCGAGCCTGCGACGTGGCGACCTTGCCCTACCCGGGCGTGGCCACCGACTACAAGCCGCTGATCACGGCCGTGCTCTCGATCGCCGACGGCGTGTCGGTGGTGAGCGAGAACCTGTTCGTGGGCCGCTTTCGCTACGTCGACGAGCTGGTACGTCTCGGCGCGTCCATCACCACCGAGGGCCACCACGCCATGATCCGAGGCGTGGACCACCTCGTGGGCACCTCGGTGCGCGGCACCGACATCCGCGCCACCGCCGCCCTGGTGCTGGCCGGCCTGGTGGCGCGCGGCGAGACGACGGTCGAGGGCCGCGAGCACCTGGAGCGCGGCTACGACGACTTCGTGCGGCGGCTGGGGTCGCTGGGAGCGCACGTGGAGCGCGGGGCGTGATCAGCCGCGACCCCGACGAGCTGTTCGCGGCGGCCCGGGCGGGGTCGCGCACGGCGCTGGCGCGCCTGCTGACCTACGCGGAGTCCGGCGGTGAGAACCAGCGGGCCACGGCCGCTCGGGCCTACCGCGGCGAGCCCCCCTACGTCGTCGGGCTCACCGGCGCTCCGGGTGCGGGCAAGTCGACGCTGACCGATCGCCTGATCGGCGAGGCGCTGGCGCGCGGGCCCTTCGACGACGCCGGGCCGTCGTCGGTGGCGGTGCTGTGCGTGGACCCCAGCTCGCCCTTCAGCGGCGGGGCCATCTTGGGTGATCGCATTCGCATGCAGGAGCACGCCACCAACGACGACGTGTTCATCCGTTCCCTCGCCACGCGGGGCCATTTGGGCGGGCTGTCGCTGGCGGTGCCCGACGCCACGCGCGTGCTGGGGGCCGTGGGCTTCGCGGTCGTGCTGGTGGAGACCGTGGGCGTCGGCCAGATGGAGGTCGATATCGCGTCGGCCGCCGACACCACGGTGGTCGTGGTCAATCCCGGTTGGGGTGACGCCATGCAGGCGAGCAAGGCGGGGCTGTTAGAGATCGCCGACATCTTCGTGATCAACAAGGCCGACCGGCCTGGGGGGCGCGAGACGCGCCGGGATCTCGAGCAGATGCTCGACCTGGGGGCCGACGCCCGATGGCGCCCGACGATCGTCGAGACCGTGGCCAGCACCGG
>JBMFWX010000031.1:4731-22479 GCA_049964855.1 Acidimicrobiales bacterium
TGGGGGCCGACGCCCGATGGCGCCCGACGATCGTCGAGACCGTGGCCAGCACCGGTGCGGGAACGTCCGAGCTCTACGAGGCGATCGAGGCCCACCGCCGCCACCTCGAGGCGGACGGCCTGGACGGGGCGCGGCGCCAGCGGGTGCGCGCCGAGCTGGACAAGGTGCTGGCGTCGGTCCTGCGATCGCGCGTCGTCGACCTGGCTCGGGGCGTCGCCTACGAGGAACAGCTCGACGCCTTGGTCGCCGGCGAGACCGACCCCTACCGGGCGGCCGAGGCCCTGCTGGGGGCGCCGTGATCGCGACGTCGGTCGGCTACGACGTGGTCTTCCTCGTGCACATCGTCGCGGCCCTGGCCACGCTGGCGGTCTTCATCACGATGCGGGTCGCCGCGGTGGCGGTGACGCGCGGCGCCGACGCCGCCACCCAGCGGGCCCGCTTCCCCGGGGGTCACAACTGGGCGGCGCGGGTGGTGCACCTGATGCCCATCACCGGCCTGACGATGTCCTTCATGGGCTCGAGCGACGTCTCGCTCACCCGGCCGTGGATCATCACCGGGATTCTGGTCTACCTCCTGGCGGCGGGCCACCTGGAGGCGCGGACGCTGCCGCTGGAGCAGCTCGTCGCCGACGTGATCGACCACGAGGGAGTGGCGTCACCCGCTCGGGGGCGCGAATTGGTTCGTTCGATGGACGTGCTGCTCGGACTCATCGCCGTGGCGTTCGTGGCGATGCTGGTGCAGTTCTAGGCCTAGAAGAAGGCGGCGTGACCGATCATGCCGGCCGCGATGGTGGCGTTGGTCACGTCGTCGATGAGCACGAAGCTGCCGGTCACGCGGTTGTCGCGGTAGTCGTCCACGACGAGGTCGTCCGCGGTGGTGACCGTGACGAGGCCGATGTCGTTGGTCGTCAGCTGGTCCGCCCCGTGCACGGTGAGCGTGGCGATGTCGACGACGCCCTCCAGACGCGTGACGCGCGCGGGCGTGACGCGCGTGGTGTGCTTGAGTCGGAGGCGCTGAGCGGGGTCCAGGGGGCGCTCGCCGAACCAGCAGACGGTGGCGGAGAACTCGCGGGTGACGGTGGGCAGGGGCTCCCCCGCCAGCATGTCTCCTCGTCCGGCGCCGGTGTCGTCGGCGAGCGCGACGTCCACCGAGAGGCCGGGGTCGACCTGGTCGAGCGGTCCCGCGGGGGAGTGGAGAGCGGTGATCGTCGTGGTCACGTTGGCCGGCAGGAGCGTCACGAGGTCGCCCTCGCGCAGCGCGCCGCCGTTCACCATGCCGGCGTAGGTGCGCCCGCCGCCGGGCTGGCGCAGCACCCACTGCACGGGCAGGCGCGTTCCCCCGTCGGTGGTCGTCCAGGCGTTGGCGTCGGACCGCTCGAGGGCCTCGAGGACCGTGGGCCCCGCGTACCAGGGCGAGCGCGCGGAACGCTCGACGACGTTGTCACCCCACAGCGCCGCGACCGGGATGGTCGTCAGCGACGCGAACGCCAGCTCGCCGGCGATGGTCTCCACCTCATCGACGACGCTGGCGAAGGCCGCGGCCGACCAGTTCACGGCGTCCATCTTGTTGATGGCGACGACCAGCGCCCGCACGCCGAGCAGCGCCGCGATGCACAGGTGTCGTCGGGTCTGCTCCTTGAGCCCGTGCGCCACGTCGAGCACGACGAGCGCGAGGTCCGCCGTTGAGGCGCCGGTCGCCATGTTGGCGGTGTACTGCACGTGGCCGGGGCAGTCGGCGATGATGAACTTGCGGGTGGGCGTGGCCGCGTACCGGTACGCCACGTCGATCGTGATCCCCTGGTCGCGCTCGGCGCGTAGGCCGTCTGTGACGAAGCTGAGGTCCAGGTCGCCCACGCCGCGTTGCCGGGACGCCGCCGCGACGGCGTCGAGCTGGTCGTCGAAGAGTTGGCGCGTGTCGACCAGCAGTCGCCCGATCAGGGTCGACTTGCCGTCGTCGACCGAGCCGATGGTGGCGAGGCGCAGCAGGTCCTGGGTCAGGGGCATCTAGAAGTAGCCCTCGCGCTTGCGGTCCTCCATGGCGGTCTCGGAGAAGCGGTCGTCGGCGCGCGTGGCGCCACGCTCGGACACGTTGGCGAGGGAGATCTCGTGGATGATGGCCGCGAGCGACGCGGCCTCGGAGTCGACCGCGCCGGTGCAGTTGGCGTCACCCACCGTGCGAAAGCGCACCCGTCGACGCTCGACCGCCTCGTCCGCGCGCGGCTGCACGAACGGCCCGACCGCGAGCCACATGCCGTCGCGGCGTACCACGTCGCGCTCGTGCGAGAAGTAGATGTCCGGCAGCGACATCCGCTCGCGCTCGATGTACTGCCAGACGTCCAACTCGGTCCAGTCCGAGAGGGGGAAGGCTCGCAGGTGCTCGCCGGGGTTCACGCGGCCCTGGTAGAGCTGCCACAACTCGGGTCGCTGGCGCCGCGGGTCCCACTGGCCGAAGGTGTCGCGAAACGACAGCACCCGCTCCTTGGCGCGCGCCTTGTCCTCGTCGCGTCGGGCCCCGCCGAAGGCCGCGTCGAAGCCGTGCTCGGTGATCGCGTCGAGCAGGGTGACGCTCTGGAGTCGGTTGCGCGATCCGAGGGGGCCGGGATCGCTCACGCGGCCCCGGTCGATCGAGTCCTGGACGCGCGCGACGAGGAGGCGCACCCCGAGCGCGCGGGTCACCTCGTCGCGGTAGGCGAGCACCTCGGGGAAGTTCTGCCCGGTGTCCACGTGGAGCACGGGGAAGGGGACGCGCTGGGGCGCGAAGGCCTTGACGGCCAGATGGAGCAGGACGGCGGAGTCCTTGCCGCCGGAGAACAGCAGGACCGGACGCGAACACTCGGCCGCCACCTCGCGCAGGATGAAGATGGCGTGGGATTCGAGCAGGTCGAGGTGGTCGAGTCGGTGTCGGGGGCGCAGGGGGGTCGTGGTCATGGGTTCGCGGGGCTCGGTCAATAGTCTACTTATTCACTAGGTAATGTTAAACTCTTTCGGGACTCCCTATGAACCAGCCTACTGTTGCTCTCCTGGACGAGCTCGAGCGCGTCAACGCCCGCTTCGAGACGGCCTCACCCTACGACGTGCTGACCTGGACCTTCGACCGCTTCGGCGACGACGTGGCCATGGCCTGCTCCTTCGAGGACCTGGCGCTCGTCCACATGATCCACGCGATGCGTTTGACCACCGAGATCGTGTTCCTCGACACGCGGGGGCACTTCGCCGAGACCCTGGACTTCGTGGCGCGCACCGCCGCCGCGTGGTCGCTGCACCTGACCCGCACGGAGCCCGGCAGCGACGCCGATGACTGGCCCTGCGGCACCGCGCGCTGCTGTGAGCTGCGCAAGGTTGAGCCACTGCGACGGGCCCTGACGGGTCGGGCCGCGTGGATCACCGCCGTCAAGCGCGTGGACGCCACCTCGCGCGCGACGATGCCGACCGTCGGGTGGGACGACAAGTTCGGCCTCGTGAAGGTCAACCCCCTGGCCACGTGGGACGACGACGACGTGGCGTACTACCTGAGCGCGAACGGCCTCGAGGAGCACCCGCTGTGGGCGAGGGGCTACACCTCGATCGGGTGCGCGGCGGTCACGTCGGTGCCGGCGGTGCCGGGCGACCGGCGCTCCGGGCGATGGGTCGGGGCCGACAAGCAGGAATGTGGCCTGCACGAGGCGTGACATCCACCAAATCCCACCTGGTGCGCTGTACATTTGACGACAATGTCTAGGGGATCCCCGCAGGAGCGAGCCGGATGCTTCTGATCATCCTCGCTCTCCTGTGGATCGTCCTGCTCACACCGCTCATCGTCGGCAAGGTGCGCGAACGGCGCAATGAGCGCTCCATCGAGATCTTTCACGCCGAGCACGAGCAGTTGGCGCGCTACGAGTACGCGGTGGAGCCGGCGTACCGACTCGACGAGACGCCGCCGGCGCCGCGGCCGCAGCCTCGCTCGACGGGCGACGCGGGCCGACCGCGCCTGACGGTCGTCCACGACGACGACACCTACGGCACACTGGAGTCGCGTCGTTCGTGGCAGGAGTGGAGCGACGAGTACGACTTCGATCGCCCCCCGCGGCGCGAGGCGCCCCCGCGGCGCGAGGCGCCCCCGCGGCGCGAGGCGCCCCCGCGGCGCGAGTCCGCCACAGCGGTGTCGGGCAACCGCTACGCCCGTGCCTACCAGTCGACGCCTCGCGGCGCCTCGACCCCCGCCCCCGCCGCCCCACGGATGCGCTCCATGCGTGCGCGTCGTCGGGTGATGGCGACCCGCGTGGTACTGGCGGCCGTGGTGCTGTCGCTGGCGGCGTACGTCACCGGAGTCTCGATCGTCACCGACCTGGCGGTTCTCGCGTGGCTGGCCGTCGTCGGCTACGTGGCGCTGGCCCTCTTCGCCATCAGCCAGGGGTATCTCTCAGTGTCGTCGCGCCCACGAACTCGTCGCGACGCGTCGCTGGCGCCGGTCGAGCCCCTCCATGGTCGCCCGCGCGATCGGGAGCGCGACGACGACGAGGATCAGGACCGCTGGGACGGCGAGGGCTTCGACGGCGGGTACGAGTACGAGGCGGACGAGATCGACGAGACCCCGTGGCGTCGCCGTTCGTACGCCCGCTACGCCATCGGGTAAACTGGGTCTCCCTCGGGGGTGTAGCTCAATTGGTAGAGCGCTACGTTCGCAATGTAGAGGCAGTGGGTTCGAATCCCATCACCTCCACTCGAGTTCCGTCGTCGAAGTCGGATGTGCTGTCCACGTCGTCGATGGGCGGCCGGTGCTGCTCGTGGCCGAGACGCTCGTCCCTCGCGTCGAGGCGCTCGAACACCCGTCGAACGGTTGGCGGGTACGGTCACTGGCCCTGTGGCAGGCGTCAGCGTAACGCGTGGCGAAGGCGCAGGCCAGTGCGGCGAACTCGCCACGCGCCCGGGTTCACGTCGAGATCGACCGGGTGATGCGTGGCGTCCGTGTAGTGGGCGTCGGCTCGTTGTCGCTCGGCGATCTCGGCGATCTCGGCGATCTCGGCGGTCAACCCTTCGCGTCGCCGATCGGCCCACGGGGCCGACAGTTGGGATGTGTTGGCAGAGCTTCACGATCCGTGCCTCGAGGGCCCCGGCGCCAACGCCGCTCCAGTCCACGACGCCGACGTAGGCGGGGGGACTGCGTGGCGAACCCCTGTCCGGTGAACAGTGCCGCGGCGGGTCTCGCTGACCTCAACCGGTGGGCCCAGTGGGCGAGCCCGACGGCGACGCGCGGGTGGGTTCACTCGCAGTCGGCCGCAAGGCGGCGCGCGACGGCCCACCGCCGACGGCGGTGGCGGAGCATGACGCGGTACTCGACCGATCGAGCACGCGTCGAGCGACGAAGGAGACCTCGATCGGGCTGTGACGCCGGTACCCGAGGCTCCCTGTGGGCCGGGCGAGCGGCGCGCGGTCGGACCGGGTCGGGGTGCGTCGGGCGAGCACGTGGGTAGAGTGAGCGGCGTGGCCGTTGCCCGTCTCGCCTCCACCTCGCTTGACTGCTTCGACCCGGCTGCCCTCGCCGACTTCTGGGCGGCGCTGCTCGGCGGGGAGGTAGCCTTCCGCAGCGATGAGTTCTGCGCGGTGCAGACCGGCAGTGGATGGATCGCTGCCGTCAAGGTCGCCGACTACCGACCGCCCACCTGGCCCACCGCCGAGGTTCCTAAGCAGATCCACCTGGACCTGGCCGCGACTGACCTGGAGGCGGCGGAGACGGAGGCGCTGCGCCTCGGGGCTCGCAAGGCGGCCCATCAGCCGTCCCCCGATCGTTGGCGGGTGATGTTCGACCCCGCGGGTCACCCGTTCTGCTTCACCACGCAGATTCCCGAGTAAGCGGTTGGATCGGACCGGGGCATGCGAGCCGACGGTCGGTGTTTCGCTTCGAGCCCAGAGGTCGCGCAAGTGCGCCGTGAACTGGATGGCTTCGCGACAGTGGGGCCTGCTGGGGGTGCGGCGGTCGCGGGATGGAGCGAACGCGGGCGGGTCGGCTCTGCGGGGGCCCCGTGACGATGGTGCCCGGCGAGACCCCTGCACTCACGGTGGTCAACGCGAGGGCGTGGTCGGAGTGGCTCAGCCATCAGGGCGGGCAGGCCGAGGGTGTCTGGCTGGTCCTGGCGAAGAAGGGAACCACCGATCCGACCACTCTCACCTATGGCGAGGCCCTGGAGGAAGCGATCTGTCACGGCTGGGTGGACGGGCAGCTCGCGAAGGGTGACGATCGGACGTTTCGGCGACGGTTCACTCCGCGACGGTCGGGTGGTGCGTGGTCGAAACGCAATGTGGCAATCGCCACCCGGCTCATCGAAGAGGGCCGGATGCATCGAACCGGTCTGGAGGCAGTGGAGCAGGCCAAGGCAGACGGTCGTTGGGACCGTGCGTACGCGGGCCAGGCGACCATGGAGGTTCCGCCGGACCTCGCCGCTGCGCTGAAGGCGGTCCCGCCGGCGGACGCGATGTTCGCCCGCGTGAGCCGGGCCACTCGCTACTCCATCCTCTACCGGGTGGCCACCGCCCAGCGTGCGGAGACGCGTCAACGCCGGATCGAGCGGTTCGTGGCCATGCTCGCCCGCGGCGAGACGATCCATCCACAGCGGTAGGCCACGGACGAGATCGGCCCGACGAGCCCGATCTCGTCGGTAGCGGTACTCACCTCGAGAGCCAGTCGCGTCACTTGTCCGGGTCCGACGGAGGTCAACTCTCGACCACTGCGATGCGCAGCGAGAGCGAGGTCCGGGGGCGGTCGTCGACGGGCGGCTCGCGGCTGGCGGGCCCGACTGTCGTGCCAGGTTGGCGAGGTGCGGGTCCGCCCGGCGAGCGCCCTGCCGGCTCCATCTCCCCATCCGAGAGGGCGCCGTGAGCGTCTCGCGTCGTCCCTACGCGGCGCGACGACGGCTCGTCGCCAGCGTGTGCCTGGGTGGCGAGACGCTGTTGTGGTGACGGCTCACTAGGGTGGATGAGTGGTCCTCGACGCCGACGAGGACGTTCGAAAGGCCCGCGTTGGACATCTCCGAGACCCTTGACGCCAGTTTTCCGCCCATCGCGGACTACGCCTTCCTGTCCGACTGCGAGAACACGTGCCTGGTCGCACCGACGGGGGCCGTCGAGTGGATGTGCGTGCCCCAGCCGCACGACTCCAGCATCTTCGGGGCGCTTCTCGATCGCTCGGCGGGGACCTTTCGTCTCTCGCCGGCGGATCAGGCCGTCCCCGCGCATCGCCAGTATGTGCCGGGCACGATGGTGCTGAACACGACCTGGCAGTGCGCCAATGGCTGGCTCGCGGTTCACGACTTCTTGGCCGTGGGGCACTGGTACCACCAGGGGGAGCGCGTCGCGCGCTACCGCCGGGTGCCGGGCGACTTCGAGGCCCGTCACCTGCTGATCCGCGTGGCGACGTGCCTGCTCGGCACGGTCGACGTCGTGCTCGACTGCGAGCCGACGTTCGACTACGGCCGAGAGGACGCCGTGTGGGAGTACACGAAGTCGGACTACAGCACCGTCGCCACGACCAACGACGGCGTCCCGCGCCTCCAGCTGAGTGGCGACATGCGTTTCGGCGTCGAGGGCCGGGCCGTGCGATCGCGCCGTCGACTCGTCGAAGGCGAGTCGGTCTACGTGGCAATGGGCTGGGGCGACGAGCCCCTGCCCGCGTCGCGTGCCGAGGTGGACGCCTACCAGGCGGAGACGAGCCGTTTCTGGCGGGGCTGGCTGGACGGGGGGCGATTTCCCGACCACCCGTGGCGCGAGTTCCTCCAGCGCAGCGCCCTGACCCTGAAGGGGCTGACCTACGCGCCCACCGGGGCACTGTTGGCCGCTCCCACCACCTCGCTACCCGAGGCTATCGGGGGCTCGCGCAACTGGGACTACCGCTTCACGTGGGTGCGCGACGCGGCCTTCGCCCTACGGGCGCTGCGATCCCTGGGCTTCGACACGGAGGCCGACGACTTCCTCGCGTTCCTGAGCGACGCGCTGGACTCGGACAGCGCACGGGTGGGCACCCGTCAGAACCTGCGCGTCCTCTACCCCGTGAACGGGGAGCCGCCAGTCAACGAGGTCGATCTCGACCACCTGTCCGGCTACGCCGGCAGCCGTCCGGTGCGGGTGGGCAACGCCGCCCACGACCAGCTGCAGCTGGACATCCTCGGGGCCATCGTCGACTGCGTCTTCGAGCACACGCGCACCCGGGACTCGCTGTCGGAGCGATCGTGGCGCATCGTGGTCCAAGTCGTCGAGGAGGTGCTGCGCCGCTGGCGCGAGCCCGATCGCGGGATCTGGGAGATGCGCGGCGAGCCCCAGCACTTCGTCTACTCCAAGGTGATGTGCTGGGTGGCGGTCGAGCGCGGCGCGCGACTCGCCGTCCTGCGCGGCGAGCACGAGCGCGCCCGGGGGTGGTTCGAGGCGGCCCGCGCCATCCACGAGGACGTCTGCGCCAAGGGAGTCGACGCGCGCGGCGTCTTCACCCAGGCCTACGGCTCGACGGCGCTGGACGCCTCAGCACTGGACCTGGTGCTCGTGGACTTCCTCCCCGCGGACGACCCGCGAATCCGCGCGACCGTGATGGCGATCGCCGCCGAGCTGGCGGACGGCGCGTTCGTCTACCGCTACGAGGTCGCGACGGCCGACGATGGTCTGGTCGGCGAACCGGAGGCCACGTTCACGGTGTGCTCCTTCTGGCTGGTCTCGGCGCTGGTCAGCATCGGCGAGATCGACCTGGCCCGCAGCCACTACGAGCGTCTCGTGGGCGCCGCCAGCCCGCTGGGCCTCTTCGCCGAGGAGATCGACGCGCGCTCGGGCCGCCACCTCGGCAACTTCCCCCAGGGTCTCACCCACCTCGCGATGATCAACGCCACGCTGCGACTGATTCGAGCCGAGCGGGGGGAGAGCCGACCCCTCGGGCGACTCGCGGGCGCACCCTCGTGGTGGAACGCCGCGGGCAGGGAGGGCCGCGCGATCACCCCGATCCCCGAGGAACCCGTGGGTTCGCCGCTCTCCTCGGAGCCCGTTGGCGTTCCCGACCTCGGAGGCCCGTTCTCGGACCGCGGGTAGGCTGGACCCAGATGTCGCCGTGGCGCCGCCGGTGCCGTGGCCTTCGACCCGGAGGACGGACCGATGGACCCACGCAACGGTTACCGACTCGTCGTAGTTGCCAATCGTCTCCCGGTTCACTACGACCAGTCCGGTGACGAACGCTGGCTGCCCAGCCCGGGCGGACTCGTCTCGGCCCTCACGCGCGTGCTGCAGGCTCACGAGGGCCTGTGGCTCGGCTGGCCGGGCGTCACCCACCCTCACGAGGAGCCCACCAGCTACGAGGGAATCGACCTCGAGTCCGTCGACATCAGCCAGGACGAGTACGAGCGCTTCTACCTGGGCTTCTCCAACGCGACCCTGTGGCCTCTGTACCACGACGCCATCCGCTCACCGAGCTTCCACCGTCACTGGTGGGAGGCCTACGTCACCGTCAACGACCGGTTCGCGCGCGCCGCGGCGCGCCACGCCGGCCCCGGGGCCACGGTGTGGGTGCACGACTACCAGCTCCAGCTCGTGCCCCAGATGCTGCGCGAGCTGCGCCCGGACCTGCGCATCGGCTTCTTCCTGCACATCCCCTTCCCCTCCATCGAGCTCTTCATGCAACTGCCGTGGCGCCGGCGGATCCTGGCGGGGCTCTTGGGGGCCGATCTCGTGGGCTTCCAGGAGCCCCACGCCGCCGCCAACTTCAGCCGCGTCGCGCGCCGGCTCCTGGGCGTCTCCGGGACCGACGCGCGTCTGCACCAGATGGGACGCGAGGTTCGCGTGGGTGCCTACCCCATCTCGATCGACATCGCCCAGATCTCGCGCCTGGTTCACGACCCCGCGGTGCGGGCCCGCTCTCAGGAGATCCGCGCCGAGCTCGGCAACCCCGAGGTCGTGCTGCTAGGGGTGGACCGCCTCGACTACACGAAGGGAATCCAGCAGCGCATCACCGCCCTCGCCGAGCTCTACCGCGATGGTGTGCTGCAGGCGGGTCGCGACGTCATCGTCCAGATCGCCGTCCCCAGCCGCGAATCCGATCCGCACTACGAGCGAGAGCGGCGCCACCTGGAGCAGTCCGTGAGCGAGGTGAACGGGGAGAACGGCCAGGTCGGCCGTCCGGTGGTTCACTACCTGCATCAGAACATGCCCTTCGAGGAGTTGGTCGCTCTGTACCTGGCCGCCGACGTCATGCTGGTCACGCCGTTCCGTGATGGCATGAACCTGGTGGCCAAGGAGTACGTGGCGTGCCGCGCCGATCTGACCGGTCGCCTGGTCCTCAGCGAGTTCGCGGGGGCCGCGACGGAGTTGCGCGCCGCCTTCCTGGTCAACCCCCACGATCTGGACGGGCTGAAGGAATCCATCACGCAGGCGCTCACCACTGACGAGAAGACCGCGCGCCGGCGAATGGCTCGCCTGCGACGCCAGGTTGCCTCGCGCGACGTCTTCCAGTGGGCCGACGGCTTCCTCACCGACCTGGGAGGGCGGTCACACCTGTTCGAGGAGGTCCGAGACGGAGCCGACGACGAGATCGGGCCGTACGGGGGCCCGGCGCGCCTGGTCGAGGGTGCCGACGCCGGAGAGGACCATCACGGTCGTGACGCCGGCCGCCGCGCCGACGAGAACGTCGGTCTCGACCCGATCGCCGACGAGGACGCTGTGTCGTGGCTCGGCCCCCAGGCGTGACAGAGCCTCGCGGATCATGAAGGGGTTGGGCTTGCCCACGACGTAGGGCGCGACGCCCGTCGCTCGCTCGACGAGCGCGGCCATGGCTCCGCAGCCGGGCAGGGATCCGCGCGGCGACGGGCCGGTCGGCTCGGGGTTCGTGGACACGAAGATCGCGCCGCCCTCGATGAGCTGGATGGCCCGAGCGAAGTCGTCGAAGGAGTACTCCTGGGTCTCGCCGAGCACGACGAAGTCGGGGGCCTGGTCGTCGCGAACGCAGCCGGCGTCGGCCAGCGCGACGTGCATCGCGCGTCGGCCGATGGCGAACACCCGGGCCGCGGCTCGCTGGCCGCTGACGAAGGAGGCGGTCGCCAGCGCCGACGTCCAGATCTCCTGCGCGAGGACGTCCAGCCCGAGTGCGCTGAGGCGCTCGCTGATCTCTTTGGGTTCGTAGAGCGAGTTGTTGGTCACGACGAGGAGGGGCCGCCCGCGCTCGCGCAGGCGGTCGATGAACTCACTGGCACCCGGTACCGCACGCTCGTCGTGGATCAGGACGCCGTCCATGTCGCAGAGCCAGTGGGTCGCGTCGCGCAGGTCGCTCATGCCCCCAGTATCCCAGGGTCCGCCGTACCGCCTCCCACGTCGCCTCCTACCCCGCCTCCCACCCCGCCTCCCACCCCGCAGTGAGACGACCGTGCGCGCGGCGCGATCCGCCCGGTGCCAGACTGGGGAAAATCGTGGTGTCACGAGACGGGAGACGGGGGCGTGCGAGGCGGACGGGGGCGAGAACAGGGCGGCGCGGCGTTTCGGCTGTTCGCCTGGCTGGTGATCCTGGCCGTGGTGGTCGCGGGCGCCGTCTTCTGGTATCTGCGACGTGCATCCAGCGTCTCGGTGTCCAATGCGATCTCCTCCTGCTCGCTCAACCTCGCCGTGGCCAACCCGTACGACAACGGCGCGCTGCGCTACGTCGCGGTGGGAACCGGGGCGACGTCGGCGATCGCGGCCGTGCGCAGTCCCGGCGGCTGGCTCGCGTGCGTGGTCGGTGACGGGGTCAACGCCTCGCCAATCGCGCCGGCCCTGCTGCGCCCGGCGCTCAGCGTGATCGTCACAGCCGCGGACGGCTCGCCGGCGCAGGCCCTGCTCATCCTGGTGCACCGCTCCGGAGCGACGTCGCGGGTCGTGGCGCGCAGCGTGTCCAGCCGCTCGACGGTGATCGCGGCGGCCGACGGCTTCGAGGTGCTGCGCCTCGCGCTCTCGCCCTGGCCTCGCCCCCGAGCCGGCGATCCGTTCGCGCTGCTTCACGTCGGTGCGATCACGGGCTACTCGGCCGCTGGTCGCGCCACTGCCCGCCTCCCCCTGGACTGGTGTGCCCGGGCCGCGCTCGTCCGGGCGGGACAGGCCTGCACCTCCGCCGGGCGCGCACCGTAGCCGTCGCGGAGTGGCCCGCCGACGGACCCGGTGGAGCCGGGTGGCGCCACCGACCCTCGCCCGCAGAAACTGGCGCACGGTCGGGTTCCTTACGCGTAATCGCGTCGCTGGAGCCGTCGGTCTCGGGCCAAGACTCGCAACTGAGATGTGCATTACTGTCGAATCTTTAGTCGTATATAGACATTTTACGTCACTCATCAATCATTGGTAGCCCATTAGCATCGCCGAGTCGAACAACTCTTGCACCAACTGGTGACACTGATGACCCTTCTCGTCGACGCGCAAGACGGAGAAATTCGTAGAACATCCCGGAAGAAGTAACTTCTTTTTCGACTGTTGACCTGGTATTATAGGCTAAGCGTAGAGAGAAAATTGTTCCACAAGGCTTCGAGCATGGCCGGGTGGGCTAGAATCTATCCAGCCAATTGTGCTATCTCATGATCACTCGCGGATTCGCGGAGGAAGTGGTCACCATACATTCGACCTGGGCACGGCTATGTGCTCGGAGAGGTAACACGCGTCAATGGTGACGAGTGGAAATAGACGAAGGAGAGAGCCTTGCGGAGACTTCTATTCGCCTCGGTGACATCACTCATGGCCGCCGTGATGCCCCTGGGGGCGGTCGTGGGAGCCCGGTCGTTGAGCGTTACCCCCCCGGTGCGGCCGGTGGTGCCTCACCCCCACGTAGCGCCAGTGTTGACCGACGCCCAGCGCCGTGCACGCGCGGAGGCGCGGCACCGGCACGCACTGGCGATCGCCACGTTGCACGGGTTGGAGAGGGTGGCCACGTCGCTGCGGGTGTCGGTGAGCGAGCTGCGCGCGCGTTGGGAGCGCGTAGCCGTCTGCGAGGTCGGCGGCAACTGGTCCATGGTCGGCAGCCAGTACTCGGGGATCGGCTTCTTGAACTCGACGTGGTTCGCCTACGGGGGCCAGACGTTCGCGCCACGGGCGGGCCAGGCCACCGTCGATCAGCAGATCCTGGTCGGCATGCGGGTGACCCACGGTTGGATCCCTGATCAGGGTGGGTGCAATCCGGGGGGTTGGTAGACGGTGGCTACTCGCGGGCGGTTCGCGCCACGTGCCATCGGAGTGGCCCTGCGACGCCCGACGCCGTGACCCGGTCGCCGGTCGGCGCCGTCTCACCCGCGGCGCGGGCCGCTCAGGCGCCGCCGCGCGGGACCGGCTCGTGCGCCGCTAGCGGGTTCGCGGTGGCGGGGCCGATTCGTCGCAGGACGTTGTGGTCGCGGTGGGCGAAGGGCTCGTCACGACCGGCGATCGTGAGGGTGGTCTCCTGTTCGTAGGACCACGAATCGCCGGGCCCGATCGTGACGGAGAGTCGGAAGGCGATGGTGCGAAATGCCCGGTCCAGGAAGGGATTCGACACGATGCCGTAGACGGGTGACCCGCGCGTGGCCCTGACCTCGAAGGCGGTGGCGTCGGGCGCCGCGTGGCCCGCCGCGAGAAGGGCCTGTCCGCGAGGAATCGTGAGTGAGAAGGTGATCAGCTGCGCCTGGGGCTCCCAGAGCCAGTAACCGACTTGGTCGTGGAAGGTCTCGATCTCGCCGGGCCTGTCGATATGCGTGTGGTAGCGCAGTCCGTAGAGCAGCTGGGGACCGTTGGTCTGTCGGTCGATGGGCGAGAGCTCGTAGCGCTCGACGTACGCGTCGCGCTCGAGGCCGTCGGCCACGGGGTGATCGTCGACCCCGCCCACCCCCTCCCAGAGGCCGGCCATCGGCGCGAGGGGACCGAGACTGGCCCGTGTGTCCACCGACCCCTCGGGCTCGTCGTAGAGGTCGTCGCCGTAGGCGTCGAGGGTCTCTTCCCCGAACGGTGCCGGCATGGCTCACCTCCTGCGACCACCCGCCTCGCGGCGTCGCCGAGCCATCGTACGCGCGCCGGACCGCTGATACGCTGCCGTCATGCGCTGGAGTGAGGAGCATGAGGCGTTCCGCTCGATGGTGCGAAACCTCGTCGAGCACGAGATCAACCCCCGCGTCGACGAGTGGGAGGCGTCCGGTCGCTTTCCGGCGCACGAGCTCTTTCCTCGTCTCGGGGAGTTGGGTCTGCTCGGCCTCGAGTACGACCCCGCCTACGGTGGCGGCGGCGCGGATCATCTCTTCACGCTGATCGCGGGGGAGGAGTACGGTCGCATCGCGGCGGCCGGCGTGGCCATGGCCATTGGCGTGCAGACCAATATGGCGACGCCGTCACTCCACGAGTTCGGATCAGACGAGCTCAAGCGGCGCTATCTGGCTCCGGCCATCGCGGGCACTGCCGTGGCCGCGATCGCCGTGACCGAGCCGGATGCGGGATCGGACGTGTCGGCGATAGCCACGCGCGCGGTACGAGACGGCGACGACTGGGTGATCAACGGTCGCAAGTTGTACATCACCAACGGGGCGCAGGCCGACTGGGTGTGTTTGCTCGCGCGCACCTCGGACGAGGGTGGCTACCGCGGCATGTCCCAGATTGTCGTACCGACGGCCACGCCGGGATTTCACGTGGCGCGCACCCTGGACAAGCTCGGGAACCGGTCGTCGGATACGGCCGAACTCGTGCTGGATGACGTGCGCGTGCCACTCGATCACACGATCGGCACGCCGGGCCACGGGTTCGAGCAGCAGATGCGCCAGTTCGTGCGCGAGCGCATGACGGCGGCCTATACCATCGCGGGACAGTGCGAGCTCGCGCTCGCGCGAACGCGCGGGTACGTGATCGAGCGCCACGTGTTCGGCGAGCCTTTGGCCAGCGCGCAGTACGTGGCGTTCCGCCTGACCGAGCTGTCGGCGCAGCTCGAGCTGCTGCGCAGCCACAACTACCAGTGCGCGCTGTCGCTGGCGGCGGGCGAGGACGTCACCCGCGGGGCGACGGTGGCCAAGCTGGTCGCAGGGCGTCTCGCGCGCGAGGTCGCTGACGTCTGCCTGCAGTTCCACGGGGGCGTCGGGTACATGGAGGAGATGTGGACGGCGCGATTCTTTCGTGACATGCGCCTGTCCTCGATTGGGGGAGGGGCGGACGAGGTGATGCTCAAGGTCCTGGCCCGCCTCGACGGGTTGCCGGCGTGACGCGACGCGCGTGGCGAGAGGAGGCGTAATGGAGCCCGACCTGTCCGGCGTCGACCCGCTGGCCTACAACCTGGCGACGCGGGTGAGCGTGGGCGACGCCCTGACGCGCAGCGCCTCGATGTTCCCCGACCGAGCCGCCGTCATCGACCGGGGAGCCGTCGTCAGCTACCGCGAACTGGACGACGCCGCGGAGGCCGTGGGGGCGTCCCTGCTCGACCTGGGCCTGGCGGCTCACGAGCCGGTGGCCCTGCTCACGGGGAACTCGTGGCGAACCCTGGCCACGTACTTCGCCTGCGCGAAGTCGGGCCTGGTCGCGATGCCGATCAACGTGCAGCTGTCGCCCGCGGACATCGCGTGGATTCTCACCGACGCCGGGGCTCGCCTGGTGGTCGTCGACGTCGCGTTGACACCGATCCTCGCGACGTTGGGCGACGTGCTGGAGGAACTGAGGATCGTGGTGGTGGGCGAGGGCGCGTCCGCGCCGGGTCTCGTCGGCGCCCTCGCGTGGTCCGATTTGGCGGCGCGCCACGACGGGTCCCGTGTCGAGGTCGTGATCGAGGATCGTGACGTCGTGCAGTGTCTCTACACCTCGGGTACCACGTCGCGTCCCAAGGGCGTGCTGGTCAGTCACCTGAGCGTGTTCGTCGCGGGCATGACTGACGCGCTGGCGATGGAGCACCGGTGGGGATCGACGTGGTCGGTGCTGGTGAACGTGCTGCCGCTGTTCCATACGACCGCCCTCAACACGCTGTGCCTCCCCGTCCTCTTCACCGGTGGCACTGTGGTACTGCCGGGCCCGTTCGACCCGGCTACCGTGCTCGACACGATCGAGCGGGAGCGGGCGACGCACCTCATGGCGCTACCGATGATGTGGAGCGCACTCGTGGAGGAGCAGGACCGGGCGCCGCGTGACGTGACCTCGGTGGTGCGGGCCGTCTACGCGATGGCGCCGATGTCGCGTGAGCTCTTGGACCGGGTGGACGCGGCCTTCCCCCACGCCACCGTGATCCTTGGATCCGGCCAGACGGAGGTGGTTCCCGCGACGGTGCTGCAGTGGCCCGAGCACCGCTGGAGCGCGCCCGAGTCGTGGGGCCCCTCGGTGCCGTCGGTGCTGACGCGCTGCCTGGACGCCGAGGGTCACGTGCTCGGACCTGACGCGGTGGGTGAGATCGCCTACCGGGGTCCCCACGTCGCCAGCGGGTACTGGAACAACCGCGACGCCAACGCCGCCGCGTTCGCGCACGGCTGGTTTCACAGCGGCGACCTGGGCCGGGTGGACGCCGAGGGAGTGGTCTGGTTCACGGACCGATTGAAGGACGTCATCAAGAGCGGTGGCGAGAACGTGTCGTCGGTGGACGTCGAACGGGTGGTGAGTACTGCTCCGGGGGTGCGGGAGTGCTCGATTGTGGGTGTGCCTGATCCGTACTGGGGTGAGGCCGTGTGCGCGGTGGTCGTGCCCGACGGGACGGTGGCGCTCGACGAGCTGGCGGCGCGCGTCATTGCCTACGCCAAGGAGCGCCTCGCGGGCTTCCAGGTTCCTAAGTCCGTGGTGGCCGTGGACGAGCTGCCCAGGACCGCGACGGGCAAGGTTCGAAAGCACGACCTGCGTGATCGCCTTCGTGACGTCGGGCCCGATCGCTCCTGATCGCCACGGTCGACTCGGCGCGCTGCACGTCACCGGCGGGTGTGCGTCGACGCCTGGTGATCGACGTCAGGTCATCGATGTCACAGACGCGACGCAGCCGTCGACGGCCGCGATCATCTCGTAGTCGCGCTCGGGGATGTCGTGGCCGGTCGCCTGCGCGAGGCCGGTGACGAAGCGCAGGAAGTCGACGGGAATCGGTCGCGAGGGTCTCCTGCACGCTCCCGCCCTGGCGCCACGCCGTCGAGACGTGCTTCGCGCGGGACCGGTCGCGGGGCCGAGCGCATGAGGTTGCGCTTGTCAGTGGCTCTTCAGTAGTTGTAGGGTCTCGGGCGGCGCCGTCGAGGCGCTGACGGATCGGGTCCGTGTCGGGGGCCGTGCACTGCGACCAACAGGCGGCCCGACGTTTCAGCGTACCTGGGTGACGGCGTAGAGATCCGCTGCGTGGGGCATGAAAGAGAACGCTCACCGGTTCCTACTCCGAGCGCGTCCAGCACGTTGGTCATGTGGTTCGGCTGCTCGTCTCGGGGGGTCTCGGAGACGTCCTCGTTCTCGCCGTGGCGAGACCGGCGGCAAGGGGCCATGTGAACGCCGCGCGTCGCACGCGCCTCGTGCGATCGTCTCGTGGGCGATGGTGGGGCCCGCCCTGCGGGGAGGCGTTCGAAGGAGTCCGGCGTCTCATCTCGAGTGAAACTCGTCCTCTCCGCTTTCTCGTGGGCCACGTTGGGGCCGACACTGCGGTACTGGTCGGACTTCTCAATCACCTCACGCGCCGTGGCAGCCCCTTCGCCGCGGCCCTTGAGGGGACGACACCGGATGAACTCGATGCGAGGACCGACGCTGTGGCCCCTCAAGGGTCCCGCGTCACGGTCGGACGGGCTTTCCTACCAGAGCTTCGAGAGCTGCTCCGCGACGAGGGCGGCGCCGTCGAGGGGTGGCCAACTGATG
>JBMFWX010000032.1:0-22453 GCA_049964855.1 Acidimicrobiales bacterium
GACCGTGTCTCAGTTCCAGTGTGGCTGATCGTCCTCTCAGACCAGCTATCCGTCGATGCCTTGGTGGGCCGTTACCCCGCCAACAAGCTGATGGACCGCGAGCCCCTCCCAGAGCGAAATTCATTTCTTCCCTCGATCATGCGGTCAAGGGAAGACATCCGGTATTAGCACCGGTTTCCCGGTGTTATCCCAGTCTCTGGGGTAGGTTGCTCACGTGTTACTCACCCGTTCGCCACTAAATCTTCTGGAGCAAGCTCCTTGGATTCCGTTCGACTTGCATGTGTTAAGCACGCCGCCAGCGTTCATTCTGAGCCAGAATCAAACTCTCCAACAAGATTCCTTAGGGACCGAGGTCCCCTCGTAATCAGAGAGCCGGATGAGCGACTCTAATACTCATCCGACGACAGCGAGTTCCACGGGGTGGTTCTCGCCGCCTACTTCTCACTTCTTTTGACGAACGACGCGTCCGGTTAGATCCGGCCATCGTCGCCCGTACTGGCTTTTGGCTCTCGTTCTTCCGTTTTCAAGGAGCGACGACACACACGACCGAAGTCGGAGGTGTGACGCACACCCCGGGATCTCTCCCGGACCCGCCGCCAGAACTTCTCCCGGTGGCGGGATACTTACCCTAGCAGTCCAGCGCAGTGCGGTGCAACTTCGCCGCCACGCCGGTTCCGCCGGGAAGACCACTGTAGCAGACGCGCAACTACCCTCATGTCATTCGCCGAACGCCAACTTCAGCGTCGGCTCCGGCTCCGGCCGCGTCGGACTGGGCCATCTCCACGAACGCGCTCAGGGTGCCAATGAGCCGCATGTCATCGAGGCTGCGGGCGCGAGCGTTCAGCAGTTCCTCGGTGCAGACCAGGTACGCGAGGCAGTGAGCTCGACTCACCGCGACGTTCAAGCGATTCCGCGAGAAGAGGAACTCCGGCCCGCGCGGCATATCGGGGCCGGAGGATGTCGTCATCGTAAAGAACACCACCGGAGCCTCGCGGCCCTGGAACTTGTCCACGGTGCCCACGCGCACGCCGCCAAGACGGTCGTCGGCCGCCACCAGGTCACTGAGGAGGTCCACCTGGTCGTTATAGGGTGCAACCACCATGAAGTCAGTCGCCCGCAAAGGCTGGGTACGGCCCCGCTGGTCGGTCCACGTCGTGCCGATCATCTGACGGATCTGGTCGATGACGAGGCGTGCTTCCTCGACTGACCGGGTCGCGTTGCCCTGGTGATCCGCTCGCAGCCACCGCAGGCCGGTTCCGAACTTCGTCGCCTGGAGGGCGCAATCGGGGTGGCTCGTGAGCCGTCCCTCGTAGATCTGCTCGGAGATGAAGCGGCACACGTCGGGGTGCATCCGGCGCGTCTCGGACAGGAACACCCCCTGGGTGTCCGGGATGGTCGCGCGCTCGCCGAGGACGTGCTCGAGGACGCTCGCCCCGGAGCCTCCCGGGTGCTCCGCCTGCGCCACCTGCGCCAATTGGAGGGGGTCGCCCAGCAAGATGAGGTTGTGCGCCGCGTTGGTGGAGGCCACCGCGTCGGCGAGCGACAACTGGCCAGCCTCATCGATAAGCAGGACGTCGACGGGGTACGAGACCATCGCGGGCCGCGCCCACAGCCAGGTCGTACCGGCCACGAGGTTGAACGCCTCGCTCTCCACGTCTCCCGCTCGATTGCTGTAGCGCACGCCCTCAAGCGCGCCGTCGCGCGGCGGGCCCGACCCCCGCCGCAGTGCGCGAAGCCGCTCCAGCTGACCGCGCTGGGCGAACACGTCGTGCGTCGCCCGCAGCAGATTGTCGATGGCCGCGTGGCTCATGGCCGTGATGCCCACCCGAGCCCCCTGAGAGATCAGCTCGTAGACGATGTGGGCGCCACGGTAGGTCTTGCCCGTGCCGGGCGGACCCTGGATGGCCACGTAGCTACCGTCGAGATCGCCCACCCACGACAGGATGTCGTCGAGGTCATCCCGGAAGATCCCGTCAACGGGACCGCGACCCATCCTGAAGCGCGGAACCGCACCCGCCAGCAGGTCCAGCGCGACACGGCGCGGCGGATCCTCGGCCGTCGGCTCCGTCAACTGGGTGGCGAGGTGAACCAGGGCCGACTGCTTCACCTGGGTGTTGAAGAACTCGTGCGCGACCATCACTCGCGGCACGACACCGTCGCTCTCGTGCTTCGCGTTCCAGAGCATCGTCAGCTCACGGCGGTCACGATCGATCGTGGAAACCGTGCCGTACCCGCGTTCCGCGCGCGCCCCAACGAAGAGCACACTGGACCCGCTGGTGAACCCCTCGCCGACGCTCTGTTCCGGCCAACGCAGACGTGCGTAACGACTCATCTGGCCCCGACCGTTCAGCGAATCCTCGAAACCAACGAGCGAGAGCTCGGCGATGAACTCCCCTCGCCCCAGGAGAGCCTCGCCGTCGCCCTCGGCCGCCGCGAACTTGGGGGTCGTGCTCGCGCTGCGTTCGCGGCGCCAGTAGTTCAGAAGATCACTCAACAGGTACGCGGGGCTCGAGGGGTCGGCGCTCTGCAGCCGTCGGACGAGATCGTCGGTGTCGTAGTCGTCGTCCGGTCCGCCGGGCGCGTCCTCGCGCCACGCGAGGTGCACCGGGCGATGACGGACCAGCCAGTCACGCAACGCCCTAGTCGCGGCCACATCATCCTCGTTGTAGCGGGCGATCGCGTCGAGCAGCTGGGTGTCACGAGTCCGCATGAAGGCCTCGTACTCGACGACCGCCCCCGCCCCCTGTTCGATCCCCCCGGCGCGGCGAAATCCTGCAAGACGCTCGAGGTGCTTGAGCCCGTACGACTCCGTTCCCACGACGAGGGCGTTGCGCACCACGGCGTACAGGTCCACGAAGACACCGGCCTCCACCAAGTCCTGCAGGAGGCTCTCGGAATCGGTGCCTCTGGTCAGACGCTCGAGGGCCGAACGCTCCGTGTGATTGTAGTGATACACGTGCATCGAGGGGAACGTCGCACGCCGCCGCGCAATGTCGGCGACGAGATCGCGAATCATGCGTACCTGCTCGTCGAGGTCGTGCGCCCAGCGGGCCTCGTAGCGCCACGAGCCGTCGTCGTCGCGCACGTACAGCCCCGCCAGGAAGAACAGGTCGTCACGGGCGCTCCAGAACGGATCACCCTCGAAGTCGAAGAAGATGTCACCGTCGCTGGGCTCGGGCATGAGCTCGAACCCCCGCCCGTAGAGCGGATCGTCACCGGGCTCCACCATCTCGTAGCGCGGCTTCTCGCTCGGGTTGGTGCGCGTCGCGAGCTGCAGGGACGCCTGACGATGCAGTCGAGAGAGAGTGGTCGCCGGAACGTCCGGAACCGGCGCGTCGTGCTCGGCCAGCTCAGGTAGCGTGCGCACCCCCCCACGCTCGAGAGCGGCCCGCTCGGGCGGACGGATCGACGCCACGTAGATCAGCGAGTCTGCGGCCCTCCACTGAGCCTCACAGCGGGTCGCGAACTCGCACACCTCGCAGTGATCACAGGGCTGTGGTGCGCTCTCGTCCAGCGCGGACTCCTGATTCAACAGCACCCGCAGCTGGCGGCGTAGTCGGCGCCAGTACGGGCGAAACTGCTCTACCGACAGGCTCTCCAGCGCGCCGGAGCCCAGCCACAGGTGCATGGCGTACGGCGGCGAGCCGGTCAGGCTCTCCAGCGCGTCGGCGTAGAAGCAGAGTTGCAGCACGTGGCCCGGCTTGGCGTTGTGGCGAGTGAGCTTGGCGTCGATCGGCTCGTAGCGCGAGAATCCGGGCCGCGGGTCATCCACGCGTACGAGGAAGTCCGCGATGCCGCGCACGCCCTCGTGCGCGAAGGGCATCTGGTAGATCACGTCGTGGCCGTCGTCGAGTGGGTTTCCGACACGCTCCACCCACTGCGCGAACGTCTCGTCGTCGCGACGGGGGGACACCCGGTACACGACACGACCATCGCGCTCGAAGGCGTCGAGACACTCGCGCTCGTGTGCGTTTCCCTTGTCCACCAGGAGTTCGGCGAGCGAGCCTATCGACGGGGGCTCGTAGGCGAGCGCACCGCTCTCCACGGCCTGATGCAGGGTGAGGTAGTGCGAGCACGCGAGCCACGCCGTGATCGTCGACGGCGTCACGAGGCGGTCGCTCACGTCGCACACCTCCCACACGCTCTCGCTGTCACCGCCACAGTGTGGCGTAGCCCTGTCACAGGCTCGGCAGCACCGGCGTGATCGGAGCCACCGCGGCGCGCGCCCGCGCGCGCTCGGCGTCCAGCCGCGCGCGTTGGGCCCCGAGAGCCGCCGGACCGGCTCCACCGGGCGACCGCCGGCTCGCCAGCGTATAACCGTCTTCGAAGACGTCCCCGTACGGGGCGAGTTGCGCCGTTGCGGCCACCACCTCGCTCAACGAGACCCCACTGGCCACGGCGGTCCCCACCGCCTTCCCCACGAGGTCGTGGGCGAGGCGAAACGGCATGCCGTCGGCCACCAGCCGCTCGGCGACGTCGATCGCGCCCAGCAGCTCGTCATTGGCGGCTCGCTCCGCGACGGCGGTGTGGAACGTCAGTGATCGATAGGCGCCCGCGACCGCGGTCACCACGAGCGAGACCTGAGCGAGCGAGTCGAAGAGCGGCTCCTTGTCCTCCTGGAGATCGCGGTTGTAGCTGAGTGGCAGGCCCTTCAGCGAGGTGAGCAGACCGACCAGGTTCCCGACCAGGCGCCCGCTTTTGCCCCGAGCCAGTTCCGCGACGTCACTGTTCTTCTTGTGCGGTAGCATCGACGACCCCGTCGTGAAGTCGTCGCCCAGGGAGACGAACCCGAACTCGGCGCTCGTCCACAGCACCAGCTCCTCGCCCATGCGCGAGAGGTGCACACCGAGTAGCGCGACGATCGACAGGGTCTCCGCGACGAAGTCCCGGTCACTCACCGCGTCCATGGAGTTGGCGAACGGCTCACGGAAGCCCAGCCACGACGCCGTCGTGGCGGGGTCGATGGGCAGCGACGTGCCCGCGAGGGCTCCGGCTCCCAGGGGCGACACGTTCAGTCGTACACGGGCATCGGCGAGACGGTCCACGTCGCGTAGTAGCGCCCAGGCGTGCGCGTTCAGGTGGTGGGCCAGGAGTACCGGCTGAGCTCGCTGCAAGTGCGTATACCCCGGCAGGTACGCCCCCTCGTACCGGTCTCCGAGGTCCACCAGGGCGTCGACCAGGCCCAGGACCTCGTGGCCCAGTGCGCTCAACGCGTCGCGCGTGAAGAGGCGCAGCGTCGTCGCCACCTGGTCGTTGCGGCTGCGCGCGGTGTGCAGGCGGGCCCCGAGGGGACCCGCGAGCTCAGTCGCTCGCCGCTCGATGGCCATGTGGATGTCCTCGTCCTGTTCCTGGCGCGCGAAGGTGCCGGCGGCGAACTCGCCCTCGATGACCACGAGCACGCGATCGAGCTCGCGGGCCTCATCCTCGGTCAACAGTCCCGCACGCGCGAGCCCGCGCACGTGGGCCCGCGAGCCCAGGACGTCGTGCGCGTACAGCACGTGATCAAAGGAGAAGCTCTCGGAGAGCTCCCAGAGCGCCTGGGACATCGGCCGCGAGAAGCGACCGCTCCAGAGCGTCACGTGCCGGGCGTGGCGTGGCGGGCACCCTGGCGGGCCGCCCACGTCTGCACGCCCAGGCCGAAGATGCGCACGAACCCGACGGAGTCCTCGTGGTGGAAGGCGTCGTCCGCGTCGTAGGTGGCCAGACCGTGGTCGTAGAGGGCGTAGGGGCTGCGCCGACCCACCACGCGCGCCACGCCCGGCGGCTCCACGCGCAATCGCACGTCACCGGTGACGAAACGCTGGGTCTCCGCGACGAACGCGTCGAGCGCCTCCTTCAGGGGTGAGAACCAGAGCCCGTCGTAGACCAACTCGGTCCAGCGCGTCTCCAGCCGCCTCTTCTCGTGGTGCACGTCGCGCTCGAGGGTGAGGTCCTCGAGATCACCGTGGGCCATGATCAGCGCCAACGCCCCGGGGCACTCGTAGACCTCACGGCTCTTGATGCCGACCCGTCGGTTCTCGACCATGTCGACCCGCCCGAAGCCCGTCGCGCCCACGCGGTCGTTGAGCACGGCGATCAGTTCCGCCGGCGTCATGACCTGGCCATCCAGTGCCGTCGGACGGCCCTCGCGGAACGAGAGCACCATCTCGACCGGCTCGCTCGTGCGCACCCGAGTGAGCGTGTACGGCTCCTCGGGCGGCGCGGCCCACGGATCCTCGATGTCGCCACACTCGATCGCCCGGCCCCACAGATTCTCGTCGATCGAGTAGATCTTGTCCTTCGTGGCCTGAATGGGAATCGACCATTGCGCCGCGTAGTCCACTGAGTCCGCCCGCGTCATACCCCACGATCGCGCGGGCGCCAGGACCTCGAGATCGGGAGCCAGGGCGTGCACGCCCACCTCGAATCGCACCTGATCGTTGCCCTTGCCCGTGCTGCCGTGTGCGACGGCTTGCGCGTCGAACGCGCGCGCCTGGGCCACCAGGTGGCGCACGATGACCGGGCGCGAGAGCGCCGAGACCAGCGGGTACTTCCCCTCGTACAGGGCGTTGGTCGCGATGGCCCGTCCGCAGAACTCCTCGGCCATCTCGTCGCGGGCGTCCACGATTACGCACTCGATCGCTCCCGCGGCCAGCGCTCGCGACCGTATGTCCTCCAACCTCTCCGAACTCTCGGGGTCCTGGCCCACGTTGACGAGGACGGCCACCACCTCCACGCCCCAGTTCTCGATCATCCATCGAACGGCGACCGACGTGTCGAGCCCTCCGCTATAGGCCAGTACCACGCGCTTGGTCATCGTGGCGTCCCCTTCCTCTTCTTCTCGTCCTTCACCGGAGCGATGCCGGCCAGATCGCGAAACGTCGCCGCCAGCGACGCACCGCCGTGCTCGTCGCTCGCGATGACCACAATTGTGTCATCCCCGGCCACGCTGCCCAGCACACCACCCAGGGCGCTACGGTCCAGCGCCGATGCCACGACGTGGGCGCACCCCGGTGGTGTGCGAATCACCACGAGATTGAGCGACGACGCCACCGATACCACCCACTCGCCCATCATCCGGCGCAGGTGGTCGATCGGCGCGGAACTGATCGCCGGCGTCGACGCCAGCACGATGCGTCGTGATCCGTACTCGTCGCGGATCTTGATCGTGCCGAGCTCCTGCAGGTCGCGGGTCACGGTCGCCTGGGTCGCCGCGATGCCCTCACTCTGCAGGCGCGCCACGACCTGCGCCGCAGTCGAGATCACGTCGCTCTCCAACAACTCGCTGATGCGGTGCTGACGCTGGGTCTTGGTCACGGGGACTCCTCACTCGCCAATCGTGGCTCACTGGTTCGCACCTCGGTCACGGGAATCGTGCCAGCGACGGCGCCGGCGACGGCGTGCTCGCGTCGTCCGTCGGCCAGCACGACCCGCGCCGCGCCACCGCGCAGGGCGTCCAGCGCCGCGCGCATCTTCGGCCGCATGCCCTCGCGCGCCGTCCCCGAAGCCAGCATCACCTCGACCTCGTCGCTGCGCACACGAGCCAGCGCCGTGCTCGGGTCATCGGGGTCGCTGCGCAGTTGATCCACGTCGCTCAGCAGAACCAGGGTGTCCGCGCCCAGGGCGCCGGCCAGGGCGCCGGCCACGGTATCGGCGTTGCAGTTCAGCAGCTGGCCGTCGTCATCGACCGCCAGCGGACTCACCACGGGCGTCCAGCCAGCGAACCACGCGCGGGTCACAACCGAGGCGTCGACCCGCGGCACGCCCCCGACCCGTCCCCAGACGGCTCCGAGCGGCGAGGCACGCAGGAGCGAGGCGTCGGCCCCGCTGAGGCCCACCGCTTCGAGACCAGCTCGGTTCAGGGCGGCAGTGATCACTTGGTTCAGCGACGAGAGAGCCAGCGCCACAACTTCCAGCGTGGCGTCGTCGGTGACTCGCAGCCCCTCGTGGAATCGCTCGGGCACCTCGAGACGCGCGAGGAGCGACGCGATCTGGGGACCCCCGCCGTGCACGACGACCACCTCGTCGCCACCGCGGCGCAGTGCGACCACGTCCTCGGCCAGCTGCGCCAGAGCCGGTGTGTCGACTCGCGCGTCGCTCACCGCGTGACCACCCAGCTTGACCACCACGCGGCTCACGGTGTCACCCCCGATCGCGGCAAGCCCGCCGTCTCCGGCCACCCGCTAGCGACGTTCCAGGCCTGGATGGCCTGGCCGGCGGCCCCCTTGACCAGGTTGTCCAACGAGCTCATCGCGATCAGCCAGCCCGTGCGCGGGTCCACCCGCGCGCTGACGAAGCAGAGGTTGCTGCCGAGCGGATCCTTCAACGTCGGTGGCTCGTCGCTGACCACGACGAACGGATCGTCACGATAGACCCGTCTCAGCAGCGCCATGGCGTCGTCACTGGTCGTATCCGGCGACGTCAGGCGCGCGTAGGCGCTCACGAGCATTCCGCGACTGACGGGGACCAAGTGCGGCGTGAACAAGACCGACGCGCCCAACTCCGCCTCCATCTCCGGCGTGTGCCGGTGGGCGGTGAGGGAGTAGGCCTCGGCATTGCCGGCCAGTCGGGCGAAGTGGAGACGATCGCTCGGTGAGCGCCCCGCGCCCGAGGCCCCACTCAGCGCGTTCACGATCACGGTCGCCGTCTCGACGACCCCGTGATCCACGAACGGCCCCAGGGCCAACGCCGTCGCGGTCGGGTAGCACCCGGGAGACGCGATGAGTCGAGCCCCCTCGAGCTCGCTCCGGTGACGCTCGACGAGTCCGTACACCGCGCGCGAGAGCAACTCGGGCGCGAGGTGGGTCTCGCCGTACCACCGGGAGTACGCCGCCGGGTCCTTCAGGCGAAAGTCAGCGCCGAGGTCCACGACCGCGACCCCGCGCGCCACCAGGTCCGCCACGATCGTCTGACTCTGACCGTGCGGCAGCGCCGCGAAGACGAGTTCGGGTGCGGCGTCCTCGAGCCGATCGTGGGGCGCGAAGATCAGCGACGGGTACAGTGCCGCCAGCGCGGGGGCGAAGTGCGCCACGCGCTGCCCGGCGTGCCGTTCGCCCGTCGCCACTACCACCTCGAAATCGGGGTGCGACGCGGCGAGTCGCAGCAGCTCCAGTCCCGCGTACCCGGTCGCCCCGACGATCCCCACTCGCACAATGCCATTTTATGCACACAGACCACGAAAACTGCAAATCACCGCGCATCCCCTACACTACGGTCATGTCACGTCGCGGCTGGGCACTCTTCGCCATCATGACGATCCTCTGGGGCATCCCCTACCTGCTCATGCGCGTGGCCGTGCGCCAGCTCGATCCCGGCGTCCTGGTGCTCGGACGCACCGGCCCGGCCGCCCTCCTGCTGGCGCCCCTAGTGCTCGGGCGCGGCCACGGCCGACTGATCCGCGCTCACCTGGGCTGGATCGCCGCCTTCGGCGCGGCCGAGTTCGGCGTTCCCTGGTACCTCATGGCCACCGCCGAGCGCCACATCACGAGCTCGTTGACGAGCTTGCTGGTGTGCGCCGTACCCCTGTTCTCGGTCCTGGCCCAGCGCATCCGACGCACGGAGGAACGTGTCACCGTACGCCGCCTGGTCGGCCTCGGGGTGGGGGCGCTCGGGGTCGCCCTGCTCGTGGGGCTCAGCATCCGCGGCGGCTCACTGGAGTGGATCGCGCTCATGCTCGTCGTGTGCGTGGGCTACACCCTCGGACCGATCATCCTGGCGACCAAGCTCCAGGGGGTACCCGGGGTGGCCGTGGTGGCCACGGCCACCGGACTGGTCGCCGTGGCCTGGATCCCCTGGAGCGTCGCGCACTGGCCCACGCACGTCGACGCCCAGACCTGGTGGTCGATGGCGACGCTCGCACTCCTGTGCACCGCGGGCGCCTTCGTGGTCTTCTACGAGCTCGTCGCCACGATCGGATCGACGCGCAGCGTCGTCGTCACCTACGCCAACACCGCCCTCGCCGTGGTGCTCGGCATCGTCTTCCTTCGCGAGCCGCTCACGTTGGGGATCATCCTGGGCTTCCCGCTGGTCCTCGTCGGCAGCGTCATCGCCACCGGCGGCGCGAACCGGTCACTCGACGCGGTACTCACCCGCGACGCGAACGTCGCCGTCAACCAGTAGCCACACCCGGCCCGGCTCGTGGACCATCATCACGTCATCCTGCGCGCCGATCGGGCCGTGGTGAACCAACGACGCGTAGCGCACCGACTCGGTGGCCACCTCGCTCAGCGCGCTCCACACCGCCGCGTTGTTCACGTGGCCGATCACGTCGAGGTCGCTGCGCCGCACGCACCACGGCCGTGGGGCGCTGGAGGCGGGAGGCGCCACCACCGTCACCCGCCCCGAGACGTGTCGGCCAGCCGCCGCTTCCCCGTAGACGTCGAAGAAGCTGGGCCGTAGGCGTACCGGCCGTCCCGTCGGATCGACGGGCACCCACAGGGCGACCGACTCCATCATGAGCCGCTCACCCACGCGCAGGTCGGTTCGCCGCTCCGCCCACGCCGCGCCGGTGCCGGAGCACCACGTCGTGAGCGTGACCTCCTCACCCAGACGGGGCCACGCACCCCCCGCGGCGACGCGCATCGCGGTGCGGCGCACCACCCACACCTCCTCGCTGATGACCACGGTGTCGTCCGCGTCGTCGCCCGCCACGTCCTGGAGGTAGCGCGCCACGCCGTCGGGCCGCAGGACGCCGTCGACGTCGGCGTCGCCCAGACGGACGCGCCGGGTCCGCGTGAAGTGTCGCCCGGGCGTCGCCAGCGGTACGAACTCGATCACGCGACCAACTTACCGGACGGTTCGCACCCGCGACGGCGTCAGCGCAGCGTTGCACCCAATGCGGCGGCGCTCGCCAGAAGCGACTCGCGCGCTGCACGGATCTCCTCGTCGCTCAAAGTGCGATCGCTCGAGCCCAGGCGAATGGCGAACGCCACGCTGCGGGCCCCCGCCGGCAGGCTCGCCGAGCGGAACACGTCGAAGAGCTGCACCGACTCCACCAGCGGCGACGACGCTCGCAGGGCCGTCGCGAGGTCCTGGACGTGCACCGACTGCGGCGTCACCAGTGCCAGATCCAGCAGCGCGCTCGGGTACCGGCTGGGCACCACGGCCTCGGAGTCCCGGCGTCGCGCCCGCCGAGGGTCCGCCAACGCGTCGAGGTCCACGTCGAGCAGGCCCAGCCGTCGCTCGCGCAGCCCGGGAGCCACCGCCGCCACGAGATCCGTCTCCACCTCACCCACCCGGCCGAGCACCGCCCCGGTGGCCCGATCGACCAACTGGGCGCCACGAGTTGGGTGCACTCCGCTCCCCAGATCGTCGTGCGAGCGAACGACGACGTCGGCGAGGCCCAGCCTCTCAGCCAGCACCGACCACCAGGCCACCGCGGTCGTGGCGTCGTCCTCGGAGCGCCCCAGCACCACCGTGAATCGCTCGTGCTCCCCCGGCAAGGTGAGGGTGGTAGCCCCGGCGACCCCGCCACGCGTCGCCCGCCCACCCTGCGTCGCGGGGTGCGTGAAGACGGTGCCGATCTCGCCCACGACCACGTCGCCCAGGCCCCGCTCCACGTTGCGGGCCCAGGTGCGCACCACGCCCGTGAGCAGGGTCGCGCGAAGCGTTGACTCGCCGCTGGCCAGTGGATTGGTGACCCGCACGCGCTGCTCACCTCGCGCGACCAGATCGAACTCCTCGTCGCTCACCAGGGTGGGTGTCCACACCTCGTGCAACCCCAGGTCGACCGCGACGTCGCGCACGCGCCGACGCAGGCGGGTGCGCTCGCTCAGCGCTCCGGGCTCGGCCCACGACGGCGAGCGCCGCGCCAGGCGACGGTACCCGTGAAGTCGCGCGATCTCCTCCACGACGTCCGCGCGGCCCGCCGCGCCGTGGCGCACGTCGAGGCGGGCGCTGGGCGCGATGACGAAGAGACTGGTCGAGCCCGCCGTGACCGAGAAGCCCAGCCCCTCGAGCAGCCGCGTGACCTCGTCACGATCCAGCGACGCCCCCAAGATTCGCTCGATATCCCCGCCGCGCAACTCGACGGTGGGTGGGGCCGGCACGATGCCCCGCACGTCCACGGGTTCGCCCAGCCACTCGAGGTCGGGGCAGCTCTCGCTCAGAACGGACACGAAGCGGGCCACCGCGCGCGGCGCCAGCTCGGGGTCCACCCCCCGCTCGAAGCGCACGGAGGCCTCGGTACGAAGACCGTGACGCTTCGAGGACCGCGCGATGGTCATCGGATCGAAGTAGGCCGCCTCGAGCAGGATCTCGGTCGTCTCGGCGGTGATCTCGCTCGAGGCGCCGCCCATGATGCCGGCGAGGCCCAACACGGCGTCCTCGCCGTCCACGATCACACAGTCGACGCCGGTGTCGCCCAGCCCGCGACCGGCTCGCGCGAGGTGCCGCGTCACCCCGTCGAGGGTGACCAGCTGCTCGCCCGGCCGCGCGCGACGCGCGCGCAGCGTGCGCCCCGCCACGCGCGAGGCGTCGTAGGGGTGCGTCGGCTGGCCGAGCTCCAACATCACCAGATTCGACGCGTCCACCACATTGGAGATCGGGCGCAGCCCCGCACTCTCGAGACGCTGCGCGACCCACACCGGCGACGGACCCACGCTCACGCCACGAATCACCGACACCGTGAGCCGTCCGCACAGGTGCGGATCGTCGATGCCCGCCGCCGCGACCGTGGCGGTCGCGACCGACGAATGGGTCGTCGCGACGCACGGTGGTCGCAACGTCCGATTCAGTCGCGTGGCGAGGTCGCGAGCAACGCCCAACACCGACCATGCGTCCGGTCGATTTCCCTCGATCGAGATGTCGAAGATCACGTCGCTCGCGATGCCCAACACGTCGTGGAGTGGCTCGCCCAGGCGGTTCTCGACGCCCTGGAGCAGCATCAGCCCCTCGTGCTCGTCGCTCAGACCCAGCTCGCGCGGCGAGCACAGCATGCCGTTGCTCGTGACGCCGCGCATCTGGCGTCGGGCAATGACGACGTCACCGGGCAACACGGCCCCCACTCGCGCGAGCGGCACGTGGTCCCCGACGTCGAAGTTCGTCGCCCCGCACACGATCTCGAGTGGTCCGCTCCCGGCGTCGACGACGACGAGGCGGATGCGGTCAGCCCCGGCGATGGGCCGGATCTCGTCGACGCGCGCCACCACGACCTCGTCCAGGGGCTCGCCCACTCGCTCGATCGCCTCCACCACCAGGCCGAGGTCGTCCAGGACCTCACGGAGCTCGTCCGCGCTCTCGGGCAGGTCCACGAGCTCGCGGAGCCACGACAGGGCGACCCTCACGAGAACTGCTCCAGGAAGCGCACATCGTTCTCCACCAGGGCCCGCATGTCCGCGATGCCGAAGCGCATCTGCGCGCATCGGTCGATCCCGAAACCGAAGGCGAAGCCCTGCCAGCGCTCGACGTCGATGCCGACCGCTTCGAAGACCGCCGGATCCACCATGCCACACCCCCCGAGCTCGATCCACCCCGTGGAGGAGCACGTGCGACAGCCCGCACCGCGACAGATCGTGCAGGTGATCTCGAACTCCGCCGACGGCTCGGTGAAGGGGAAGTAGGCGGGTCGCAGCCGCGAGGTGATGTCCGGTCCGAAGTAGGCGCGCGTAAACGTCTCGATCACGCCCGCCATGTCCGCGAAGGTGACGTCGCGGTCCACCACGAGGCCCTCGATCTGGTGGAACACCGCCAGGTGCCGCGAATCGGGGGTGTCGCGCCGGTAGCAGCGCCCGGGCACCACGGCGTGGATGGGGAGCGTGCCGCGGGCCACCGCGTCCTCCATCAGATGGACCTGCGTCGGCGAGGTGTGGGTGCGCAGCACCACCGTCTCTGGTTCACCCAGACCGACGTAGAAGGTGTCCCACATGCCGCGCGCCGGGTGAGCGGGTGGAATGTTGAGGGCCTCGAAGTTGTACCAGTCCGTCTCGACCTCGGGACCCTCGGCCACCGTGAAGCCCATCGCCACGAACACGTCCTCGAGCTCGCGCTGGGTCACCGCCACCAGTCCCGGGTGCCCCGCCCGCAGGGGCGCACGCACTGAGCGCACGACCACGTCGCCGAGGTCGAGCCGATCCTGGGCCGTCCGCTCCTCACGCGCCCGGCGCTCCAGCGCGGCGCGGCGCTCGCTCAGAGCGGCCTCCACCTGGCGACGCACCTCCTGGAGCCGCGCGCCGGCCTCGGCGCGCTGCGCCGCGTCCAGCGATCCCAACGACTTCTGCCATGCGGCCAGCGGCGATCGCTTGCCGACCAGAGCCGGCTCGGACTGGCGCAGCTCGTCCAGGGAGTCCATCGCCTCGATGAGCGCCAACAGCTCGCGCGCCCGCGTGGCCAGATCGTCGAATGGTGGAGTCGCCGTCATAACTCCGTAAGGCTACGACCTGCCAGCGGGTCACCGTGATCCACGTGCCACCACCGCGCCGTGAATGCGATCAACGACGCGGCCACGCCCGCGTTCAGCGACTCGGCGCCACCGGCCATCGCGATGCTCAGAGCGTCGTCGCAGCTCGCCACCGTCGCCTCGTCGAGGCCCGCGGACTCGTTGCCGATCACCACCACGGTAGGAGAGGTGAAGGGCACGTCACGCAACTCGATCCCGCCGCGCACCACCGTGGCCCAGGTGCGCGCGCCGACGTGGCGCGCGCGGGCCAGCGTGGCCGGAAGTGGGGCCACCGCCACGGGGAGGTGAAAGATCGATCCGGCGCTGGCGCGAAGCACCTTAGGGTTCGTGGGGTCGACGCTGTCCCCGCTGAACACCACGCCGCTCGCGCCCGCGGCGTCGGCGGATCGGATGATCGTGCCCGCGTTGCCCGGGTCGCGCAGGTCGTGCGCGACCAGGACAAGACCGGTCATCGCCAGGGCGTCCAGCGCCACCAGCGGCCACGTCGCGATAGCCACCAGCGGCTGGGGGGTGACCGCGGGTGCCACACGCGCGAGCACCGCGGGGTCGACGTTGAAGACCGGCGTCGCGGTGGCCGCAGCACGCCGTATCAGTTCCTCGAACGGCTCACGCGATCCGCTCGCGACGAACAGTGCCTCGAGGACGTGCCCCTGCTCCAGCGCCGCCGACACGAGATCGGGACCCTCGAGCACGCACGCGCCCTGCTCCCAGCGATCCTCCCGGTGTCGTCCGAGCCGGCGCAGGCGCCGCACGTGCGCGTGCGACGCGCCCAGCGACTCCGCCACGGCCTACTTCGACAGAGCGGCGCTGGCCTGGCTGACCAGGGCGGCGAAGGCCGCCTCGTCGTTGACCGCCAGATCCGCGAGCACTCGGCGGTCCACCTCGATACCCGCTTCGCGCAGGCCCGCGATGAAGCGGCTGTAACTTACCCCGTACGCGCGCGTGCCCGCGTTGATGCGCTGGATCCACAGCTTGCGGAACTCACCCTTGCGCGCGCGCCGATCACGGAAGGCGTAAACCCCCGAGTGCTGGACGGCCTGATTGGCCGCGCGGAACGTGCGACTGCGGTCCCCGTAGTAGCCCTTGGCCTCTTCGAGTACCGCCTTGTGGTGCTTCTTGGCGTTCACCGCCCTCTTGACGCGTGCCATGACTGTTTCTCTCCTCGATCGACTCTCTACAGACCCAACATCTTCTTGACGCGCTTCTCGATCCCCGGCGAGATGTCCGTCTCGCGTCCGAGGCGACGGGCGCGCACCGACGACTTCTTCTCCATGATGTGACCGCGGAACGCCTTGCGCCGGCGCAGCCGACCCGTTCCCGTCACCTTGATGCGCTTCTTCGCGCCACTGTCCGTCTTCATCTTCGGCATCTCAGCCCTCCTCGTGTGTTGTGGTCGTCGACTCCACGGGCGCGTCGCTCGCCGCCCCGGTGCCGCCATCTTCCGTACTCTTCGCCTTGGCCCGTCGATCGGGGCCTAGAACCATCGTCATGTTGCGTCCGTCGAGCTTCGCGGACGACTCGACCTTCGCCGTCTCGCCCAGACGCTCCACTAGGCGATCGAGGATCTTGCGACCGAGCTCGGGGTGGGCCGACTCGCGCCCCCGGAACATGATCGTGATCTTCACCTTGTGCCCCTCGCCCAAGAACTTCTCCACAAGTCGCGTCTTGGTGTCGAAGTCGCCCGGGCCGATCTTGGGGCGATACTTCATCTCCTTCACCCCGACGTTGACCGACTTGCGCCGCGACTCCTTGGCCTTTTGGGCCTCGTCGAACTTGAACTTTCCGTAGTCCATGATGCGACACACCGGCGGACTCGCCGTCGGCGCGATCTCGACCAGATCCAGATCCAGGCTTCGAGCCATCGCCAGCGCCTCACGCGTCGCCATGACGCCGCGCTGATTGCCCTCCTCGTCGATCAGTCGAATCGTCTCGACGCGGATGCGATCATTGACCCGGTGGTCTCCAGGCACTGTTGCGATATCCCTCTCCTTGCTCCTCGCGACGCTCAACACGTCACCACGGCAAGCGGGGCGCAAACTCCTGGAACCCGACGCGCGTCTCGCGGCCGGGTGGAGGTCGGCCTCGCCAACCTCACTTGCTGTGTACTCGTGCCAGGTTAGCAGGCCGCGCGAGGGACTCTTACCCGCTCCTTAGCCATTCACTGCCCCCGCTTTAGCCGGTCGTCGTACGGTGGTCCACGTGCCGCTAGACCCGACGCCGCGAATTACGATCGGTCCCCCCTGCCGATCGCACCCGCATCACGGATCGTCCTAGCCACTCCACCACTCAGCGGTGGCCTCCCTCCCAGGGCCACCGCTGAGTGGAAAACCAGCGTCGAACCCGCCGCGTCGTGCCCGCTACCCTGGAGCCGTGAACGACGGCAGCGACGACGAGCGGGAGATCCTGCGCACCACGCCGGTGGACGTGGTCCTGGGCAACCACATCCTGCACCTGCTCCAATTGGCGGCGATTCACCTGGCCGCCGAACCGCCCCAATTGCCGGCCGCCCAGGTCACGATCGACGTGGTCGCGGCGATGATCGCCGCGGGCGGCGAGCGACTGGGCGAGCACCGCGACCTCTACCGCCAGGCACTCGCCGAGGCGCAGCAGGTGTACGTACGAGCCGCCAGCGGCCCCGCGTTAGCCCCACCAACCTCCGACTCCACCGCGCCAGACTGACTCCGCAGGCACCGATCCGGCACCACGGCGACGGCGGGTAGCCCGCCGTCGCCGTGGACACGTCAGTTGATGAGCCAGGCCGGAACGCGCGTGCTCAGCACCTTGGTGGGAACCAGCTTGCTCGCCTTGGTCGGCCCCGTGGTGTAGACCGTCGGGTCCAACACCGAGGTCGACGTGGGCCCCGAGACCTTGACGATGTAGCCGCCGGTCAGACCCTGGTGGTTGGTCGGCGAGTACTTGAGCGGTACCAGCGCTGGCGTCTGCAGCGTGGTCGACATCAGCGTGTGCAGGAAACTGGCGCGCGTGAAGTTGCGCCCGGCCGCCTTCAGCGTCTCCACGAAGGCCACGCCCCAGCCGATGCCGTAGGCCATGTTCCCGTCCAGCGGCGTCGTGGCCGTGAAGTTCGGGAAGTCCGCCTTGTCGGCCGACAGGATCTTGCGCATCCACGAGCGCCACTGGTTCGCCGCCGTCGACGCCGGGAGGTAGCTGAAGGAGATGGCGCCGACCTCGGGGTCCGGCTTGCCCGCGAAGGCGAGCCCCACCGTGGTCGGGTCGGCTCCAACGCTGGAGATCGCCCACAGCGGCTTGTAGCTGAGCGCCTCGGCGTTGCCCAGGGCCGCGTCAGTGGCCTGGGGGATCGTGTCGAGGTAGACCACCGTGCAGCCGTCGCTCTGGAACTTCTGGATGAAGGGGGTGAAGTAGCCCGCCCCGCCCGTCACCAGGCCCGCGGTGTCGTACATCGCCACGTCGGTCGGATTGATCCCCACGTCGCGCAGGCCCAGCAGGCCGTTGGCGCCGAAGTCGTCGTTCTGGCCCAGGAAGCAGATCTTCTGGCCCGCGTAGTGGGCCTTCAGGTACGTGCCGATGATCTTGCTCTCCACGGTGTAGCTGGTCTGCCAGCCGAACAGTCCCGGGTACTGCTTGGCGTCGTTCCAGTCCTTGGACCCGGAGTTGACGAAGAGCTGCGGGACGCCCGCGCTCTTCAGCAGCGCGCGCACCGAGTCCTGGGTGGGCGTGCCCAGCGACCCCACCGTCGCAAACACCGGCGTCTGGATCAGCTCCTTGGTCAGCTGCACCGTGTTGGGATTGCCGGTGCACCCGAAGCCCGGCGTGCCGTAGCAGTCGTCCTTGATGATGTAGTTGATCCGGCGCCCGTTGATCCCGCCGTGATGGTTCACCCACGAGAAGACCGCGTTCGCGGCCTTGGCGACCTCACTGTAGCCAGTTTCCGCGATACCCGTGAGCGGCACGGTCGCGCCGATGGTCACCTGACTCGCGGTCACCCCGGGCGTGGCGGGCGCCGCCTGCGCGGCCACCGATCCCGTCAGCGTCGCCGCACTCGCTACCGCCGTCAGCGCCGCCACCCCCGCGGCCACGCGCTTCATCCGACTGGCTCCCATAACTTCCCCCCACTCTCTAACCCACGGGTAAGTCCGTGCGCAGTGACAGTAGACCCTGGCACCACGCGTTGCAAGTCACCACGACGACTCAGTGTCACTCAGCCGTGACGCCACCGTCGCCACCCGTGACGGGCGAGACCGGCGATGCCCATCGGCGCGAAGACGATCGTCAACACCAGCAACCCGCCGAAGATGATGCCGTCCAGCTGACTCGCCACGTTGCCCTGAGGGTCGAGCCCGAGGTGCGCGGTCAGCCACGAGATGGCACCGGCGGAGAAGGCGTAGATGACTCCCCCGATGATCGCACCCGGAATGGTGCCGATGCCACCGATGACCACGAGCGAGAGGATAGTGATCGACAGCACGAATCCGTAGGTCGACGGCGACACCGCGTTGTTGACCAGCGTCCACAGCGCGCCGCCGAGTGCGGCGTAGGCGGCGGAGACGGTGAAGGCGATGACGCGCGCGCGCGGCAGCGAGACGCCCACGAGCTCGGCGGCGACGTCGTTGTCGCGCACCAGACGCATCGCGCGCCCGGTGCGACTGGCGAACAGGTTGGCCATGAGAAACAGTGCCACACCGGTCACCACGATCGAGATGTCGGCCAGCCACGCGCTGCTGGTGGTCAACGTGGACGCCCCCGGCCCGAAGAAGGTCGCCAGCCAGTGCGGGGCGACCACGGCCGACGGCAGCTGCAGTCCCGAGTCACCGCCCGTCCACGAGCTGAAGACGTTGAGGATCGCACCGAACGCCACGGCGAAGGCCAGCGTCATCCCCGCCAGGTAGGGACCACGCAGGCGGGTGGCCGGCAGTCCCAGGACCAGTCCGACCAGCGCCCCCGCCAGGGTCGCCAGCACGAGGACCGCGAGCAGTGGCGTCGTCGCGTGGTGGTCGGCCCAGATGCCGACGGTGAAGGCGCCCACCCCCATGAAGGCGCCATTGCCGAGCGAGATCTGCCCCGAGGACCCGGTGAGGAAGGACAGGCCCAGCAGAACGATGGACATCGCGGCCCCGATGGCCACGTTGGAGTTCGACGTCGCCGAGACGCGGAAGGTGAGCAGGACGGCGAGGTCGACGACCACCACGCTGATGAGCGCCCTGGTCACCACGGGGTGATCGCGGCGCACGACCGGCAGGCTCACGAGCGTCGCCCCCACGCCGAGGACGGCCACGCCGAGGCCGAGGGACAGAGCCAGTCGCGTCGACGTGCTCAGCGCCACCGCGATGGCCACCGCCACCACGCTGAGGGCCAGACCCACACCCAGACGAGATCCCACGGCGCGCGCCATCACACCCTCCGCTGGGCGCTGCGAGTGAAGACGCCGTTCGGGCGCACCATGAGCGAGACGATCAGCATCCCCAGCGCGACGAGGATGATCGCGTTGGAGTTCACGTAGTCCCCCACGAACTGGAACACCACGCCCAGGGCGAGGCCTGACACCATCGCCCCGACCGGGCTGTCGAGACCGCCGATGGCGGCGGCGATGAAACCGAACGCGAACACCCCGTCCATGCCACTCGGCGTCAGGCCCGTGAAGAAGTTCGACGCCACCAGCACCGCCGTCACCGCGCCCACCGCCGTCGAGAGCATCCAGCCCACCGTGAGCATGCGCCCCACGCGAACCCCCAGCAGCCGTGACACCTCCGGCGCGAGCGCCGCCGCGCGCAACTGCAACCCCAGCTTCGTGTACTGGAAGAGCACCGCCACGATGGCCATCACCACTAGGGAGGTGATGATCTCGTAGAGGGCGAAGGGCGACAGGGCCACCGGCTTGTGATTCAGCTGCCAGTCCACGATCGAGAACGGCGTCGCCAGCGCCCGCGAGGAGGTCGACCAGATCGCCGCGGCGATGGACTCCAGCACCAGCAAAAGGCCGACCATCGCGACGATCGGGTTGATCTCGGGCTTGCCGTACAGGGGGCGCACGAGCACGCGTTCGGTGACGCCACCGAGCGCGAGACCCGCCACGATGGCCACGGCCATTGACACCCAGTAGTTGGTCGACGGGGCGAGGATGGCGAAGCCGATGTAGGTGGCGAAGACGGCCATCGCGCCCTGAGCGAAGTTGAGCATCCTCGTCGAGCGCCAGATCAGTACCAGGCTCAGGGCGACCAGCGCGTAGATGACTCCGCTGGTCACTCCGCCGAGCAGGTCGGACACGTTGCGCGACGTCAAAAAGGCATCCATCACTCCACCATCCCCAGGTAGTACTGGCGCAAGTTCTCGTCGTCGCGCACCGCCGCGGCGGTGTCATTGGCGACCACGACCCCGACACGCAGAACCACGGCGCGCTGGGCGATGCGCAGGGCCGACGTGGCGTTCTGCTCGACGAGCACCACCGTCAGGTTCTCCCTCGCGCACAACTCGCGGATCTGCTGCATCAACTGAGCCGTGACCAGTGGCGCCAGTCCCAGCGAGGGCTCGTCGAGCAGCAGGACGCTCGGCCGCGCGATCAGGGCGCGCGCCATCGCGAGCATCTGGCGCTCGCCGCCCGACAGCGTGGCGGCGGCCTGGCGGCGCCGCTCCCCCAGCACCGGGAAGATCGCGTACTGCTCGGCCAGCGCGTCGGCCAGCGACCCTCGCGCGATCATGAATCCCAGTCGCAGGTTCTCCTCGACCGTGAACTCCGCGATCACGCCACGGCCCTCGGGCACGTGCGCGACGCCGAGGCGCACGATGTCCTCGGTCTTGCGACCGCTGAGCACGTCACCGTCCTTGGTGACGGTGCCCGACAGCGGGGCCACGAGTCCACTGATCGTACGTAGCAGGGTCGTCTTGCCGGCGCCGTTCGCTCCGAGAACCGCCGTGATCTCACCCGACGGCGCCTCGAAGGACACCGACTGCAGTGCGCGCACGGCGCCGTAGGACACCGAGAGGTCGTCGACGACGATCACTCCGCCACCCCCAGGTAGGCGGCGATCACGGCGTCGTGCACGCGCACCTCGTCGGGCGTCCCACTCGCGATGACCTGTCCGAAGTCGAGCACGACCAACCGGTCCACGAGCGGCATGACGAACTCCATGTCGTGCTCCACCAGCAGCACCCCCATGGTCGCGCGCAGGTCTCGGATCAACGACGCGAAGTCGCTCAGCTCCGCCTCGTCGAGCCCCGACGCCGGCTCGTCGAGCAGCAGCAGGGTGGGCTCGCACATCAGGGCCCGCGCCACCGACACCTTCTTCGCGACCCCGTAGGGGATCGAGCCGGGCAGCGCCCCCGCGAAGGAGGCCACCCCCAGACGCTCGAGCATCGCCGCGGCGTCGTGGCGCAGTTGACGCTCGGCGCGCACCGCGTGCGGCAGGCCCAGGAGCCCGGCCACGAATCCCCCACCCGGTCGAATCTGCCCGCCGGCCATGACGTTCTCCAGCACCGTGGCGTGAGGGAAGAGCCCCACACCCTGGAGGGTTCGCGCCACTCCCGCGCGAGCCAACTGGGTGGCGCGCGGATTGATCACGCCGGCCGCCGGCAGGACCACCCGGCCGCTCGTCGGACGCACGAAGCCGCAGGCGACGTTGAACGCCGTGGTCTTGCCGGCGCCGTTGGGTCCGATGAGACCGACGATCTCTCCCGGCGACACCGCGAAGGACACGTCGCGCAGCGCCTGCAGGCCCCCGAAGCGCACCGACACGTCTTCGAGCGCCAGCAGGGGCGACGACGGCCCCGTCACGCGACCACTCCGCGGCGCTGCCCGACCCGCCCCCGGCGCGTGACGCGGTGCTCCGCGAACGCGTTACCCCCCAGTACGGCCATAGTGGACCTAAACTACAACGTCCGCGGACCGTGGCGTGACCACACGTGCCTCGTCGTCGCCGCGCTGACCCGCCGCGCGTCGCGCCCGCACCGGCGTGCCAGGCTCGATGGTGCGACTACCGTCGGCGATCTCCACGCAGTGGAAGAAGAGCCGCTCGCCCCCGCGCTCGCGCACGACACCCACGCCGCGGTACGCGTCGAACTCCTCGACCACAGCGTCGATCACGAGCGGCGATCGCCGCCGATCAGCGC
>JBMFWX010000033.1:0-18085 GCA_049964855.1 Acidimicrobiales bacterium
AGCATCATCAGTTGGCCACCCTCGTTCACCGCCTGCGTGAAGGTGAGGCCGCGCTCGCGCATCGCCCGGCGCACGAGGCCTTCGACCTCGGGCTCGAGGGTCACGATGGTTCTCATCGACACATTGTGTCATCACAGTCAGTGATGTCGTCACGCAGTGATGTCCTGACGTCACCACGGCCGGGGGTCGTCGGGGGATCTCTTGTCGGTGGACGACGCGTCGGCGCCGTCGAGAACTCGTGCGAGGCGGGCGATCGCGTCGCGGGTGCGCGTCCCCCACCAGAACAGGTCGCGGCCGTCGACGAAGGTGACCGGCCCCGCCACCTCGAGCTCGGCGCGGTGACGCTCGGCGAAGGGGTAGGGCTCACTCGGCGCGATCACGCGCGCCACGGCGCCGGCGACGTCCTCGGGGCTCGCGGCGGGGTAGGGGCCGGCGTCGGCGGGCACGACGGCGACGCCGAGGCGGGCGAGCAGCGACGCGCCGTAGGTGGCGGGGCCCAGGGCCCGCCACGGCCGCCGCCAGATCGGCACGTAGGCGCGCCCCTGGGCCGGGCGGATCGCCGGGAGGGGCGCCGCGCGCCAGGTCGCGCCCACGAGTCGTGCCAGCTCCTCGAGGGTCGCGTCGACGTCGTCCACGCTAGTCACTCGGGTGGTGTGGACCGCCACGCCGCGCGCCACCAACTCGTCGTAGTCCTCGCGGCGGTTCTCCTCGGCGTCGAGCACCACCAGGTCCGGGCGCAGGGCCACGATCGCGTCGAGATCGGGGTTCTTGGTTCCCCCGACGTGAGCCAGGTCGGGCCGCTCGCAGTACCGCGTGCAGGCGACCGGCTCGATCCCCCAGGCGCTGAGCGTCTCGGTGATCGAGGGCACCAGGGAGACCACCCGCGGGCCGCTCCCGTCGTCCCGGTCACCGTCTCGACTCACGGCGCGAGTGTAGGCGTCGTGACCAAAGGCCCACCATCGCCCGCAGTGGCCTGGGTATCATGGTGGGGGTCTCGGTGGCGCACGAGTTTCGAGCGAACGTGGGAGGGTCGGGTCCTCGAACGAAGGAGTCTGTCATGAGTGTCCCCAGTGCTTCCTACTCGGTGACGATGCGCGTCGCTCTCGACAACGCGGCCGACATCGGCACCATCTCGAGCGCGGTGAGCGACGTCGGCGGGCTGGTGACCGCACTCGACGTGGTCGAGCCGGTCGACGGGCGCATGGTCGTGGACCTGACCTGTAACGCGATCGACGACGCGCACGCCGAGTTGCTGCGCGCCACGGTGGACGCCGTCCAGGGCGCCACGGTCCAGGCGATCAGCGACCGGACCTTCCTGCTGCACCTGGGCGGGACGATCGCGGTGGAGCCCAAGATCGCGCTCAAGACCCGCGACGACCTCTCCATGGCCTACACCCCGGGGGTGGCGCGCATCTCGATGGCCATCGCCAAGGACAAGTCGCTGGCGCGCAAGCTCACCATCAAGCGCAACACGGTGGCGGTGGTGACCGACGGGTCGGCCGTGCTGGGCCTGGGCAACATAGGTCCTGAGGCCGCGCTGCCCGTGATGGAGGGCAAGGCGCTGCTCTTCAAGCGCTTCGCCGGGATCGACGCGTGGCCGGTGTGCCTCGACACCCAGGACGTCGACGAGATCGTGCGCATCGTCCAGTGCCTGGCTCCCGTCTACGGCGGGATCAACCTGGAGGACATCGCGGCGCCGCGATGCTTCGAGATCGAGTCACGCCTGCGCGAGCTGCTCGACATCCCGGTCTTCCACGACGACCAGCACGGGACCGCCACCGTCGTCTACGCCGCCCTGATCAACGCGCTGCGCGTGGTCGGCAAGGAGATGAAGGACGTGCGCGTGGTACTGCTGGGCGTCGGCGCCGCGGGCGTGGCGATCGCCAAGCTCTTGATGGCCGAGGGCGTGGGCGACGTGGTGGGCGTGAACCGCCACGGCATCCTGGACCCCAACGACGAGCGCCTCGACGAGGACCGCCGGTGGCTGGCCAGTCACAGCAACACCGAGCACCGCACCGGCGACTTGTCGGTCGCGATGGCCGGGGCGGACGTCTTCATCGGCGTGTCGGGCCCGAACCTCGTGACCGAGGAGCAGCTGACCCTGATGGCACCGAAGTCGATCGTCTTCGCGCTGGCCAACCCCGAGCCCGAGATCGACCCGGTGATCGCGCGCCGTCACGCGGCCATCGTCGCCACCGGGCGCAGCGACGAGCCGAACCAGATCAACAACGTCCTGGCCTTCCCGGGGATCTTTCGCGGCCTGCTCGACGCGGGCGCCTCGCACGTGACCGAGGAGGTTGAGATCGCCGCCGGTCGCGCCATCGCCGACGCGGTCGGCTCCGACGAGCTCTCGGCCAATTACATCGTGCCGACGGTCTTCAACCCCACGGTGGTGTCGGCGGTGGCGGCGGCCGTGATGAAGGTCGCCAAGCCGGCCCGCCGCTAGGCGCCCCTTCCACTTACGGCGGCGCCGTGGGACACGAGGTCGCGAGACCGTGGGGATCCGATCGACACGGTGGCGTGATCGCGCCGCTGTGGAACGTGGAGGATCTTCTGGAACGGCGGTTGGCTCGTGATCGCCGCCGGCCGCGATCGCGTACTGCGCGCACGAACGACTGATCGACGCTCGCCCGTTCGGGCAGACTTGGGTGAATATGTTTGGTTTGCCTGTAGTTTCGGCGTAATACTTCCTATTCGTGTACTATAGATTCTGTGGCTTCAGACCTTCTCAGTGTGAGTGAGGCTGCGTCGCAGTTGCGCGTGTCGCGGCGCCGAGTGGTAGACCTGATCGCGCGCGGGGTGCTGCCGGCAGATCGGGTGGGGAACCAGTGGACCATCTCGAGCGGATCCTTGCGGGCCTTCGCGCACAATCAGCTGCGAGAGGCGGGTCGGCCACTGTCCCAGTCCAGTGCCTGGCGACTCATTCGTCATCTCGAGGACGGTCCGACCGTCATCCCCTCGTCCCTCGATCGCCAGCGCCGCCGCCTGCGGGCGAGGGCTGATCACGTCGATGCCTACGTCCACCCCGGTCTCTTTCCACGGGTTCGCGTGGACGACCGAGTGGTTCTCGGTGGCCGCGACGCAGCGCAGGCTCTCGGCGCGCCGGTTGATCCGTCGGACTCGGTCGACCTCTATGTACGCGGCTCGCAGGCCGCGGAGATGATGGAGGCCCACGCGATACGTGGAGGCTCGAGAGTCGCGAACGTCCACCTGCACGTCGTCCACGACGACGCCTGGCCCTTCGGGCCAGGCCTGCACGTTGTCGGAGCATGGGCGGCGTGGCTGGACCTGGCTGACGTCGAGGACCGGGCCTCGACGGTCGTTCTCGACCGGATCGCGCGTGGGGCCTCGCGTGCGTGACGTCTCGCTCCGGTCAGACCTTCTTCCGCGGCACCGAAGCGTCCTACGGGGGCTCGCGGCCATCGCGCGTACGTACTCTCGAGAGGACTGGTGCCTGGTTGGCGGAATGATGGTTCTCGTCGCCAGCCGGGCCGCCGATTCGACCGTGACGCGGGCCGAGCAGACCAAAGACGCCGATCTCGTAGTCGATCTGTGTGCTCGCCCGAATCTTCTACGCGACATCGCCTACCACCTCGGCACGCTCGGCTTCGACCAGTTGCCCCCATTTCCTGGCCGGGGCTTTGCTCGATGCACCTTCGCCACCGCGACCGGTCAGATTGACTTGCTAGCCCCCGATGACGCCGGTGAGGAATTGCTCGCAATCAGTGCGACGAGTCAGACCGTGGCGATTCCGGGCGGGCGCCGTGCCCTTCAAGTAGGTGAGGACGTTCGACTCACCTACGACGAGGACGAGTTTGACGTCGAACTCCGCGTCCCTTTGCTGCCCGGCGCCATTGTCGTGAAGGCCGCGGCAGCGCTTGACCCTCGAACCCGCGAATCCCCCCATCACATACAAGACGTGGTGCACATGCTGCGAGCCCTGCCCGATCCGATCGGGGCGCGAGCACGGGTGAGTGTCGAGGATCGCGCGCTCCTCGCCGCCTTGGCGCCTCGTCTTCATGAAGCCGGGGACGTCGCGTGGCGGAGCGTGGATGTCGAGGATCGTGAGAGGGCACTCGCCGCACTCGATCTGCTCGTGACGAGCGAGCCCGGCTGATCCCACTCGTCGCTCGCAGCGAGCCGCGCATCACGACGGTGTGGGTTCGGCGCGGCTCGTTCACGTCGTGGAGTGATGTGAAAGTCGGCTCGAATGTGACGGCGACGCCGTCCAGGGATTCGTCGTCACGCGCGTCACGGGTCACCGCTTTGGGGTGGGTCAGCCGGACCTCGTCGCGCTGAAGAGCGGAGCACGGCACGCGAGGCGCCCTGTGGGGTGGCGCCCACGGCACGGCCGTACGCGTGGGCGGCTCGTTCGATGCGCTCGCGTCATTTCCGGCCATCAGCTTGGTATCCGGCGACGGAGTCGAGTCGGCGTCGCGGCTTCGGCTTTTGCCTCGGCAACAGTGTGTCGCAGGGCTCGAGCGGGTCGCGACCGAGGGTATTTATTCGCTCGACGGTATCGTGTGTAGCGTCGGCGAGAGTATCGACACTGTTCCCACAGAGGTGTCGGCGACACTCGCACTGATCGGCGGCGATCACAGGGGCCGGGTCCACCGGGGTCACTTCGTTGTGGGATGCGGCGCAGGTTCCTACGTGTCCGGCGCGGCACCCTTCGTGGCCGCCGTCAGCGTTGTCCACGCGTCAGCGGTGCGTGTTGTCCACTCGTACGCTTCGCTACGCCGAGAGCCTCCACGGCGCGCGCGCCAAGACCACGCCTTCGACATCGGCGGCGCCGCCCTCGCGGATCAGCACGTCGGCGACCGCGTCGAGTTGGTGGCCGGTTGTGCAGATGTCGTCGTACACGAGCACGTGCTGACCCTCTGTTCGGGTGCGATCGGAGACCCGAAGCGCACGTCGGAGCTGGGCTACGGCCTCGCGCTTTTTCGTCGCCGACTGGCCAGCGGACGTGGGCGTCGCGTGTGCCGTGACGACCGCTCGGGGGATCGCGACGTCGAAGGGCCATTCGTCGAGCAGGTCCTCGCGGGCTGCGGCCTCGAGAACGTGCTCGGTATGACCGGGTGAGGGACTGCCAGCACCGTGGAAAGTCGGGTTCGCGATGATGAGGTCGGGCGGGTTGGTTCGTTTGTTCTCGACGAGCCAGGCTAGGAAGGCGACCGACGATCAGCGACTAGCCGTCCTTTCCCTCGTACTTGTATCGCTTGATCATCGTTGCGAGGTCGCCGGAGTAGTAGGCGATCGCCTGAACCCTCGCGATCTGTCGGCTCGGGTCGGCGCACAGCGGGTTGGGACACGCGTCGTACCCCATGATCTGGCTGCATACCCGGCACGCCTTCGTGGCCACGTTCTCGAAGGATCTCCTGGAGCACGAGAGACAGACAACTGCGGGTCCGTATCGTCGGTACGCGCACTGCGGGCACTGTGGGAACCCCCGCGGTGGGCCGACCGGCGGCTCGATCGGGGAGGGCACCTCGCCTACAGGAGAGAGAGGGTCAGCTGTTGGCGCTGCTCGCTCGCCCGACGGATACTGTCGGGCGACGCGACGTGTCGCACGACATCGTCGACGTCATCGATCTCGATCGCTCCCCGTGTGTGCACGTAGGTCGTCGCCCAACTCTGTTCGGTGACCAGTGATCGGACGAGGAAGACCTTTTTGCCGTGCTCTAGTGCGAGACGTGCCTGCATCTTGGCTCCGGACGTGCTGGTTGCCTCGATGACCACGGTGCCCTGGCTGAGTCCGGAGGTGACGACGTTGCGCCGGGGGAAGGTGTCGCGCCCCGGCGATCGGGTGGGCCAGAACTGCGAGACGACTGCGCCGTGGAGCGTGATCTCGTCCGCGAGAGAGCGGTTCTCCGCTGGGTAGCACTTCGTGATGCCAGTGCCGAGCACGGCGATGGTCCGTCCACCAGAGTCGAGGGCCGCACGATGGGCGGCGGTATCGATGCCACGGGCCAGTCCGGAGACGACCGTGACGCCGCGCGTCGCGAGGAGTCGCGACATTCGCTGAGCACGGCGAACGCCAACTTCTGACGCGTCGCGCGTTCCAACAACCGCCACGGAGCGGGCGTCCTCCTCTCGAAGATCGCCACGGACAAAGAGGAACGGTGGCAGATTGGGGATCATCCGCAAAGTGGCGGGGTAGCCATCGTCGAGGACCGTGACGAGCGTCGCGCCGACTCCCTCGGCCTCGGCCAGCTCCGCGTCGACGCGCTCGAACAACTCGTCCGGCCGGCTGATGCCCTGGCGAAGAACGTCTCGCGACGCGTCAGCGATGGCACTGCGCTCCTGAATCCGCCCGTTCCATAGATCGTCGAGCCCTTCAGCGAACTGTGCCTCGCGGGCGATGAGACTCCAATCGACGCTCTGATGGTCGATGCGGATGGCGCAGAGCGCGAGTAGACGACGTTGACCGCTCGTGATCGTGGTGCTCGTCATGCGCGCTGCTCCTGTATCGAACACATGTTCGTATCTCTCGCTACTGCGAATGGTAGTCCGTCCCCAACGTCACGGGGCCGATCCCCGACCGTAGTCGGTGGAGTTCGACGGCGCCGGGCCGCGCGAGCAACTTTGGCCGAGTTGTCGCCGAGTCGTGCTCGTGGCGCCCGATCCGTGTACTCGGCCGCCGGGTTCCAGACGCTCAGTCAGCGCCCTCTACAGCGATCATCTTCCTCTGGTACGCGCCCACCTACTCCCGTCGAGAACTTTCGGTCTTTGAGCGCCCCCGGCGGTCTCTCGAGGGCTCGTGGGAGCCCGGAAGTGTGCGCCCTACGGACGAGGTCGCTCCTCACATCGGGTGCTCTTCCGTGGTTACCCGGAGCCTCCTACGCTCGGCCTAGGGGTTCTCCCGGAAGAAGGAGGTGGAAAAATGACGAAAGTACCTAGTGCACTACGTGGTGGGCGTCACCGACACGGGGGGGTGGCGCGGGTCGCCGCGACTGCGGGGGCACTGAGCCTGCTCGCGACGGTCGGCGTCGTCGTGAGCAGCGCGCCGGCTCAGGCGGGCGTGCGCCGCGAGGTGGTCGTGACCCTGTGGAAGAGCCCTCACGACGGTCGGGTTCTCGTGACGACCAGGGGGTTCGCGCTCTACACCTACGGGCGCGACACGAAGGATCACTCCAACTGCGCGGGGAGCTGCCTGGCGGTGTGGCCGCCGCTCCTGGTCGCCAAGGGTGTCGTCCCGCTCGGGCGGGGGGTGAGCGGCATCGGCGTGATGACGCGCAGCAACGGCCAGCGTCAGGTGACGTTCCGCGGACTGCCCCTCTACCTGTTCAAGAGCGACACGCGTCGTGACGAGGTGACCGGCCAGAACGTCGCCGACTTCCACGTGGCGCACCTCGGCGCCATTACCACGACGAAGAAGACGACCACGACCACCTCGAGCGGCGGCTACGGCTACTGATCGCCCGCGCCGGAGCTCGCGTCGCGCGCGGCGCCGCTCGAGCGACCGTCACGGGGGAACCGGGTAGGGTCACCCCACGCCGGGCACCGCGACGCGCCGCCACGAGCGACCCCCGTTGCTCGAGCGCAGGAGCGCGGCGTTCGTGCCGCCGGCGTTCTCGAGCAGCCACGCGTCGCGTTGGGTGGTGAACGTGACGAGCCCGCCCGGGGGAGCCCCGCGGCCGTAGGAGGTGGCGCGCAGCACGGTGGTGTTCGTGAATCGGAACCACGAGGCGCCCGCGTCGTTGGTGCCCAGCACCACGCGTCCGAGGGTGAGGCGCCACTGCGTGGGCGAGAGCACGTCCACCGCCCACGCTCGCGGCGGGCCCGGCGGGTAGACCGGGGTGAAGGAGTGCCCGCCGTCGCGCGTGACGTACAGGGCGGCGTCGCCGCCCACGACGTAGGGGACGGCGCCGCGCCCGCCGCGAACGACGAGCGGGCCGGTGAACCCCCCGCCTCCCTCGGGGACCGACCGCGGCGGGGTCACGGTCGTTGGCGTCCACGTCGCGCCCCCGTTGGTCGTGACGTCGATGATCGCGCCGCTGCCGGCGTTGCAGAAGAACAGCGCCCAGCCGGTGGTCGCGTTCGCGAAGGAGATGGTCTTGTCACAGCCGAAGGGGAGCGAGCCGCGCGTCGTCGTGGTCGACGGGCGGTTCGTGAAGACCTGGCGCCACGTCGCGCCCCCGTCGGCGGTGCGGTAGATCGTGACGACCATGGAGCCCATCGCCCCACCGAGCGTCGTGCAGGTGCCGTCACGCGGCGAGACGAACTGCAAGAGACACCCCGAGGGCGGCAGGGTGCCCACGCGCGACCAGTGGCGTCCGGCGTCGCGGGTCGTGGCGAGGAGCGAGGGGCCGGAGCTGGCCGCGCCGTAGTCGATCCACGCGCGCGTCGCCGAGAGCGCGACCAGTCCGTTCAGGTAGCGCTCGCCACCGTCGACGGCGAGACCGGGCGGGGTGACGTTGGACCAGGTTCGCCCCGCGTTCGTCGTCAGCTCGACGCTCTGGGCGCCGCCCGAGAGGCGCGTCTCGTTCTGAGTGAGCGCCCACAGGGCGCTGGGGCCCACCGGCACGACCTGGTTGAGGCCCCGTCGCGAGGGAGCGACGCCGTGGGCGACGGGCGCGGACCACCGCGGCCGGGGGCCGACGGGCGAGTTGGCCGCCGCGCTCGCGACGGGGAGGGCGCCCACGCCGACGAGACTCGCGACGACCAGGCTGACGGCCACGCTGATGGCCCGGCTGATGGTTACGGCGCGTCGCCGTCGGCGGTGGCGTCGTGCGCTGGTCGTCCGTCTCGTCATGGTGGCCCCGACTGTCCGCGAGCTGATCTCCTCTGGATCGTACGGCGCGGGTCTCGCTCGCTGCGGTCACGCCGTGACGCATCGAGACCGGCGTCAGAGGTCGTTGCCGGCGTAGGAGAGGTTGAAGCTCTTGTTGACCACGGGGAAGTCCGGCACGATGGTGTCGGCCAGGGCGACCGACAGGGCCGGCCAGGTGAGAAAGGACGGGTCCACCACCTTCACGCGCGCCAGCGAGCCGTCGGGGGCGAGCTCCACGCGATGGGCGATGGTGCCGCGCCATCCCTCCACCAGGCCGGTCCCGGTCCCGCGCGGTGACGGGACCGACGGCGAGGTCGGGGGCTCGGCGCCGCCGAGCAGGGCGCGCAGCGTGGCCAGCGAGGCGTCGACCTCGTCGACGCGCACGTCGACGCGCGCCGCCACGTCGCCCGCCTCGCGGCGCGCCACCAGCGCCGGGTCGAAGGCGGCGACGGGGTGCGCGACGCGCGCGTCGCCCGACTGGCCCGACGCGCGCGCCACGACTCCGAGCACCCCGATCTCGCGGGCTCGCTCGGGGGTCAGTACACCTGTGCCGGTGAGCCGGTCGCGCACGATCGAGTTGGCCCGTAGCAGCTCGACCACCTCGTGGAAGCGTCCCACGACGTCGCTCACCCGCTCGAGCGAGGGTGCGCCGCGCAGCGTGACCGCGCCCACGCTGATCGCCCCGCGCAGGAGCCGGTGGCCGGTCACGGACTCGTTGAGCGCGAGCAGCTCCTCGCGCAACACCAGGGTGCGCGCCTGGGCCAGGGAGAACCCGACGTCGTTGGCGATGGCGCCAACGTCGCCGACGTGGTTGTAGAGCCGCTCGAGCTCGAGCAGCGCCGCGCGCGCGGCGTGCACCTCGGGGTCGACCGCCAGGCCGCGCGCCTCCTCGAGGGCCAGCACCAGCGCCAGGGAGTGGCCGACGGCGCTGTCGCCGGAGATCCGCTCGGCCAGCGCGATCGCCGCGTCGTCGTCGCGGCCGACGAAGAGCCGTTCGACCCCCTTGTGGGTGAACCAGAGGCGCGCCTTCATCTTCAGGATCGTCTCGCCGACGACCCAGAAGCGGAAGTGACCGGGCTCGATGATCCCGGCGTGCACCGGCCCGACCGGGATCTCGTAGACGCCCGGCCCCTCGACGGGGGCGAAGGGGAAGGGCACGCCGTCCTCGGCGAGGGGCGGGGTCGGCCCCGCGTCGCGACGCATCGGGTGCCAGTCGCTCGGCCAGTGCTGGTGGCGCACCAGAGCGCGGGGCTGGGGGTGGCCGATCGGCTCGACGCCGAAGAGGTCGCGCAGCTCGCGCTCGAAGCGGCCGGCCGGGAAGCTGAGCGCGGCCAGTGAGGGCACGGCGGGCGCGTCAGCGTTGAGGCGCACCACGAGCTCGACGCGGGTGTCGGGGGGGCCGTCGACGAAGAGGTAGACCACGCGCAGCGTGGCGCCGTCGTCGTGGCCCGCCACCAGCGCGAGCCGGTAGCCGGCGTTGAAGAGAGCGTGCGCGCTGGCTACCAGGTTCGCGGGCTCGAGGTGAATCGTCGCACGCGCGGGCCGCTCGGCGAGGACGCGATCAAGGGCGCTCATCGCGCCACCGTGGCCGCCGCGGCGTGCAGCAGCGTGTCGAGGGGCCAGGCGACCAGGCCGATCGCGGCGACCGCCGCCAGGGCCACGAAGAGCGGGACGACGACCGACGCCGGCGTGCGCGCCACCGCCGGTCCGGCGGGCGGGCCCAGCAGCGTGGCGCGCGCCACCGAGCCGATGGCGACGAAGACGACCGCCAGGGCGACCAGGGTCAGGGCCACCACCCAGCCGAGGCCCACGGCGCTCTCGGCACGAAACATCGTCAGCTCGCTCAGGAAGAGGCTGAAGGGCGGCAGGCCGAGCAGCGAGGCGAGTCCCAGGGCGAAGGCCGCCCCCAGCGCCGGGCGGCGCGCCAGCAGCGCGCGCACGCCGTCGATCCGGCTGGTCCCCTCCACCTCGAGCAGCTCACCCGAGGTCAGGAAGAGTGACCCCTTGGTCAGGCCGTGGCCGAGGACGTGGTAGAGCGCGGCGGCCATCGCCAGCGGCGTGCCCGCCGCCGCGGCCAGGGTGAACAGGCTGACGTGCTCCATCGAGGAGTAGGCCAGGAGCCGCTTGTAGTCGCGCTGGCCGAGCAGCATCGACGAGGCCAGCGCCAGGGTCACCAGCCCGACGATCACCAGCACCGCGCGCACGAAGCCGCCGCCGACGGCCGCGAGCGTCACCGCCCGCAGGCGCAGCAGGGCGTAGAAGGCGACCGAGAGCAGCACCCCGGACATCAGCGCCGACACCGGCGCCGGGGACTGGCCGTGGGCGTCGGGCAGCCAGCTGTGCAGGGGCGCGAGGCCCACCTTGGTGCCGTATCCCAGCACCGCCAGCGCGAAGGCCAGGCGCATCACGGCGGGGTTCAGGCGCGCCGACGAGGCCACCAGCGCGGTCCAGGTCAGCGTGGCGCCCCCGGCGTGGCGCTCGGCCAGGTAGATGAGCACCGTGGCGAGGAAGGCGAGCGCGATGCCCACCGAGCAGATGATGACGTACTTCCACGACGCCTCGATCGCGCCGCGGGTGTTGCGGTGCCCCACGAGGAAGGTGGTCACGATGGTGGTGGCCTCGACCCCCACCCACATGACCCCGATGTTGGCCGCCAGCACCGTGAGCAGCATGGCCGCCAGGAACGCCGGCACCAGCGTGGCGTAGAGGGCGGCGCGGCGCGCCGAGGTGCGTTCGCGCGCCCGCTCGACGGCGAGGTAGTGCACGCTCGACCACGTGGCGAGCAGGCCGACCGCGCCGATCACGATGACCATGAAGGCGCTCAGCGCGTCGGCGCGCAGGATCCCGTCGAGGGCGACCAGTGGGCCGCGGGCCACCACGCGGATCGCCAGCGCCACGCCGAGGCCCAGCACGCCGGCGGTGGTCGCGGCCCCCAGCCACGAGACCCAGACCCGCCACGGCGCGAGCGCGCCGACCAGCGCGGCGACCAGGGGCAGGGCGAGCAGGGCGATCAGCATTCGTCGCCCCTCACGCGTGGCGCCCCGTCGGGTCTCGTCGCCGGCGGCGTCCGATCACGTCGCGTTGTGCGTGGTGTCGTCCGTCGAGTCATCAGTCGTGCAGCTCGCGCAACTGGTCCAGGTCCACCACGTCGAAGGTGCGCCACAGCTGGGCGGCCAGCACGCGCGCCACCACCACGACGAGCAGCACGTCGAGCGACGCGCCGAGCTCCACCAGCAGCGGGACGCCGGCGGTGGCGAGGAACGCCACCAGGGCGATGCCGTTGTCGACGAGCAGCAACCCCACGATCTGGGAGACCGCCCGGCGGCGCACGACCATCGCCCAGAAGCCGACGAGGACGGTCGCCAGGCCGAAGGGGAGCAGGCGGCCGCTCGGCACCGGGGCGACCGCCACCGCCGCGCCGGCGACCAGGAAGGCGATCAGCGTGAGGAACCCCGCGCCGAGCAGCGCGGTGGGGGTGTTGACCAGGGGCGCGCTCTCGCGGTTGTGGGGGTCGCGCGCCAGCACGCGCGCCAGCACCGTCGGGATCACCACCCCCTTCTCCACGATCACCAGCAGCCCGACGCCGATCAGGACGTCGTCGTGGCCGTGGACCCCCAGCACGCTCGCCACCAGTCCGAGGGCCAGGCCCTGCACCCCCAGCGCGCGCACGGCGGCGCGCAGCTCGTGGCGCCACAGGGTGACGATCGCGGCCACCACGACCACCGTGGCGGCGCCGCCCAGCAGGTCGAGGTAGCTGGTCATCGCACCACCGCCGCGCTGATGACGCCGAGCAGCGCCAGCAGGAACCCGCCCACCAGCAGCTCGGGCAGGCGGAAGAGCCGCAGCTTGGCCAGGCCCACCTCGACCAGCGCGATCACCGCGCCGACCACTCCCACCTTGGCCGCCAGGGCGGCCGCGCCCACGACGACCCACGCCGCGCCCGGGTGGACGGCCACGCCCCAGGGGGTGGCCAGGTTGACCAGGATCGCGAGCAGCAGCGCCAGGCGCGCCGACTCGCCCAGGCTCACCAGCGCGAGGTCGCGCCCGGCGTACTCGAGGACCATGGCCTCGTGGATCATCGTCAGCTCCAGGTGCGTCGCCGGGTTGTCGACCGGTAGGCGGCCGGTCTCGGCCACGATCACCACCACCAGCGACGCCAGCGCCAGGAGGTGCGCCGGCCCGGCCAGACTCGCCGGGTGGTCGAGGCCGAGCAGCACCAGGCGGGGCAGGTTGGAGGTGTGCGCCGGGATCGCCAGCGCCAGGATCGCCACGAAGAGGGCCGGCTCGGCCAGCGCCGCGATGGTGGTCGAGCGGCTGGCGCCCATGCCGGCGAAGGCGGTGCCGGTGTCGAGCGCCCCCAGCGCCAGGCTCACCGAGCCCAGCAGCAGCACGAAGACCACGGCGAAGAAGTCCGCGCTCGACGACCCGGCCGGGCGCACGCTCACCAGGGGCGCCACCGCCGCCGCGGCCAGGGTCGTGGCGAGCAGCACCGCCGGCGCCGCGGCGAACACCGCGCTGGACTCGCGCGGGTGCACGCGACCCTTGGCCAGGAGCTTGCGCAGGTCCGCGAGGGGCTGGAGGATCGGCGCCCCGACGCGCCCCTCGAGCCGCGCGCGCACCTTTCGCATCACGCCGATCAGCAGGGGGCCACCGAGGGTCACCAGGGCGACCTGGGTGACCACCAGCCCGGCGTCGGCCACCAGCCCGGCCCCGGTCACGCCAGCACCACCAGGACGACCACCAGGGTCACCAGTCCGTAGGCGAGGTAGCGGTGGACGCTGCCGTTGGCCAGGGCCCGCGCGCGCTCGCCCCACCAGGTGAGCGCGGCGCGCAGCGGCCGGTAGGCGACCCGCTCGACCACGTCGTCGGCGCGCGTGGCGTAGCGCACCCGCTCGACGTAGTAGCGCGACTCGCGCGCCGGGGTCACCTCGAGGTCGGACTCGGGGCGCAGCACGTCGTCGAAGACCCGCCCCAGGGGCTCGGCGAAGGCCGTCGCGCTGTACTGCATGCGCGGCGTCTGGATCAGGCGCCCCGAGCCCCAGGGCTCGGCCGCGCGCGAGGCGCGCGGCGCTCGCCCCCGCACCAGCGCCACCGCGATGGCCAGCGCCACCGCCAGGGCGCTGGCGATCAGCACCGGGTCGATCGCGCCGTTCAGGTGCGCGAGCGTGAGCCCCACGCCGCCGCGCAGCGGCGTCGCGCCGGGCACCACGCCGGCCCCGGCGCGCTCGATCGTGGGCAGGACCACCCCCGGCACCACCCCCACGACCACGCAGAGGGCGGCCAGCAGCCCCGGGCCCAGGCGCATGGGGCGCGACACCTCGCGCGCGGCGCCGGCCTCGGGCGAGCGCGCCCGCCCGAGCAGGCCGATCCCCGCCGCCTTGACGAAGGCCACGACGCTGAGCCCGCCGGTGAGCGCCAGCGCGGCCACGCCGGCCACGACCGCGGCCACCACCAGCGCCGGGGCCGCGCTGGCGGCGTGGGCCAGGCTCTGGAAGAGCAGCCACTCGCCGATGAAGCCGTTGAGGGGCGGCAGCGCCATCACCGCGCCCGCGCCCACCAGGAAGAGCGCCGCGGTGACCGGCGTCGCGCGCGCGAGCCCGCCCAGGCGGTCGAGGTCGCGCGTGCCGGTGGCGTCGACCACCGAGCCGGCCGTCAGGAAGAGCAGCCCCTTGAAGAGGGCGTGGTTCACCAGCAGGGTCAGGGCGCTCACCAGGGCCAGCGCGGCCAGGGCCGGGTGGTGGTGGGCGTGGGCCAGGCCGGCCAGGCCCAGCGCGATCAGCACGAGGCCCATGTTGTCGCTGGTGGAGTAGGCCAACAGCCGCTTGAGGTCGGTGGTGGTGGCGGCGTAGAGGGCGCCGTAGAGGGCCGAGACCACCCCGAGGGCGACCACCACCAGCCACCACCAGGCCGGCCCTCCCCCCAGCAGGCGCAGCCCCACCAGCGCCACGCCGTAGATCCCGAGGTTGACCATCGCCCCCGACATCAGCGCCGACGCCGGTCCCGGGGCCTCGGCGTGGGCGCGCGGCAGCCACACGTGCAGCGGCACGGCGCCCGCCTTGGAGGCGAAGCCGGCCAGGGCCAGCAGGAAGACCAGGGCGCGCGTGGCCCCCGACAGGTGGGTCGCGGCGACGCTGAGGGCCGCGAAGGTGCTCGAGGGCGCGTGCGCGCCGAGCAGCACCAGCGCGAGCAGGATGGCCGCGGCCCCGCCCTGGGTGCTCGCCGCGTACCACAGGGCCGCGGCGCGCGCGCTCGGCGAGCGGGCGTGGTCGTGGGCCACGAGCACCAGAGAGCCCAGCGCCATCAGCTCCCACGCCAGCAGGAAGGTCGCGGTCGAGCCGGCGGCCGGGACCGCCAGCATCGCCCCGACGAAGAGGGCGGTGGCCGACGTGGCGCTGCGCGAGGACATCGAGTGGTGGGCGTAGCCCAGCCAGTAGAGCGTGGCCGCCAGGGTCACCACGACGGTGACCAGCACGACGAGGGCCCCGAGCGCCGTGAGGTCGATCACGGCGCCGCCGAAGGGGATCAGCGCGGTGGTGGCGCCGACGAGCGGGTGCCCGCTCGCGAGCACGCGCCCCGCGGCCCCGGCCGCGAGCGCGGCCTCCACCCAGAGCAGCGCGACCACCGCGGGTACGCGCGCGCGCCCGAGTGTGGCGCCGGCCAGCACCGCGACGACGCCCACGACGAGCGACGCGACGAGCCAGGACACGCGGCCTCTACCGGTCGCTCAGGCGCCGCAGGGCCGCCACGATGTCGCGGGGGTGGGGCGGGCAGCCGGGGACCACCAGGTCGACCGGCAGAGCGTCGCTCACCGACCCGGCGACGCCGTAGCCGCCGGCGAAGACCCCGCAGTCGCGCGCGCAGTCGCCCAGCGCCACGACCCGGCGCGGCTCGGGCATCGCCTCGTAGGTGCGCGCCAGGGGTCCGGCCATGTTGTGGGTCACCGGGCCCGACACGACCAGCGCGTCGGCGTGGCGCGGTGAGGCCACCAGGCGCACGCCGTAGCGCTCGGCGTCGTAGACGGGGGCGAAGGCGTTGGCCAGCTCGATCTCGCAGCCGTTGCACGATCCGGCGTCCACGTGGCGGATCTGGACCGAGTGGCGCAGGTCGCGCACGCCCTCGAGCGGCGCGTCGGCCGGCCCGAGGTCCTCGGTCACTCGGTGGGGAACGGGGAGCGTCCCGCCTAGGTAGCGTCTCGTCATCTCGTGGTCCTCTGCGCAGGCGTACTCGTAGCCGTCGCGACCGGGCCACTGTAGCACCGGTGGGGCGACGCAGCGTGCTAGCGCGCTGGACGCCGCGCCGCGCCATCACGTCGACGGGGTGGCGAACTTCGTAGAATCGGCGCGTGACTGACGAGAGAGCGTGGCCCGACCGACCCGTGCGGGCGTCCATCCCCCGCAACCCGCGAGCGAACGGCGCCGGGCGCGTCGCGCGACCATGAGCGCGATCCTGATCGTCGAGGACGACGACGAGGTCGCGGCGCTGCTCGCGCGCCACCTGGGCGGTGAGGGCTACGACGTGGTCACCGTGGGCTCGGGTGCGGCCGCGATCTCGGCCGCCGCGGCGCGCGAGCCCGACCTGGTCCTGCTCGACATCGTGCTGGGCGAGGAGGACGGGCGCGACGTGCTGCGCGAGCTGCGCCACTTCAGCGACGTGCCGACCATCTTCCTGACCGGGCGGGGGCTGGAGTCCGAGCGCATCGCCGGGCTGAAGATGGGCGCCGACGACTACATCGTCAAGCCCTTCTCCCTGGGCGAGGTGTCGGCGCGCATCGAGTCGGTGCTGCGCCGGACCGGGGCCAACCCGGCCGAGCACGCCATCGAGGTCCCGACGATGAACTTCGGGGACCTGACCATCAACGAGGCCACCCACGAGGTGCACCTGCGCGGGGCGCTGGTGGACCTCACCTCCAAGGAGTTCGCGCTGCTGGCGTTCCTAGCGGCCTCCCCGCGCCAGGTGTTCTCGCGCGAGCAGCTGCTCGAGCACGTGTGGGCGTCCTCCAGCGAGTGGCAGAACCAGGCGACGGTCACCGAGCACATCCGCCGGGTGCGCGCCAAGATCGAGGACGACCCCGACCACCCGCGCTGGATCGTCACCCTGCGCGGGGTGGGCTACCGCTTCGAGTCGACCCACTGACCCCGCGACCGGCCTACGGGCGCAGCAGCGCCACCACCTCGTCGATCACCTGGCTGGGCTTGAAGGGCTTGGCGAGGAACGCCGCGGGCGCGGCCAGGTCCCCGAGCACCGTCGCGTCGGCGCTGCCCGAGGTGAGCAGGATCGCGAGACCGGGCTGTGCGGCGCGCAGCGCGCGCGCCAGCTCGTCGCCGCGGCCCTCGCCGAGCACTACGTCGCTCACCAGCAGCTCGAAGGGCTCGTCGCGCGCGGCGACCAGGGCCCGGGCCTCTTCGACGCCGGGCGCGTCGAACACCCGGTGGCCGTGGCGGCGCAGCACCGCCCCGACCAGGCGGCGCAGCGCCTCGTCGTCCTCCACCAGCAGCACCGCGGCCGAGCGACCGCGCGGGGCGGTGGTCGGCGCGGGCGCCGACGCGTCGACCACCGCCGGCTCGTCGAGCGGCTCGTCGACCACCGGGAGGACGAACTCGACGGTGGTGCCCGCGCCGGGGCGCGAGTCCACGCGGATCGACCCGCCGCTCTCCTCGATCGTGCGTTTGGCCGAGGCGAGGCCCATCCCGGTCCCGCTAAGGGGCCCCTTCGTCGTGAAGAGGGGCTCGAAGCAGCGCTGGCGGGTCTCCTCGTCCATGCCCACCCCGGTGTCGACGACGCGCACGCGCACGTCGCGCCCGCGGCGCGCCGGTCGCCCCCCGTCCTCGCGGTCGTCGTCGTCAGCGTCGCCGCCGCGATCGTCGTGGTCCACCTCGTCGACCGTGATCGAGAGTCGTCCCCCGTCGGGCATGGCGTCGCGCGCGTTGATCGCCAGGTTGAGCAGCACCTGCTCGAGCTGGTCGGGGTCCACGCGCACGCGCCCGATCGACGGCGCCCACGACCACGTCAGGGCGATGGCCGGACCGAGGACCCGCTCGAGGACGTCGGCGTTGGCGCCCAGCGCGGCGCGCGGATCCACCACGACCGGCCGGCCCTCGTGGGTGCGCCCGATGCTCTGCAGCTGGGCGGTCAGGGCGGCGGCGCGCGCCGCCGTGACCTGGATGGCGCGCACCAGGCCCGCCGACTCGCTCGAGGTCACCTGGCCCTCGAGGACCTCGGCGTAGCCGGTGATGAGGGTCAGCAGGTTGTTGAAGTCGTGGGCGATGGTGCTCGCCACCTGGCCGCGGGTCTCCATCGTCGTGGCGTGGCGCA
>JBMFWX010000033.1:18185-21575 GCA_049964855.1 Acidimicrobiales bacterium
CGCCCTCGAGGTCGGTCTCGACGATGCCGATGGGCGCGCTCTCGACCAGGGTGCGCCAGCGGGTCTCGCTGGCGCGCACGCTGGCGTGCAGCGCGCTCGCGGCCAGGGCGCTCGACGCCAGGCGCGCGAGCAGACTCAGCACTTCGTGGTCCTCGGGGGTGGCCGGTGCGTCACGGCGTACGACGATCTCGCCGACGACGGGCTCACTCGGACCTCCGAGGACCGCCCGCCACGCGGCGTCGGGGGGGTCGTCGGGCTGGGCCCATCGTGGCTGGTCGTCCTCGACGCGCACGCCGACGCGGTCGGCGCGCGCCCGCAGGGCGGGCTCGGTCAGGCGCACGACGACCCAGTCGGCGTCGAGCACGTCGCGGGCGCGCTCGGCCAGCACGGCGAGCAGGGCGCGCTCGTTGCGGTCGGGACCCATGACCAGAGCGGCGGCCAGCACCTCGTGCAGGCGTCGCGCGACGCGCTGGGCGTCGCGCACGGCGTCGCGCGCGCGCCGGCGCAGGCGTGCGCGTTCGAGCTCGAGGGCGGCGTCCCAGAGCACGTCGCGCAGGGCCTCACGCTCGAGCGGCCCGACGCCCGGGGCGGTCTCGGGTCGTCCGAGCGCCACGGTCGCCGTGACGTGCCCCTCGACGCGTAGTCCCTCGACCACGCAGGTCGCCAGCGCGGCGTGCGCCGGCCAGGCCAGAGCCGGCTCGCCGGCGCACGCGCGCGCGAGCAGCCGCTCCAGGTCTGCGGGCGCGCGCGCGCTCGGGTCCTCACCGACGTCCACCACGCGGGTGACCGCCCCACCCTCGTCGAGCAGGTCGACCACGCACCACGCGGCGAAGTCGGGGACCACGGCCGCGCCGAGTCGGGTGAGCACGGTCGCGTCGTCCTCCGTTCCCGGTGCGGCGCGCGGGGGGCGGCTCTCTTCCCAACGTCGGGTCAGCGCGCGGGCCCGCGCGGCCGCGGCGTCGTCCTCCCCGGCGCGCCGGCGGCGCTCGGGGGCCTGCGGTTTCCGCTCGTCGCTCACAGCGGCTCCCCGGAGAAGATGGCGAAGTCCGCCAGTAACTCGTCGATCGCTGACGCCGGGAGCGGGCGGGCGTAGAGGAATCCCTGTCCCTCCACGGCGAGGTCCGTGGCGCCCTCGAGGCGCCGGGCCGTGACCGGGCTCTCGACGCCGGCGGCGACGACGCGCACGTCGCGCGTCGCCAGCGTCGCGAGCATCGCCGCGAGGGCGGCGTCGCGCGACCGGTCGCTCACTGCGCCTCGCGCCAACTTCACCACGCCGACGCCGCGCGCGATCAGGTCGTCCACGTTGGTGACCCCGGGCACGACGTCGTCCACGCCGAGGCGCACCCCCAGGGCGAGCAGGGCCGCACGCCGGGGGTCGTCGAGATTCTCGAGGGTGGTGGTGGCCAGCTCCAAGGTCAGGGCCGCGGGCGCCAGCGCGTGGGCGCGCAGGGCGCTCGCCACGTCGTCGACGAAGGTCGGACTCGTCACCTGGCCGCGGGACACGTTGAGGGCGACCGCGAAGCGGTGGCCCCGATCGTGCCAGCGCGCGCCCTGGCGGGTCGCCTCGGCGAGGACCCAGCGACCCACCGCCACCGCCACGTCGGGTGCCACGAGCGCGTCGGCGAAGTCGCGCGGACCGAGCAGCCCACGAGTCGGGTGGCGCCAGCGCAGCAGCGCTTCGACCCCGACGAAGGTGCCGCGCCGTAGATCGAACTCGGGCTGGTAGAGCAGAGTGAGTTCGCCGCGCGCTCGCGCCTCGGCCAGGTCGTCGGGGTCCTCGCGGGCGTCGCCCGGAGAGACGGTGTGGTCGCTCGTCGCGAACTGGTCGGGGGCGGCGGGTGAGTGCCCGTCGTTACGCCCGACACCGGGACGTTTGGTTTCGTCGCGCTCGGCCCCGTCGCGCTCGAGGTCGTGCCGTGCGGAGTCGGGGCGCCCGGGGAAGTCCTGGGGACCGGTGGCTGTCACGGGTGGGCCTCCTGTGCGCGTGCTCGAGGCGACGCTACCAGTCGCCCCTCGCCCCCGGGCAGACTGGGCGAGCGCTAGTCGAGGCCGAGGGCGTCGGCCAGGGTGTCGTAGCCGGGGGCGCTGCGCGCCCACGGGTACGCCGCCTCGACGTGGGCGGCCAGCGCCAGCAGCGCGCGGTCGTGGTAGTGCGGCGCGGTGACCTGCAGCCCGAAGGGCAGTCCCGTCGAGAGCTGGCCGAAGGGCAGGGTGAGGGCGGGATTGCCGGTGATGTTCTGCAGGGCGGTCGAGTAGACCTCGGGGGGCAGGCCGTGGACCTCGCCGCCGGGGGTGAGTCGGCCGTCGGCCAGCCACCCGGTGCTGGCGACCGTGGGGGTCATCAGCCACCCGTCCACCCCGAGCAGCTCGTCGAGGCGCCGCACGTAGAGGTAGCGGCGACGTCGCGCGGCCAGGTACTCGTCGATCGGCACCGCGAGGCCGGTGGTGAGGAACTCGCGGGTGGCCACGTGAAAGAGGTCCCAGTTCTCGTGGACCCACTCGCGCCCGAGGGAGCTCACGTGCTCGGCTGCGGTCACCGTGAACCAGTCGAGGTCGGGGTCGCCCACGCCGGCGAAGAACTCGTCGGGCTCGAGCCAGTGGACCGGTCGGCCCAGCAGGTTCGCCAGGGCATCGACGGCGGTGACGAAAGCGCTCTCGACCTCGCGGGGTAGGGGCCCGAGGGGCGAGGTGCGCGTCGCGGCGTAGAGGGTGCGCGAGTCCAGCCCCGGCGCGCCGTCCAGGGCACCACGCGGCGGCCCGGTCGGGTCGCCAGCGACCGGGCCGACCATCACGTCAAAGAGCAGGGCCAGGTCGTCGCTGGCGGTGGCGAAGGGGCCGTCGGTCGAGTAGTCGATCCAGTCGGGGGTGGGGTAGCGCCCGATCACGCCGTTGGTGGGCTTGAGACCCACCAACCCGCAGAGCGACGCCGGGATGCGCACCGACCCCCCGCCGTCGGTGGCGGTGGCGACGAGCACCAGCCCCGCGGCCAGGGCCGCGGCCGACCCGCCACTCGATCCCCCGGGGGAGTAGTCGAGGTTCCAGGGGTTGCGCGTGACCCCGGTGAGCCGGTTCGCGGTGTAGCCCTCGATGGCGAACTCGGGCAGGGTGGACTTACCCACGAGAATCGCCCCCGCGTCCACCAGGCGCTGGGGCACGATGGCGTTGGTGGTGGCCGGGGGCGCGTCGGCGCGGGCCAGCGAGCCCTGGCGAGTCGGGTGGCCGGCCCAGTCCTCCAGGTCCTTCACCAGGGTGGGGGCGCCGAGCAGTGGGCCCGGTGCGACGTCGCCGCGGTCGATCGCCGCGGCTCGCGCCAACGCCTCGTCGGCCGCGAGGTCGGTCGCGGCGTTGAGCGGCGATCCCTCGAGCCGCGCGAGCGACGTCGTGACGACC
>JBMFWX010000034.1:0-5348 GCA_049964855.1 Acidimicrobiales bacterium
CGTCGCCACCAGGGTGGCGCCAATCGGCCACGGGTGACGCCAACCGCGACGAATCACGCCGCGCGTCTTGCTCGTTAACGTACTCATACACACCACTTTCGCTAGGTATTTCGTCTCGCGCGTGGGCGAGTGCCCCGCGACTTCTACTGCAAACCAGTGCGAGTCGACGCGCCGACGCCCACCACGGACCGCCTCGTCATGGACCGGCTCGTCGGGGTTAGGTCGCGTCCACGCTTGCCACGAACGGTGGGCCGCCGCAGCGGTTCCCCACCAACTCGGAATATTTCGTGGTCAGACGCCAGATTCCGCTGAGGAGATCTCAGTCAGCCTCGTCGCGCCCGCCCAACATCAGGTCTGGCCAGTGCGCCACCAGGCACTCTCTTATCACGGGTGCTCTCTCCATCCTTGCTCGCGCGTTCACGCCATTCGCGCCGCGCTACAAGCCTTTTGACCCGTTTCTCTATGAGTATTTTACCACAGATACGAGCGATTTTGCGACCACGTCGTCACAACACTCGCTCCGTCGGTTCGCCCCCGTGACGGGGGTCGTCGCCCGCGAGGGCGAAGGACCCGTCCACGGGCCGCACCGGTCGCCGGGTGAGCGATCCGACCCTCGCCGCCTCGTCGAGCGTGGTGTGCCAACATTGTCCGATGCCCACCTTCGACCGTCGCGCGGCGCTGGACGCCGCGCGCGAGACCGTCTACGACGTGGTGGTGGTCGGAGCGGGCATGACCGGCGCCGGCGTCGCGCTGGACGCGGCCGCCCGGGGTCTGCGCGTCGTCCTGATCGACGCCGGCGACATCGCCTCGGGCACCAGCTCCAAGTCCTCCAAGATGGTGCACGGGGGGCTGCGCTACCTCCAGCAGCACGACTTTCGCCTGGTCTACGAGGCACTGCGCGAACGCCAGCGCCTGCTCGAGAACGCTCCGTTCCTGGTGCGCCCCCTCCCCTTCCTGATCCCCCTCTTCGGCTCCAACGGTGTGGCATCCTCGGCCGTCGTGCGCGCGTACGCCAGTGCCCTGCGGCTCTACGACATGACCGGAGGGTGGCGCATCGGCCAGCGCCACCGCAAGATCACCCGCGCCGAGGCCCTGGCGCACCTGCCGACGCTCACCACCGACCGGCTGGTCGCCGGCTTCCTCTACCCCGACGCGCGCGGGGACGACGCCCGTGTCGCGCTCACTCTGGCGCGCAGCGCCGCGCTGGACTACGGTGCCGACGTCGCCACTTACACCACGGCCACCGGCTTCACCCACGACGCTGCGGGACGCGTCCGCGCGGTACAGGTGCGCGACAACCTTGGCGGAGAGGTCATCGAGATCGCGGCACGCAGCGTGGTGAACGCCACCGGGGTGTGGGCCGACTCCCTCGTCGCGCTGGCCGAGCGCGTGGAGTCTCACCTCATCACCCCGGCCAAGGGGGTACACCTGAGCGTGCCGCGCCACCGCCTGCCGGCCGACGTGGCCGCGGTGCTCTCGGTGCCCGGGGACCACCGCAACGTCTTCGTCGTGCCCTTCGAGGACGCCCCCTACACCTTCGTCGGCACCACCGACACCGCCTACGACGGCGACCTCGACGATCCCCGCTGCACCCCCGAGGACGTGGCGTACCTGCTGGGCGCGGTGAACGCCTCGACCGCCAGCGCCCTCACCCCGGCCGACGTGACCGGCGTGTGGGCCGGGCTGCGGCCCCTGCTCGCCCCCAAGGCGGGCCGGCACGTCTCGGCGCGCACCGCCGACCTCTCGCGGCGCCACCGGGTGCTGGACGCCGGCGACGGAGTCGTCACCGTCACCGGCGGCAAATGGACGACCTACCGCCAGATGGCCGAAGACGCCGTGGACGCCCTGCGCCCCTACCTGGGCCCCCTCGCGCGCACCCGCACCGCGCACCTGCCCCTGCACGGCACCGGCGCGTGGCGACCGACCACGCCGCTCGAGACCCACCTCTACCGCCGCTACGGCCAGGACAGTGCCGCCGTGCTCGCGCTGATCAACGCGGACCCCTCACTGGGCGAGCTCGCGGTGCCGGGTCAGGAGTACGTGCGCGCGGAGCTGGTCTACGCGGCGCGCGAGGAGATGGCCACCTCGCTGGTGGACCTGCTCACCCGGCGCACCCGCGCCCACCTGCACGACGCGCGCGCCACCCGCGACGCCGCGGCGACGCTCGCGGCGCTGGTGGCCCCGGACCTCGGCTGGGACGACACCGAGACCGCCCGACAGGTCGCGGCGTACCACAAGTTGGTCGCCCGCGAGTTGGCCAGCGCCGGGCTGGACCCATTGTGACTCGGCCCCCGCCACCGATCGACTACCCGCCCGACGCCTTCGACGACCCGTCGACCGTCCCGCCCCCCCTGCCCGACGCGATCCTCGCCGACCTGGTCGCCCGGGGCCTCGACGTCGACGTCGACGTCGACGTGCGCGCCGAGGCCGCGCGCGACTGGTGGCCCCTCTCGCTCGCGGACACCGCCGCCGGTCGCGTGGCGCACTGGCCGGGGGCCGTGGTGCGCGCGCGCGACGCGTCCGACGTGGTCGCTGTGCTCGACGTGGCGCGTCGCCACCGGGTGCCGGTCACCGCCCAGGGCGGTCGCTCGGGCGTCGAGGGCGGCGCCGTCGCGCCCGACGGCGCGATCGCGCTCGACCTCACGGGGCTCGACCGCGTCCTCGACGTCGACCCGATCGCGGGCCAGGTCAGCGTACAGGCGGGCGTCTTCGGCCCCGACCTCGAGACCGCGCTCGCGGCCCAGGGCCTGACCCTCGGGCACCGGCCCCAGTCCTTCGACCTGTCCACGGTCGGTGGGTGGCTCGCCACGCGCGGCGCCGGCCAGTACTCGAACCGCTACGGCACGATCGCCGAGATGGTGCGCGAGGTCGACGTGGTGCTAGCCAGCGGCGAGTTGGTGCGCCTCGGCTCGCGCGCGCCGCGCCGCGCGGTGGGCCCCGAGCTGGTCTCGCTGTTCGTAGGCAGCGAAGGAGCACTCGGCGTCATCACCCGCGCCACCCTGGCGGTACGCCGCGCCCCGGCGAGCGAGGTGCGCGGCGCCTGGGCCTTCACCACCTTCGACGGGGGCCTCGAGGCCTGTCGACGCATCCTGCAGCGCGGCGCCGCCCCGGCGGTGGCCCGCCTCTACGACGAGGCCGAGTCGCGCCGGCACTTTCAGCGCGACGACTGCGTGCTGGTGGTGCTCGACGAGGGCGACGAGCACCTCACGGCCGCGACGCGTCGTGTCGTAGCCGAGGAGTGCTCCGACGCCGTCTTCCTCGGCGAGGAACCGGTGGCCGCGTGGCTCGAACGGCGCAATGACGTCAGCGAACTCGCACCACTCTGGGCGCAGGGCGTCGTGGTCGACACGATCGAGGTCGCCGGGCCCTGGGGCACCCTGGCGGCGACTCGCGCCGCGATGCTCACGGCGCTGCGCACGCTACCCGACACCGTCAGCGCCTCGTGCCACCAGTCCCACGCCTACCCCGACGGCGCCTGCCTCTACGTCACCTTCGCCGGCGTGCCCGGAGGCGACCCCGCCCCCTACTACCGCGCCGCCTGGGACGCCGCCACCGCGGCGGCCCTGGACCACGACGCGGCCCTCAGCCACCACCACGGGATCGGTCGCAACCGGTCACGCTTCCTCGCCCGCGCCCTGGGATCCCAGTTCGACCTCCTCGCCGCTCTGAAGGGAGTGCTGGATCCCGACGGAATCCTCAACCCCGGCGTGCTGGCCCTCGCGGGAGCACCGTGGTGAGGGCGCTCGCGATCGACGTGGGCACCTCCTCGGTGCGCACCGCGCTCGTCGACGAGCGCGGCGTGGTGAGCGCCGTGCACCAGCAGCGCCTGACCCTCACGAGCCCCGTGCCCGGCGAGGTCGAGCTCGACGCCGCCGAGATCGCCCACCTGGTCCTCACACTCGCCCGGGCGACCCTCGGCGAGGGCGACGCCGACGTCGTCGGGGTGACTAACCAGCGCGCCACCACCATGGTCTTCGACGTCCAGACGGGCCAACCCGTCGGACCGACGCTCGGCTGGCAGGACCTGCGAACCGTGCTCGACTGCCTGGTCCTGCAGGGCGAGGGGTTGCGCCTGGCCCCCAATCAGTCCGCGACGAAGGCGCGCTGGCTGGTCGAGCACGCCCCGGTCCCCGCCGCGCGGCTGCGCGTGGCCACGCTCGAGTCCTGGGTTACCTGGGTGCTCACCGCGGGCGCCCACCACGTGAGCGACCGCTCCAACGCGGCGATCACCGGACTGGTCAACCTCGCCGTCGACGCCTGGGACCCCGCGATCCTGGCCACGCTCGGCCTCGACCCGGGACTGCTGGCGCGACTGGTGGACACCATGGGCGAGGTCGGACCAGCGGTGGCGCTGCCCGGATCGCCGCCGATCACCGCGCTCATCGGCGACCAGCCGGCGTCGCTCTTCGGCCAGTCGCGCGTGCACGGGGGCGCCAAGATCACCTTCGGCACCGGGGCCATGCTCAACGTCGTACGCGAGGGACCCGGTCCGCGCGCCCTCACCCGCTTCGACTCGGGCTGCTTCCCGGTGATCGTGCGCTCACGCGACGGCGTCGTCACCTGGGGCGTGGAGGGGATCGTGCTGTCGGCTGGGGCGTGCGTGGACTGGCTCGTCGACCTCGGACTGCTCGCGCGGGTCGAGGACGCCGAGGACCTCGCGACGTCGGTGCCCGACACGGCCGGGGTATCCTTCGTCCCAGCCATGTCCGGTCTCGGCACGCCCCAGTGGGTCTTCGGCGCCCGCTCGGCCTTCTTCGGAGTCACCCGCGGCGCGGGTCGCGCCCACCTCGTGCGCGCGGTGCTGGAGGGCGTCGCCCAGCGTGGCGCCGACCTGATCGAGGCCGGCGAGTGCGAGGTCGACGTGACCTTCGACGAGGTGCGCGTCGACGGCGGCATGAGCGCCAACCGCTTCCTGCTCCAGCGCCTGGCGGACTTCAGCGGGCGCGACGTCGCGGCGTCGCGCGAGCGCGAGGCCACCACCCGCGGGGCCGGCCTCATGGCGCTAGTCGGTGCCGACCTGCTCGACCTCGACGACGTGGCCGGCAACTGGGAGGCCCGCGAGCGCTTCACCCCGCAACTCGACGAGCTCGCTCGCGAGCGAGCTCGTGAGCAGTGGCGCGACGTCGTCGCGCGTGCCGCGCGCACCATCCCCGAACTCAGCGAGATCCACTTCTGACGCTGCCGCGACGGGCCCAACCGTCAGCGCGACCAGGGTGCGAGGCGGCGCGCCTCGTCAAGGGTCGTGGGCCGCTCGACCAGCCCGCGCGAGAGCGTCAGCGCCCGGGGCTGGGCTAGCGCCACCACCCCGCTCACCACCCCCTCGCGCGCGTAGAGCGCGAGCCAGCGCT
>JBMFWX010000034.1:5448-20698 GCA_049964855.1 Acidimicrobiales bacterium
AGCGCCACCACCCCGCTCACCACCCCCTCGCGCGCGTAGAGCGCGAGCCAGCGCTCGTCGTCGCCGTCCACCCGCACAACCTCGTCGTCGGGTCGCGGGTGGCCCAGAACCTGGATCTTCGTGCCGTACTGGTCGGACCAGAAGTAGGGCACCAGCGGCGTCGCGACCTCCTCGCCCGACGCCCACCAGTGCGCCAGACGCGCGGCGTGGTCGTTGGCCACCTGCCAGTGCTCGACGCGCACGAGTTCCTCGCCGAGGGGCCCGTCCCAGGTGAAGCGGGCCACGTCGCCCACGGCCGCCACCCCCGCCACCGCCATGAGGTGGCGGTCCACGACGACACCGTTGTCGATCACCAGCCCGGACGTCGCCAGCCAGTCGTCGTTGGGCACCGCCCCCACGCCCACCACCACGGCGCGCACCGCCAGGTCGCCGCCGTGGTCGAACACCACGTGCAGGTCGTCGTCGCCGTCCACAACGTCGACGATGCGTTGGTCGTTGAGCAGGGTCACGCCCGCCCGTGCGGGCAGCGGCTCGAGCCACGACGAGACTTCGGGGCCCAGTACCGCGATCAGCGGCCGTGGGGCGGCCTCGAGCACGATCGGCAGGTGACCGCGCACCGCCACCGCACTCGCCACCTCGGCGCCGATGAAGCCGCCGCCGATGATCGCTACCTCGCTCGCGGGCGGGAGCGCGTCCAGGTGCGCCGCGAGGCGCGACGCGTCGTCGCGGGTGCGCAGGGTGTGCACCTCGTGCGAGGTGAGGGCCAGGCGCCGCGCCCGCACGCCGGTCGCCACCGCCACGTGCGTGCCGGCCACGGCCGACCCGTCGGCCAGGTGCACGGTGGTGTCGGCCACGTCGAGGTCGGTGGCGGCCACGCCAAGGCGCAGCGTCACCTGCGCGCGCGCCACGTCCTCCTCGCTGGCCAGCCCGGTGGCGTCACTGGTCCAGCGCCCGCGCAGCACCTGCTTGGAGAGCGGGGGGCGGTCGTAGGGCAGGTGGGGCTCGGCACCGATCAGGGTGATCGCCCCGTCAAAGTGCTCGCGGCGCAGTCCCTGAACCAGGCGCCAGCCCGCGAGTCCCGCGCCGACCACTACCACGTGATCCGTCGCCGAGAGGCGATCCGCAGAGGAGGCCCGGGCGCTCACGCGAAGGCCGCCCGCCACTGCTCGACGCTGCGCGGCGCCAGCGCCGGATTGGTCGCGCGCACCCGCGCGAGCTCGGCAGAGGGCTCACTCGAGTAGTGGTGGCCGGGGTAGAGCACGGTCTCGCCGGGCAGGTCCGCCAGCCGGCGGGTGAGCGTGTCGTAGAGAGCGTCGACGTCACCGCCGGGCAGATCGGTGCGCCCGCAGCCGTCCAGGAAGAGTGTGTCGCCACTCACCAGGCGCCCCTCCACGAGCAGGCACTGGCTGCCGGGCGTGTGACCGGGGGTGTGCACCAGGGTCACCTCCACCTCGCCCACCCGGATCCGGTCGCCGCTGTCGTGGCCGACCAGCTGGCCGGCGTCGACGCCGGTCCCTCGCGTCACCCAGGGAACCTCGTCGCGCGCCACGTGCACGGCCACGTCGTGCGCCTCGAGCAGCGCGGCCACGCCGGCCACGGCGCGGCCCTGGAACGAGCCCCCAACGTGGTCCACGTGATAGTGCGTGGCCACCACCCCCGCCAGGGTCAGGTCGTCCTCGGCCAGAATCGCAACCAGCTCGAGCGGCTGGTAGGCGGGGTCGACCAGCAGCGCCTCGCCGGTCACGCGGTCGCCGATCGCGTAGACGAAGTTCGCCATGCCCCGCGCCACCGCGTCGTCGCGCGCGAAGTCGCGACCCGCCAGCAGCTGGCGAAAGTACAGCCGATCACTCATGACTCGTCGAGCCCGCGCATCCGCGGCGCCAACTCGTCCACCCGCGCACTGGTGACGCGCAGGCGCTCCTCGAGCGCCTCGATGATCGCGGTCGCCCGTTCGAGCTTGGCGAACAGGTCGTCCACCGACACCTCGCCCTCGTCGAAGGACGCCACGATCGCGTTCAGCTCGCGCGACGCCTCGTTCCAGTCGCCCACCGGCGCCGCACCCGTCTCCTCAGCCATCACCTCTCCTCTCGCCTCTCTCCACCCCTCACGACTCGATCCTCGCGCGTCGATCCCTCGCGCGTCGATCCCTCGCGACTCGATCCCTCGCGACTCGATCCTCGCGCGTCGCACCCTGAACCCGCCACACGCGGTCGCCCGCGCCGACGTTCTTCGCAGGGCCCGAACGGCTCACGGGGCGCCGTCCCGCTCGACGTCGGCGAGCACGCGCGCCGCGAAGCTCCCGTCGCTCACGCGCACCCGGACCAGCTCGGCGTCGGCCACGTCGTCGCGCGCGCGAACCACGGTGCCGTCCTCGCGGGTCACGATCGACCACCCCTGCGCCAGACGCCGAGCGGGGTCGTAGGCCTCGAGCAGGCGCCGGGCGCTGGCCAGGGACTGCGCCGCGCGCTCGAGCACGTGACCGCTCTGCAGGCTCAGCCACTCGCGCTGGCGGCCCAGGTGGCGCGCCTCCGCGCGCAGCCGGTCGCGCACGGCGAAGATCACCGTGCGGCGCCGCTCGCCCAGGTAGGCCTCGGCCTCCTCCACGATGGCGGTGGCGGCCTCGTCGAGGCGCCGGGCGCTGTCCACCACGTGGCGGCGGCGCCACTCGGCCACCATCACGACCAGCTCCTCGCCCAACTTGGTCGGCGTGATCGCGTGGTGGTGGGCCACCAGGTCCGCCACCGACTCGTCACCGGTGTGGCCGATGCCGGTCACCACGGGCGTGCGCGCGGCGGCGATGCCCCGCGCCAGGGCCTCGTCGTCGAAGGCCGCCAGGTCACCCTTCGATCCGCCTCCGCGCACCAGCGCGATCACGTCCAGCGCCGCCTCGTCCAGAGCGCGCAGCGCCCCGAGCAGCTGGCCGGCGGCGCGCTCGCCCTGCACCGTGACCGGCGCCACCACGATCTGGAAGGCCAGTCCCGAGCCCAGCAGCTGACCGGTGAAGTCGTTGTACCCCTCGCTCTGGGGGCTGGCCACCAGGCCGACGCGTAGCGGCACCGGGCCGAAGGGCCGCGACCGGTTGGCCTCGAGCAGCCCCTCGGCGCCCAGGCGCGCGATCAGCTCGGCGCGACGGCGCGCCACGTCGCCCATCAGCGCCGCGACGTCCACGTCGATCACCGTGAAGCCGACCCGGCCCGAGGGCGCGTAGAGGTCGACGTAGCCGAAGAGGTTGACCACGCGCCCCGGCTCGAGGGTGACCCCGTCGGCCGCCAGGCGGCGCTTGAGCCCCTGCCACTGCGAAGCCCAGCAGTGCGCGCCGAGCACCGGCCGCTTGGCGCTGGTCGAGGAGCCGGCGTCGACTAGGTCCACGTAGAGGTGGGACTTCTCGTAGACCTTGGCGATCTCGCCGCGCACCCAGCGCGGGTGGCGCCGGCCGTAGGCGGACTCCAGGCGCTCGGTGAGCAGCTCGTAGAACTCCCCGACCTCGAGCGGCCGTCCCGGGTCCCGCTCGCGCGCGTCGCGTTCGTCGTCGATGCCGGCGATCACCTCGTCCACGCAGCGAGGCTAGCGAACCCGCGGCGCTTGAGCGACCACGCGCGCTGTGCCAGACTGGTGACGGATGGTGAGTCGACTGGGTGGCCGCGCCGGCGACGGTGAGGAAAGTCGGGGCTCCACAGGGCAGGGTGCTCGCGAAGCGAGTCGCGGTGACGTGCAGGACAGTGCCACAGAAAACAGACCGCCACCGGGGGGTGACCCGCGGTGGTAAGGGTGAAACGGTGCGGTAAGAGCGCACCAGCGTCGGGGGCGACTCCGACGGCTTGGTAAACCCCACCCGGAGCAAGATCAGACAGGGGAGGGCGGCCCGCCCGTCTTCGGACACTCCCCAGGTGGATCGCGTAGATGGATGGCCACCCCGCCCCTCGGGGCGGACAGAACCCCGCTTACAGGTCGACTCACCATCCACCACGGACCCCGGTCCGTGGCCTCATCGTCAGCGTTGCCGACTCCGCGGTCGAGAACCGCGCCGACCAGAAAGGGACTCGTGGCGCACCTGCCCTACCGCGAGCTGCCGCTGGCCGACCCCGGCGAGGCCGACCGGCGCTCGCCGGCGCGCTACCTGGCGTGGCTGGCCCGGCGCCAGTGGCGCACCCTGGCCCTGGCGAGCCTGTTCGGCGTGACCTGGATGCTCAGCCAGGCGCTGCTGTGGAGCGCGGTGGGCGCGGCGCTCGACCACGGCATCATCGCCCGCTCCACGCCGCGACTGCTCGAGTGGGTCGCCGTGGTGGTGGCCCTGGGCGTGGTCCAGGCGATCAGTGGGGCGATGCGCCACCAGCTGGCCGTCACCAACTGGATGTGGGCCGCCTACCGCACGGTCCAGCTGATCGGGCGTCACGCCACACTGGCCACGACCGCCCTGGTCGACGAGATCCCCGCGGGCGACGTCGTGAACACGGTGGCCTCGGACGCCATGCGCATCGGCGGGGCCTTCGACGTCCTGCCGCGCTTCCTCGGGGCGCTGGTCGCCTGGGCGGTGGTGGCGACGATCCTGCTGTCGACGTCGCTGCAGCTGGGTTTGGTGGTGCTGATCGGCGTGCCGGTACTGGCCTCGCTGACCACGCCCCTGATGCGCCCGCTGCACGCCGCCCAGGCGGCCCAGCGCGAGGTCGCCGGACGCCTCGCGGCGCTGGCGGCCGACACCGTGGCGGGTCTGCGGATCCTGCGCGGGGTCGGGGGCGAAGAGGTGTTCCTCGAGGTCTACCGCACCCAGAGCGAGCGCGTGCGCCTGGCCGGCAACCGGGTGGCGACCCCCCAGGCGGGCCTGGAGTCCGGTCAGGTGCTGCTGCCGGCCCTGCTCACGGCCCTGGTGACCCTGCTCGGCGCGCGCGACGTGCTGGCCGGCACGCTCGCCCCGGGCCAGCTCGTGGCCTTCTTCGGCTATGCCACCTTCCTCACGACGCCGCTGCGCACGGTCATCGAGTACTCCATCGCCACCACCCGCGCCTACGTCGGCGCGGGTCGGGTGCTGCGCATCCTCGCGGTGGCGCCGCCCGTCGCCGCGACCGTCGACCCCCAGCCCTGGCCGGCGCGCGTCGCGCGCTACGAGGACCGGGTCAGCGGCCTGCGCCTGAACGTTCCCGGCCTCTACGCGCTGGTGACCGAGACACCGGCCGAGGCGTCCGCGCTGGCCGACCGGCTGGGGCGCTTCGTCGACGACCCCGACGTGAGCGTGGACGGGGTGGCCCTCGGCTCGTTCGACCTGGACGAGGTGCGCGCGCACGTGCTGGTCAGCGAGATCGAGCCGCGCCTCTTCTCGGGCGCGCTGCGCGACGAGCTGGCGCCCCACGGCGCTCGCGACGACGACGCCCTCGACGACGCGCTCGCCGCGGCCAGCGCGCGCGACGTCGTCGAGGGCCTGCCCGAGGGCCTCGACACCTGGGTGAGCGAACGCGGGCGCAGCTTCTCGGGGGGTCAGCGCCAGCGGCTCACCCTGGCCCGCGCCCTGCTGGCCGACCCCGACCTGCTCATCCTGGTCGAGCCGACCTCGGGGGTGGACACCCACACCGAGGGGCGCATCGCGGCGACGCTCGGCGCCGCGCGCGCCGGCCGCACCACCCTGATCGCCACCACCTCGCCGCTGATGCTGGCGGCCGTCGATCGCGTCGCGGTGGTGGTGGACAGCGTCGTGGTGGCCGAGGGCACCCACGACGAGCTGGTGCGCTCGTCACCGCGCTACCGCGCGATCGTGCTGCGCGAGGAGGAGCCGTGAGCCAGTTACCCGTCGCCGACGCCGCGCAGGTGCGCGCCCACGCCCTGAGCCTGGCGCGCCAGCACCGCCGCGAGATGGCCCGCATGCTGCTGGTCTACGCGCTGGCCGCCAGCGCGGCGCTGGTGCCGGCGTGGATCATCGGCCAGCTGACCACACTGGCCACCAGCCACCGGCTCACCTCCCCGCGCATCACCGAGGACGTGGGCGTGCTGCTCGGGGCGTCGCTCGCCTACGCCGGGCTGTCCTTCGTGGCGCGTCGGCGCAGCTACCGCCTGGGCGAGCGGGTCTTCGCCCAGCTGCGCGAGGAGTTCCTCGCGAGCGTGCTGGCGCTGCCGCTGGTGGAGGTCGAGCGCGCCAGCACCGGCGACCTGCTCAGTCGCACCACCAACGACATCGAGGCACTCTCGCGCACCGTGCGCTTCGCGGTGCCCGAGTGGCTGGTGGCGCTGATCCAGGCGTCCCTGACCCTGGTCGCCATGGTGCTGGTCAGCCCGGTCGTCGCGCTGGCCAGCCTCGTCTCTCTCCCCATCCTGTGGGGCGCCACGCGCCGCTACCTGCGCCTGGCGCGCCCCGGGTACCTGCGAGAACGCGTCAGCTACGCCACGCTGTCGGGCACCATCGCCGAGACCGCCGAAGGGGCGCGCACGCTCGACGCCCACCGCCTCGGGGCGCGCCAGCGCCGACGGGTCGACGACAACCTGCGCGAGTCCTTCTACGCCGAGATGTACACGCTGCTCATGCGCCTCATCTGGTTTCCGGCGGTCGAGGTCGCCTTCACCCTCTCGGTCGCGGCCACCCTCGCCTGGAGCGGCTGGTTGGTCATCGCCCACCACCTGTCGATCGGTGCGGCCACCACCGTCACCCTCTACGTGGTGCAGATCAACGACCCGATCGACCGGATCATCTCGTGGCTCGACGAGCTCCAGGTCGGCCAGACCTCGCTCGCGCGCCTGGTGGGCGTCGCGACGGTGCGCGAGCGTCGCGCGCGCGACGGCACCGAGCCCGCCGACGAGACCCTGGTCGTGGAGAACGTCACCTACGCCTACGGCGCCGGGCGCGACGTCCTGCACGGGGTGTCGCTCACCGTGCGCCCCGGCGAGCGCCTGGCCGTCGTGGGCCCGTCGGGCGCCGGCAAGTCGACCCTCGGACGCCTGATCGCGGGCGTGGACGCCCCGCGCACCGGGTCGATCCGAGTGGGCGGCGTCGAGGTCTCGTCCCTGTCCCCGGACCGGCTGCGCCGCCACGTGGCCCTGGTGACCCAGGAGCACCACGTCTTTCTCGGCACCGTGCGCGAGAACCTGGCCCTGGCCCGGCCCGGCGCCCCCGACGCCGACCTGGTGGCCGCGCTCGAGGCCGTCGACGCCCTGGACTGGGTGCGGGCGCTGCCCGGAGCGCTGGACTGTCCCCTCGGCACCACCGGCGCCCCGCTGACCCCGGCCCAGGCCCAGCAGCTGGCCCTGGCCCGGCTGGTGCTGGCGGACCCCCACACGCTGGTGCTCGACGAGGCCACCGCCCTGCTCGACCCGCGCGCCGCGCGCCACCTCGAGCGATCCCTCGACGCGGTGCTGGCGGGGCGCACGGTGATCGCCATCGCCCACCGCCTGCACACCGCCCACGACGCCGACCGGGTGGCCGTCATGGTCGACGGCGAGCTGGCGGAGCTGGGCACCCACGACGAGCTGGTGGCGCGCGGCGGCGAGTACGCGGCGCTCTGGCGCAGCTGGCGGCGCGAGTCGACCGTCGGCGACGCCGAGGGACGCTGACCCCGCGGGCCGGGTCAGTGCGTGGACAGGAAGCGGTTGAGCGCGTCGAGGGTCGCCTTGGCCGCCGCCGCGGTCTCGCCCTCGGCCGAGGCGACGCCGAAGCGGTCGCCCTCGCCGACCAGCGAGCGCAGGGTCACCAGCACCGGCCACTGCTTGAGCGTGGCCACGCTGTTCACCGCCATCAGCGAGAAGGGGATCTCGTAGCCGAGCTGGCGCAGAGCGGCCAGGGTCGCCTCGGCGCCGCCGATCAGCGGGCCGCTGGCGGCGCTGCCCACTCCCACGCGATCGCCGTAGCGCAGCTCGACCTCGCAGGACCCGTCGTCGTCGCGCAGGTCCGCGCGCACCAGGGCCACGCGCGACCCGTCGTCGCGCGGCGGCGCCATCGTCCCCTCGACGCTCACGTCGGCGTCGGGGAAGTAGAGGCTGGCGATCTGGCGCGCCACCGAGTGCGTCGCCGCGGCGTCCTCGCCGCTCACCACCAGCGCCACCGCGTCCACGTCGCCGTTCTCGCGGTAGCTAAGCCCGACGCTCACCACCCCGGGCAGAGCGCGCAGCTCGAGTTCAAAGTCCTCTTCGGTCCGCGAGGTCATGACAGGACGATTCCCTTCTTCTCGTAGAGCCGCGCGTCGGCGATACGGAACAGCTCGTTGGGGTCGGTCGAGTCGGCGGGGGCCACCGCCGCGCCGGTGGTGAACTCGATGGACTCGTCGCCCGCCTTCAGGTGCAGGCGCAGACGCTCGAGGAAGCCCGCGGACTCGCTGCCCTCGGCGTTGGAGAGGATCACCGCGAACTCGTCGCCGCCGATGCGCGCGGCGGTGTCGCCGCTGCGCACGGACTGGCGCAGCGCGAAGCCGAACTGGCGCAGCACGTGGTCGCCGGCCGCGTGGCCGCGCTGGTCGTTGACATCCTTGAAGTTGTTGAGGTCCACCAGCACCATCGTGAAGGGCCAGCCGTAGCGGGCGCTGTGCACGGCCGCCGTCTGCAGCGCCGCGTCGAAGGTGCGCCGGTTGGCGATGTTGGTCAGCGGGTCGTGGGCCGCGCTGAAGCGTGCCACGTGCATCGACCACGACAACTGGCAGGCCGTGCGCACGGCGTCGCGCTCGGCCTCGCTCACCACGTCCGGCTCGCAGTAGACGCCCGGCGTCGCGCCGAGTCGCGTCAGGAGCTCGGGCTCGACGCTGCGCCGACCGAGGCGAAAGGCCTGGGTCCCGAAGGACTCGTGGGCAAGGACCACCACCGCGTCGTCGAGCCCGTGGCGCTGAGCCAGCAGCTCGAGGATCGTGTAGATGAACCCGATGCCGAGCTCGCTCTCGGCGAGCTCGTCGAGCATGGTCTGGAAGAGCCACGGCTCGTAGCCCTGGGCGCGCGGGTCGCCCAGCACGCTCACGCCGGCCACGACCGGCGCGGCCGACCAGTCCGGTGACCCCACCGGCGAGGGGTCGGGGGACGCACTCACGACGGGAAGTCCGCGAGTCGCGACGAGTCCACGCGCAGCAGCGCCGCGTCGACGCCGCCGCGCGCCAGCAGGAGCGCCAGCTCCCCGCTCGGCACCGCCCGCGACATGAGGTAGCCCTGGCCGCGCGTGCAGCCTAGCTCGACCAGCTTGTCCAGGATCTCGATCGACTCCACGCCCTCGGCGATCACGCCGAGGTGCAGGGCCGCCGCGAGGCGGATGATCGACTCGACGATCGCGCGGTCGTAGGCGTCGGTGGTCACCCCGCGCACGAAGCTCATGTCCAGCTTCAAGAAGTCGACCGGCAGGTTCTTCAGCTCGGTCATCGACGCGAAGCCGGTTCCGAAGTCGTCCAGGGCCACCTCGACGCCGAGCGCCTGGAAGCGGCGCAGGATCCCGGCCGTGCGCTCGGACTCGGTGAGCACCACGTGCTCGGTGATCTCGATGCAGATCCGCCCGCCCTCGACCCCATTGCTGGTCAGACAGCCCTCGACGAACTCCACGATGTCGCCCATGACGAACTCCGCCGGCGACATGTTCACGCGCACCACGAAGTCGAGGTCCGGGTACTCACGCTCCCACTCGGCCAGCTGGCGACAGGCCTGGGCGAAGACCCACCGGCCGATGTCCACGATGAGCCCGGTCTCCTCGGCCACCTTGATGAAGTCGTTGGCGTCGACGAGACCGCGCGTGGGGTGCTGCCAGCGCACCAGCGACTCCACCGCGAGCAGCCGCCCGGTGCGCAGGTCCACCTCGGGCTGGAAGTGCAGGCGCAGGTCGCCGTTCTCGATGGCGTCGCGCAGCTGGAGCTCGAGGTTCGAGCGCGTGCTCGCCGACTGGCGCAGCTCGTCGTCGAAGACCACCACCTGATGGCCGCCACGGGCCTTGGCTGCGTACATCGCGACGTCGGCCCAGCCGATCACGTCGAGGGCGTTGGGCGCCCCCGTGCCCACTGCGGCCACGCCGATGCTGGCCGTGTGGGTCAGGCGCTGGCCGCCGACGGCCGTCGGCTCGCTGATCACGCCGAGCAGCCGGTAGGCGCTCGCCAGCAGGTCGAGCTCACTGCTGACCGCGTCGGCCAGGACCACGAACTCGTCGCCGCCGAGGCGGCCCGCGAAGTCGTTGGTGCGCACGCTCGTGCGCAGGCGGTCGGCGATCGTCACCAGCAGCCGGTCGCCGCTGGCGTGGCCCAGGAAGTCGTTCATCACCTTGAAGCGGTCAAGGTCGATCACCATCACCGCGGTCTCGCGGCCCGACTCGATCCGCTCGGTGAGCTCGCGCACCAGCGCCCGCCGGTTGGGCAGGCCGGTCAGGTCGTCGTGGGTGGCGTTGTAGACCGTGCGCGCCTCGGCGTCGAAGCGTCCCTGGAGCTGCACCAGCATCGACGCGACCGCCTGGAGGGCGTTGATCTCCGAGGGGACCCACGCGTGCAGGCCGAAGTGGATGAAGCCGAGGATCCCCCACGTCGAATCGTCGAGTAGCAGCGGCACCGCCGCCCCGGCCACCTCGGGCACCCCGGACCCGGACTCCACGCGCTTCAGGTAGTCCTCGGTCACCTCCTCGACGCCGGGCATGAAGGGGGTGCGCAGGTCCTTCATCGCCGCGAAGATCGGGTCGACCTCGAAGGCCACCTCGCCCAGGGGATCCGGGTCGGGCACGTTCTCGCGCGCCGGCCACTCGGCCTCGAGGATGCTCAGCCCCCGGGCCAGGTCGTTGCGTCGCAGGAAGGCCGCGTCCGAGCCGAGGAACTCCCCGAGCACCCGCACCGTCCAGTTGAGCGTCTCCTGGCGGGTCGCGATCGTGGCCGACATCAGCCGCTCGGCCACCTGGGCCACCAGCTCGTCGAGGCGGCGCTGGTGCAGCAGGCTGGTCTCGCGCGTGACCTGGGTGGCGACGTGTCCGAGCAGGCCCGCGAAGGCGCGCACCAGGGACCGCTCGCGCTTGGACCAGGTGCGCCCCTGGCGCGCCACGACGAGCACGCTGCGCACCCGTCCGTCACCGGCCTCGAGGGACTCGCTCACCACGCCCCACTCGGCGCCGCCAATCTGGCAGGTAAAGGTGCTCACCAGCTTGGCGTCGCGCAGCTGGCTCGACACCAGGTCGCGCAGGTACTCGAAGGCGTCGTTGGCGTCGCGCGCGACCAGGGGATCGGCCTCGAAGTTGGCGGTGGTCCCGGTGCCCACCACCGCGACCACCGCGGCGCCGGGGATGATCTGCATCAGCGTCTCGAAGACGAGGCGCGTCTCCTCGCGCGACCGCCCGGTATTCCCAGTAGTGGAGCTCTTCACCGACGTCACCTCGCGCTCGCCTGGCTACGAAACTAGCAGTCAACAGGCCGTTCGTCCAATAACGTTTTTCCTGAATACGACTCCGTCTCGGTGTTACCCGACGGTAAGCGACCCCGTCGGGTCAGGCGTCGAACACCGTGGACAGGTCGTGCTCCATCGTCGGGGTCTCGTCGCGGCTCAGGACCTCATCGAGCGCGAGGCGCACACTGTGCACGCGCGGCGCCGGCGCGTCGAACACGCGCATCACCATCGCCACGACCTCGCCGTCGGCGAGGTCCCACAGCTCGGCGAACTGGCGCGACAGGTCCGCCAGGTCGCGCACGTGACGATCGCCCCCGAGCTCGCGCAGCTCGCTCTCGTTGGTCACGTACAAGAAGACCGGCGAGACCGGCTGGGCCGCCAGTCCCTCTCGCTCCACGCCGAGCCAGAACTTCTCCAGGGCCATGCCCGCGCGCACGTACCACACGGGCTCGGCGCGCGGCACCACGATCGCCACCAGCGCCGAGCTCGTCGCCACGGCGACGCGCGTGCGCGTCCCGAGGGCCTCGCCCCCGCCCCACTCCTCCAGCAGGGCCATCACGTCGGGTCGTCCCAGGAGGTCCAGCGCCCCGAGGGCGGCCTCGTCCATCTCGAGCGAGCGCACGTCGAGACCCTCGTCGAGGTCGTCCAGGCCCGGCCATCGCAGCTCGCTCAGCATCTGCTGGTGCACGTCGGGGATCAGGAAGCGCAGCCGGTCCGACTCGGCGAGTAGGCGGGCCCCGTCGGCGACCCGGTCGCGGTCGGTGATCACGTGCAGGCGCGCTCCCTCGCGCGACACGCTGCGCGCCCAGCGCTCGAGGGTCGCGGTCGGCACCGGCGTCGGCGCGCCGATGCGCCGATTGGCCGATCGGCTCGCGACGTAGGGGTGGTAGCGCGCGAGGTCGGCGTCGAGCCCCGCCCCCAGGGTGATCGTGGCCACGTGATCGCTGACGCGCCCGCTCGGGAAGAGCTGGACCGAGCCGACGCGCTGCAGCGACGCCATGGCCACGCGAGCGTTGAAGACCGCGGCGCCGATCCCCAGGTAGCTGCCCCGGTGGGCGACGTCCATCTTCGAGGTGCGCTCGGGCAAAAGGTAGAAGCGGATCTCGTCGCCGCTGGCCTCGAAGCGCCAGGGCTGCACGTTGCCGCCCGACGGGGCGCGCCGGGCGGCGTCCACCACCAGGTCCACCGGGTCGTCCGACTCCAGCGGCGGGTCCTCGGGCGCGGGCGTGGCCAGACCCTCCAGGCGCTCGTCGCGCACCTCGACCGGCGCCAGTCCGTCGAGGATCTCTTCCACGTCGAAGCGCACGCGACCCGACGCCAGCGCGGCGCCGGTGCCCAGTCGCCGCACCGCCGCGGCCACGGTCGCGGCCCCGAGCGTGATCTCACTGCCTAACTGGGGCCATCCGGTGAGTGACGTGCCCACCTCGAGCAGCGACGCAGCCCCGCGCGCCGAGGCGTCGGCCGCGCCGACCAGGCGCAACAGGTAGGGACCCTTCTCCGCCAGTGACAGCTCGGCCAACGCGGCGGAGTCCAGGTCGCCCAGCAGCCCGTGAAAGATCGGTCGCGTGGGTTCGAGGTCGAAGCGCTCGACGTCCAGGACGCCGCGGTCGCTGGTCTCCATGATGACGGGGACGCCGCGCTCGCGCGCGGCCTCGCGAACGAGGAACTTGACGTCGAGCGAGTCGCACTCCTCGATCACGAGGTCCAGCCCGTCGAGGAAGGCTCCCAGGTTCTCAGGCGTTACACCCTGGGGCACGGCCACGACGCGCACGTAGGGGTCGATCTCGGCGATGCGCCGTGCGGCGACGACCGCCTTGTTGACGCCGAGGTCCAGGACGCTCGCCGGGATGCGATTCAGGTTCGACAGGTCGATCACGTCGAAGTCGGCCAGGCGGATCTCCCCGATCAGGCCCTCCATCGCCAGCGCGTGCGCGATGGCGTGGCCCGCGCTCACCCCGACCAGGCCCACGCGCAGCGTGCGCAGGCGCGACTGCTCCTCCAGGGTGATCTTGTGGTGGTTGCGGTCCAGGCGCAGCCGCGAGAACGACCGCGGCGCCAACAGGCGCACCACGGCGCGACGCCACGGGTAGTAGACCCAGCGATAGCCCTCGGCGAGCAGCGAGGCGTGCGGGGTCGGGATGATGGCGGCCAACTGCTCGCGTTGCTCATCCAGGCGGTCGAGCATCCGTAGCGACTCGTCCTCGCGCAGCACGCGCAGCACCTCGCGCTCGACGCGAGTCCCCACGTCGAGCACCACCGCGCGCCACGCCCGCGAGCGCTCGTGGGCGTCCTCGACCAGGCCCGCCGCGGCCGGTCCGCGGCCCAGCTGCTCGGACTCGCGGCGCAGGTTCTGCTGGTGCGCGGGGGTGCAGAGCTCGTAGCTGCGCGAGCGGCGCCACGAGAGGGCGATCGTGCGGTAGCGCTCGTCGGGGAAGGGCACCCAGCACGTCCCGATCTGGGTCGCGCCGGTGATGTCGCCGGCCGGCTTCAGGGTGTCCGAGATCGCGGCGATCGCCAGTTCCGCGCCCAGCCAGTGCAGGGAGTGGGTCACGCAGCGCGACAGCGTCTCCACGAGACGATGACCGGCGCCGGCCTCGCCCTTGGACCACGCGCCCTTGATCTCGACCACGCCCAGGCGCACCTCGCGGTCGATCAGCGCCGCCACCTCGTCGATCTCCGGGGAGTCGGCCATCTCCTCCAGCAGGGCCGCCTGGTGGCTTCCGTCCAGGGGGCCGTGCACGCGCAGTCCCGCCACCGCCCGCCCGCCGGGGGCGAAGCCCACGAAGAAGAGCGAGACGCCCTCGCCCTCCTCGAGCTCGCGGCGGCGCAGGGTCCCCTCGAAGCCGTAGTTGCGGTAGGTGCCCTCGGCCTCGTCGAGGTAGAGGCGCCACAGGTCGGGCCGCTCCAGCGGGTGATGGCCCTCGAAGCGCACGCCGGACGCCTGGTCCACGAAGCTCGACCCGTACTGGTACCTTCGACTCGTCACACTGGCCACGTCAACTCCCTGAGCTCCGACACCACCCCGTTGGTCCGAGGATCCGCTCTACGTGCGAACTATAATTTCACCACACGCGTAATTGGGGGATTCGACCGTGCCGTCCACCAGCCCGAGGGCCGAGCACCGCGAACTCCTCCCCTTCGATCGAGACGCGTCGGTGACGGCGACGCGCGTGGCGTCGTGCTAGCGGTCCTCATCGTCGGCTGCGGCGTGCTCGGCCTCGTGATCGGGTCGTTCCTCAACGTCGTCATCTACCGGGTACCGCGCGGCCAGTCGATCGTGGCCCCGCCCTCGGCGTGCCCGGCGTGCGCCGCGCCGATCCTCGCGCGCGACAACGTGCCGGTCCTGTCGTGGCTCGTGCTGCGCGGACGCTGCCGGCACTGCGACGCGCCCATCTCGGTCCAGTACCCGCTGGTCGAGCTGACGACCGGCGCGCTCTTCGCCGGCGCGGCGGCGCGCCTCGGCGCCGCGTGGGACCTGCCGGCGTTCCTCGCCCTGGCGGCGGGGCTCGTGGCCCTGGCCTGGATCGACGCGCAGCGACTCGTCCTACCGCGCGCGGTGGTCTACCCCACGCTGGTCGCGGTGGCGGGGCTGCTGACCCTGGCGGCCGCGACGTCGCACCAGTGGCACCACCTGCTCGTCGGGGTCATCTGCGCGGCGGCCTGGGGGCTCCTCTTCTTCCTCATGAACCTGGCGAGCCCGCGCATCCTCGGCTTCGGCGACGTGCGCCTGGCGCCGGTGCTGGGCCTGGCCCTCGGCTGGCTCGGCGTAGGCGACGTCCTGCTCGGCTTCTTCGCGGCCAACCTGATCGGCGCGGTGCTGGGGATCGCGCTGATCGCGGCGCGCACCATCCGCCGCGACCAGCCCGTCCCCTACGGCGTCTTCCTCGCCGCCGGCACCCTGCTCGCCCTCTACGCCGGGCCCGAACTGCTCGCCCCGTTCCAGGGGCTGCACCTCTGA
>JBMFWX010000035.1:0-1544 GCA_049964855.1 Acidimicrobiales bacterium
TCATGAGTCGCCGGGTACCCGAAAATGCCTACGAACTCCGGAAGTCCGGACTGACGAGCCATCAGCACCCAGGACTGATCAGGGTCCAGCGTCAGCACGATGCCGAACTTTCCTCGTTCGCGCTGCGTCAACGGGGTTTGTGCCCTCGTGTGTTCTCCAGCGGTCGGTGTGTTGGTACGCACCGGTCATTCTGACCGGAACCGTGCACTGACCGCTGGAACTGGCGCGTTCTACTAGTTCAATACACGGTAACGAGAGTACCAATGGGTGTGTGGGGCCATAAGACACGGGCCTCTGCGAATGGCATCTCTACACAACCAAGGCTTTGGGGCCATCCGTAGCTGCTTCGAATGAATCCGTGCAGTGCGTCGCCCCCATTGAAGTATGACACCCAGGGAATTCCCGTGTCGTGGTACGGCGTTCCATTGGGATTTATACCTGACATTGTAGTCGTAACGTAGCGTAAATAAACTGGGAACGTACCGTTAGCCGTCGGCGACAGGGAAATTCCGGTATTTACCACTGTCGTAAAGGTGACCTTTCCGTTCTCGAAGAGTTGAAGATGTTGTGGCAACGCCTGGTCGACAACGACGACGTTGTAGCTAGAACGGTCGAATTGATGGGCGCGTCCTGCTGCTACGAGGGCTTTCCAGGAGGTGCCGTCCATTTGGCCCGTTGCCGGCAGACCATGATCTGATTGAAAGCGCATTAGCGCACCTTCGAGGATTACGTTGTAGGTTGTTGCGTTCCATAGGCTCTTGAACTGCGGGGGCAGCGCACGAAAGCGCCAAAGGTAATGGCCCTTCTCTGCGACGGTGAACGGCGAAACAGGTACGGGTCGACGCTTACGTGGCGCGACCGGCTTGCGCAGCGTGGTGGTCGTTGTGGGGTGCGTGGACGTGGCTGCCGACGAGGTCGTCGTAGTCGTTGTTGTTGTGTTAGTCGGAATGGTGGTCGTTGTCGTGGTCGTTGTCGTTGTCGTTGTCGGAACGGTCGTTGGCGTTGGGACCCTTTTGACGGGTTTTGCGGCGAGAGGTACGAACGACACTGGTAGGTATCGCAGGAACGCGAGCAGCTGGTCCTCAAGAGCGAGAGTGTAGACGACGGGCCGAATAGCGCGTTCTTGCAGACTCGTGGCGTGACGTGAGGATTTTATCGTTGTGGCTCCGACGGGTGTGGGCAAGCCCAGGCCCAAGGAAACGGCGAGGAGCGGCATCACCACCAAACTCACGGCAATGGGGTGGCGGTCGAATCTCATGCGGACACACTACCGGTCGAAGGGCGCGAATTAGGGCGCGTCAGCGAATCGTAATCTAAGAATCTCGTTGGTATTGCGGCTTGGGATGGTGCGCGTAGCCCAGGCGTGACATCGGCGCTCGACTAGATTTACGTCGTGCAAGGCGGCCGGAAATTGATCGTGCGCACATTGGGCGTTGTGGGCGTGGCCGTGGCCCTTGTCACTGCGGCGACCATCGGGTTCGTTGCGGTGGGATCGACGCCGCGCGCGACGGGGGCCCTTCTATCGTCGGCGACCGCCACGACGA
>JBMFWX010000035.1:1644-19618 GCA_049964855.1 Acidimicrobiales bacterium
CGGTGCCGACCACCACGACGACGGTGCCGACCACCACGACGACGGTGCCGACCACCACGACGACGGTGCCGACCACATTGTTGTGGCCGTCGGGAGTCAGTGCGGCCATCATGATCCCGCAGTTGTCGGTTTCGGCGTCGTCAGCGTTTCAGCCTCGCGTGACGATCGCCAGTCTGACGAAACTGATGACGACTTGGGTCATCCTGCACCGCCTTCCCCTCGCGTACTCCCAGCGCGGTCCGTGTCTGACGGTGAGCGCCAATGACGTCGCGGCGTATCGCTACGATGTGGCGACGGACCAGTCGAACGCTGCTATCGCCCTCGGCGAGAGGTTGTGTGAAGGGCAGTTGCTTCGGGGCCTACTGGTTCACTCCGCCGGTGACTACGCAGCGCTCCTGGTTGAGATGACAGGGCTCTCGACGGCGACGTTCGTGCGTCTGATGAACCGCGACGCCAAGATTTTGGGGCTCGACCACACTCACTACGGCGATATCACCGGTATCGGTTCGCAGGACCTCTCGACGGCGCACGATCAGGCCGTGATGGCGGTCGATCTGATGGCCGGAGAGCCGATCGCGCGCCAGATCGTCGCGCTGCCCCGAGTAGCGCTACCGGTGGCGGGGGTGCTGTGGTCGTACACGCCCTTCGTTGGACAGGGCGGTGTAGTGGGCGTGAAGTCGGGCTTCACCGGCTTGGCCGGTGGCTGTGACGTTATGGCCATCAACTTCCGCGTCGGCACTCACGTGGTGACTACGTATTCGGTGGTGCTGGGTGATCACGGATCGAACCCGATCGTGGGCGCGGGAGAAGATGCGTTGGCGCTGGCGCGGACCGTCCGACCTCTACTGCGAATTGGGCACACCTCTGCTGGCTCGATGGTCGAGTGGGCTGGTCCGCGTGCCTATCTCGTGACATCACGACCGCGCTAATGCGCTGGCGCGACGCCAGCCCCACGGCGAAGAGGATGAGATCGTGGGGCCGACCAGTGGAGGCGGCGCGCTGGCGCCCGACATCGCGTCGCACGTTAACGTTCTTCGTGGCGAGTCTGGTACTGGCGTTTGTCCCGGTGTTGCCGGGGCTGTCGGCGTCGGCGTCCGTCGTGGCCACATCGACGGTGGTCGCGGTCGCATCACCATACCGAGGATCCCCCGCTCATGGCAGCCCTGCGGTCGTCTCGATGGCTGTTGTTCCCGGGGGGCGCGGCTACTACGTCGTGCGAGCGGATGGTGCGGTCGATGCCTACGGAGTTCCGAACTACGGTTCGGTGGCAACAAGCGCTCTCGGCAACGCGGCCACGGCAACGGGCATTGCGGTTGATCCCCGAACTGGCGGTTACTGGGTGGTCTCGTCCAACGGATCGGTCTTCGCGTTCCACGCCCCCTTTCGGGGAGAGGTGCACATCCCGGCGGGGGGCTGGGGACAGTATCCCGCGGCTATCGCTATTGCCGCCTTGCCCAATGGGCGAGGTTACGACGTTCTCCGTGCGAATGGCGCGGTCGTGTCTTTCGGCGGTGTGAACTACGGTTCACTCGCTGGTCAGTTGCATTACGGCGCCACGGCCCCGGTCGTGGCCGTGGCGCTCGCCGTCGACCCGTTGACGCGGGGCTACTGGATCGCGTCGTCGAATGGCGTCGTGACGGGTTTTCACGTGCCTGGTCCGTCGCGACGTCTCGTCCAGAGCGTGGGCGGTGGAACCGGCAGTCCGATCAGTGCGTTGGCCGCGCTGACCGACGGCCGCGGCTACGACCTCGTTACCGCCACCGGCCAGGTCGTCCAAGGGTCCTCGAGTGGTGTGCTTCGTTCCCTCGGCGAGGTGACGCCGCCCGCCGGCGCGAGCGTGAGCGCACTCGCCGTCGACCCGGCGACGGGGGGCTACTACGTGGGATTCGATGCGACCGGCTTTGGGGGCTACGCCAACCCGCTGCGCGACGTGAACGCCCTCGTTCCCCAAGAAGTCGACCAGGGGGTCGACTACTGTGGCAGTGGACCCGTCTACGCCGTGGGGGAGGGCATCGTGGACAATGTCCACTCGCTGGGATGGCCGAGCGGCGTCTTCATCAACTACCGTCTGGTTGTCGGCCCGGCGTCGGGACGATACGTGTACGTCGCCGAGAATGTCACACCGGAGGTGCACCTCGGCGAACGAGTGAGCTCGTCGACGATCGTGGGATTCGTCCACGACGCCAAGACGTGCATGGAGACCGGGTGGGCTGATCCGCCCTCTCGATTCGCCTTCGCCGCAGGACACAGTCAATTCGACGGACGCAACTCCACAGCGTTCGGCCTTAACTTCAACTCGTTACTGGAACGCCTGGGTGCTCGACCAGGATTGCCGCAGCCCTACGGCCCGCCCGGATCGCTGCCGACATCGTGGCCCACCTGGTGAGAGCTGCTGTGATGGCACGTCGAGTCTGGCACCAGGACTCACGGAGTGTTCGCTAAACGGTGGTGGGCATCGCATCGAGGGGTCGTAGAGGTCCGTCAGTGTTCCAGCCGTCTCATCGCGGTACCTGACGCAATAGCGCTGGGCGAGCAGAGGTGCCTTGGTGCGAGATCTGCATGGTTGGCCCGGCCTCGTTCGAGTGTTGGATCGCCTGGCCGCCGTTACGACGAGCCCCAGAGCCCGTCATGGTGTCCGGGGACGTGGTTCAACTAGCCGATGGCTGCTCCCGCCGGCGGGGTGCGTGGCGTCGGTCGTGGCGAAGGAACTCCTTCGCGTTGTCCGTGAGGAGGCTCGATAAGATGACGTTGACGTAAGGTTTGCGTGTGCGACGGTCGCGACGTCGAGGGCGGGGACGCCGTGGTCAGGGCGCGCTGGGAGAGGAGCAGAGATGAGAGTGTCCACTGTCGTCGCGGTGACCGCGGCGTTGGGCCTGGTGAGCACCGGCAGCGTCGCCACGGCTACCGGGGCGAGCGCGGCCAGGAAGCCGGTGCCCCACCTGGTGGTGGTGCCATCAGGCAGTTTGCGCAACAAGGAGACAGTGCGAGTTCGTGGCATCGACTTCCTACCGAACGATGCGGTCTTCGTCGTCGAGTGTCTCGCTACGGCTAAGGGGTCGAGCAGTTGCGACACCGCGACCGCGACGCCGGTGACCATTAGCGCCACAGGCCAGTTGCCCTGGACAAAGTTCACGGTGGTCACGGGCACTGTCGGAAGTGGCACGTGCGGCACCACGCGGACGAACGCGAAGGCGTGTGAGCTGAGCGTGGGCAACATCCGGGGCGAGGACACTGCGTCCGCGCGGATCACATTCGTCGTGCCTGCGCTCAAGACGACGACCAAGACCACGGCCAAGGGCAAGGCCAAGGGCTGATCGACGCCACTCGGCGATGGCGCCACGAAAAGTGTAGGACTGATCTAGTCGAGACGGCCCGCGGCGGTGGAGAGGATGAGATGGCGGAGTTGGGTGCGCCGGGCGTGATGGCGGGTGACACGGGCGAGGCCCGAGGGCTCGCGCGCGTCGCGATGTGGCCATTCCTCAGTCTCTCCGCGCTGCTCGCGATCCTCTTTCTCACGTTCCTCGACAACACCGTCATCAGCGCGGTGCTCACGAACGTCCAGTCGGAGCTTCACGCCGGCGTCTCGCAGCTGCAGTGGGTCGTCGGCTCGTACGCGCTGACGTTCGCGAGTCTGATGCTCATGGCTGGCTCGCTGGGCGACAACTTTGGTCGCAAGCGGGTCATCCTGGCCGGTGTCGTGATCTTCTGCGCCGGTTCGGTGGTGTGTGCCGTCTCGACCAGTGCGGCCGAACTAGTCGTCGGTCGGGTGATCATGGGAGTTGGGGCCGCCGGCTCCGAACCCGGCACGCTGTCCATGATTCGTCACGTCTACCCCCGACGTCGGGCGCGGGCGCGGGCGCTGGGCGCGTGGGCAGCGGTATCGGGTCTGGCGCTCGCCATGGGGCCGGTACTGGGCGGCGCTCTGGTGGGTCTGTGGAGCTGGCGCTCCATCTTCTGGTTCAATCTCGTCTTCGGCGCTCTCGCCTTCGTGGTGGCACTTATCGCTCTGCCCGAGAGCGTCAATCCGGTCCGCCGGCGAGTGGACGGCGCGGGGTTCGTCCTGGGAGCGGTGGCGCTCGGCACGGCAACGTTCGCGACGATCGCGGGCGAGTCGGCGGGTTACGCCGCCGCGGGCATCATCACCCTGTACGTCGTCGCCGTGTTGGCGGGCGCGCTCTTCGTAGTGCACGAGCGTCGCGCGACGTCGCCCATGCTCAACTTGCGCTTCTTTCGCAAGCGACCCTTCGTCGGTTCGACGATCGTGGCGTACACGAGCTACTTCTCGATCTTTTCGATCTTCTTCTTCGTGGCCTTGTACCTCGAGGTCGTGGCGTCGGTGAGCGCCTACGGCCTGGCAGAGGACTTCCTGCCGCTGCTGGGTGGCATGGTCGTGGCGTCGCTCTTCGCGGGCCGCTGGGTCGGTCGGGTGGGTTCGCGGGTGCCCCTAATGGTGGGGTGCGCCGTCGCCGCCGTGGGCGTCATTCTCACGGACCTCGTGATCTCACCGCACGTGGGCCTCTCGTCACTGGGCTGGACAATGGGAATCGCGGGTGTGGGTTTTGGGATCACCGCGGTGCCGGTGAACTCGACCGCGCTGACGGCACTCCCCGGCGAGGACTCGGGAATGGCGGCGTCGACGACGAACACGGCTCGAGAGCTGGGCGCCGTGACGGGGGTGGCCATCCTGGGCTCGGTCGTCAACGGCCAACTGACCGTCAACCTGATGGCGCGCCTGGCGGCCATCGGCATTCCCGTGTCCTACCGTAGCGAGATCATCACAGCCATCACGACCGGGACGATCAACGCGCGCCTGGCGGGCCTGGGAACGGTCACCAGCGCGGCGGTGCAGACGATCATTAACAAGGTCGTCGGAGCGGCGTACGGGGCGTTCACGAACGGGCTGCACCTGGCTCTGGAGACGTCGGCAGTGCTGTTGCTGCTGTCGGCGGTACTGGCCTACGCGACCGGTACGCGCGAGCGCACGGCGCCCGATGTCGATGATGGCGACTGAGGGATTGGCTGCGCAGTAGCGTGGCTCGCACCATGGGTGCGAATCGCGGAGCGACACTTGCGCGGTGCGCTGCGGTCGCACGGGATCGAGAGGCTCGTGGGACGGGCGTGATGCGTCACCCCGGCGCGTTCGCTCACCGCGCGCGTGATACCCCGCGAGGGCGGCGATGATCGACACCAAGAACCTCGCGGCGTTCCTGGTCGCGTCACTCATCATCATCGTGGTGCCCGGACCGAGCGTGCTCTTCACGCTGGCGCGCGGCGTGGCGTGGGGACGCACCGTCGCGGTGCTCACGGTCCTCGGCAACAGCGCGGGAACGCTCGTGTTGTCGTGGGTCGTCGCACTCGGGTTGGGGCCGCTGCTGTCGCGCTCGGCGGGCCTCTCCGTCGTAGTGCAGTTACTGGGCGGTGCCTATCTGGTGGGCCTTGGAGTGAGCGCGCTGAGACATCGGCGGGCGCACGCACTCTCGATGACCGCGCGCGAGGGGCACCGTCCCCGCGTGCTGCACGTGGTGCGGCAGGGTTTCACCGTCGGTGTGATGAATCCGAAGTCTCTCGTCTTCTTCGCCGCCGTGTTTCCGCACTTCGTGAGCCGGTCGGCTGGCTCGGTGACCGGGCAGTTACTGGTCTTGGGCGTGGTCTTCAGCGTAATGGCCTTCGTGAGTGACAGCACGTGGGGGATCATGGCGGGGACCGCGCGCGAGTGGCTGGCCGACTCACCATCGCGACTCGTGGCGCTGCGCACGGCGGGCGGCGGCGTCATGGTGTCACTCGGGGCGATCATCGTGGCGACCGCCCTCACGTCCTAGACCCGGCCCGATCCGATCAGCGATCCGGCGTCGGTGCCGCGTTCCTACACTGCTCGGGGCGAGGGAGTGGCGATGAGCATGCACGCAATGGGCGCGGGGCGCGGCGGAGGGGTCGGACTGCGTTCGCTACGTCGCGACCGGAGCCTGCTGGAGCATCGCGTGAAGCCCGGCACCCTGCGGCGCGTTCTCGAGTTCGCCCGGCCGTACCGGCCGATCCTCACGGTCTTTCTCGGAGCGGTCGTGCTCGACGCCATCGTCTCATCCGTGTCACCCCTGCTGCTGCGCGCGATCATCGATCGAGGTATCTACGGACACCACGAGGGGTTGATCGTGGTGCTGTCACTGCTGACGGCGGTCTTGGCCCTGGCCGACGCGGGTCTTTCGCTCGCCGAGCGACGGATCTCGGCGGTGATCGGCGAGGGGCTGATCTACGACCTGCGCGATCGCGTCTACGCGCGCATCCAGGAGATGCCGATCGCGTTCTTCGCTCGGACTCAGACGGGGGCGCTGATCAGCCGGCTCAACAATGACGTGATCGGCGCACAGCAGGCCTTCACGGACTTCTTTTCCAACGTGGTCGGGAACATCATCCTGGTCGCGATCATCCTCTCGGTGATGCTCTACCTGAGTTGGACGATCACCGTGGTGGCCCTGCTGCTACTACCCGTGTTCCTAATCCCGGCGCGATTCGTGGGTCGGCGTCTGGGCACGCTGTTTCACCGCGGCATGGAGCTGAACGCCGAGATGAATATGGTCATGAGCGAGCGCTTCAACGTTGCGGGCGCCATGGTCGTGAAGTTGTTCGGCCGTCCGCGTGACGAGTTGTCGACCTTCGAGAACCGTGCCGGACAGGTTCGCGACATGGGCGTGCGTCAGGCGACCTACCAGCGATTCTTCTTCGTGGCCCTGTCGCTGACCGCGTCGCTCGCCACAGCGTTCGCCTACGGATTCGGGGGCGTGGAGGCGCTGCACGGCACTCTGGCCGTTGGCACCGTGGTGGCCCTGACGGCCTATCTCGGGCGGCTCTACGGCCCCCTGACCCAACTGTCCAACCTCAACATCGACTATATGTCGGCGATCGTCAGCTTCGAGCGGCTCTTCGAGGTTCTCGATCTGGAACCGATGATCCGCGAGCGCGACGGAGCGGGCGTAGTGCCTGATGGTCCGGTGGCGCTGCGTGTCGATCACGTGTCCTTCTCTTACCCGGGCGCGGACGAGGTGTCGCTGGCGTCTCTGGAGGCGGTGGCGGTCCTCGACGACACGCCGCGCACGCCGGTGCTGCACGAGATCTCCTTTGTCGTGCCCCCCGGAACGATGACGGCCCTGGTCGGCCCGAGTGGGGCCGGCAAGACGACGCTGTCGATGCTGGTGTCACGGCTGTACGACGTGGACGAGGGCTCGATCACTCTGAATGGCGTGGACTTGCGCGACGTGACGATGTCGTCGCTGCACGACACCGTTGGTGTGGTGACCCAGGACGCGCACCTGTTCCACGACACGCTGCGGGCCAACTTGGTGTTCGCCAAGCCCGACGCGACCGATCGGGAACTGGAGGCGGCCCTGCGGTCCGCGCAGATCTGGCCCCTCGTCGCGAGCCTGCCCCTCGGGCTGGACACGGTGGTGGGTGAGCGGGGCTACCGCCTGTCAGGGGGCGAGAAGCAGCGCGTGGCCATCGCCCGTCTCCTGCTCAAGGCACCACGCGTGGTCGTGCTCGACGAGGCGACGGCCCATCTCGACGCGGAGAGCGAGGCCGCCGTCCAACGCGCGTTGGACGCGACGATGTCGTCGCGCACCTCCCTGGTGATCGCGCACCGGCTCTCCACCGTTCGCAACGCGGACCAGATCCTCGTGATGAATGACGGTCGAATCGTCCAGCGAGGCACGCACGCGCAACTCCTGGCCGCAGGGGGCCTGTACCACGACCTCTACCAGACGCAGTTCGCCCACCAGGCATCAACCCATCGCGTGGGCGCCCCCGTCGACGTAGACGATTGAGCCGCTGGTCTGGCGCAGGAGCGGGGACAGCAGAGCGATGGCGGTGTCGGCGACCGCGCTTGGGTCGTGGACGTCCCAGCCCAGCGGCGCGCGGTCGTTCCAGGAGTCCTCAAAGATCGAGAAGCCCGGAATGGACTTCGCCGCCACCGTGCGGATTGGCCCGGCGGCCACCATGTTGACGCGAATGTGGTCACCACCCACCTCGCGAGCCAGGTAGCGGCCCAGGGACTCCAGCCCCGCCTTCATCACCCCCATCCAGTCATACATGGGGTAGGCCCGCGTCCCGTCGAAGTCGAGGGCGATCACGGATGCGCCACCGAGGGCGGTGCTCGCGCTCAACAGGGGCCGAAAGGCACCCACGAGGGCCGCGAGGGAGTACGTGGAGATGTGCATCGCCGTCGCCACGTCCTCGAAGGGAGCGGTGAACATGCCGTCACCCAGGCAGGTCGGAGGAGCGTAACCGATAGCGTGCACCAGACCGTCGAGGCGTCCGAAGCGGCGTCCTACCTCGTCGACGGCGGCGGCCACCTCGTCGGGTTGGGTCACGTCGAGCTCGATGATCTCACCGATTTCGCCCAGGCGCCGCGCCGTGCGCCGCGTCAACGAGGTACCGCGGCCGGCTCCCGAAAGCGCGATCGAGGCACCCTCTTCGAGCGCTCGTCGCGCGATGGAGAACGCCAGTGAATCCTCGGTCAGCACGCCAGTGATCAGGAGACGGTGATCGGTGAGCAGAGCCATCTTGTTAGCGTAGTTCTCGACACTGAGCGCAACGGGGACGACAATGAGCACGATCGGCATCATCGGGGGCACCGGACCAGCGGGCCGGGGGCTGGCCGTGCGCCTGGCGCATGCGGGTCATCACGTGATCGTGGGGTCGCGCGACGCCGATCGGGCGCAGGCGGTCGCCGCGCAGCTCGATCCTCGCGGGACGGGCACCATCCGCGGCGCCACCAACGACGTTGCCGCCGCGGGCGACGTGGTCGTGGTCGCCACTCCCTGGGAGTCCACGATCGCCACGGCGCGCGCGTTGCGCGACGTCCTCGCGGGTCGCACGGTGGTGTCGATGGTCAACGCGCTGTCGCGCGAGGGGCGCGAACTCGTCCCGTATACGCCACCGCGTGGATCGATGGCCGCGGAGCTGGCAGCCACCCTGCCCGCCAGCGCGGTGGTGGGGGCGTTTCACCACCTGCCGGCGGCCTTGATGGAGGATCTGGACAGCGGTCTGGACGCCGACGTCGTGGTGGTCGGCGACGACGAGGACGCCGTGGCGCTCGTGGCGGACCTGATCGACCAGGTCGCCGGGCTGCACGCCGTGGTGGCCGGATCGCTCTCACTGGCCGGGGCGGTGGAGGCGTTCACGGCGGTGTGTATCTCGGTGAACATTCGCCACCGCGTCCACAGCTACGTTCGCCTCGCCGGGTTGTCGCGATGATCCGCCTCTACGACACCGCGCGTCGCGGCGTCTACGAGATGTCGCCGGGGCCGGTGGCGACGCTCTACAGCTGCGGCGTGACGCCCTACGATTCCGCTCACCTGGGGCACGCCTACGTCTATCTGACCTTTGACGTGCTGCAGCGCCGGCTGCGCGACGCCGGCTACGACACACGGTGCGTGCGCAACGTCACCGACGTCGATGACGACATCCTTCGACGTGCGCGCGAGGTGGGAGTGCACTATCTCGATCTCGCCGCACAGGAGATGGCCAAGTTCGATCGCGACATGGCTCATCTCAATCTGGTGCCGTGCTACAGCGAGCCTCGCGCGACGGGCGCGATCGCGGAGATCCTGACGCTGATCGGGAAGACCTTCGATCAGGGCGTGGCCTACGAGGTGGACGGGTTCGTGTACTTCGAAGTGGCGAAGTTCCCGCGCTTCGGTCAGGTAAGCCACGACTCGCGCACGACGATGGTGGAGTTGGCCGCGCAGCACGGTGGCAACCCCGACGACCCGCGCAAACGCGATCCGCTTGACTTCGTCTTGTGGCAGCCGTCACTCGACGACGAGCCGTCGTGGGAGTCGCGGTGGGGCGCCGGACGCCCCGGCTGGCATATCGAGTGCTCGGCGCTCGCGCTGCGCGACCTGGGTGAGACCCTCGACGTGCACGGGGGAGGGCGTGATCTGGTGTTTCCCCACCACGAGTGTGAGGCGGCGCAGAGCGAGGCGGTGACGGGTGTGCCGTTCGTGAAGCACTGGCTGCACGTGGGACTCGTGGGCCTCAACGGGACCAAGATGTCCAAGTCGCTCGGCAACCTCGTTTTCGTCTCGGACCTGGTCGAGCGCGTCGAGCCGGCGGCGGTGCGGCTCGCGCTGCTGGACCAGCACTATCGGCACGATTGGGAGTGGCGCGACGAACTGCTCGCCGAGGCCCAGTCGCGGCTGGCGACGTGGCGCTCGAGCCAGTGTCAGAACCCGAGCCGGTCGGTCCTCGACGAGGTACGAGCGGCGCTCGACGACGACCTCGACTGTCCGTCGGCGCTTCGGGTCGTCGACGAGGCGGCGGACGCCGGCTTCAACGTCACCGAGGCGGCCACACTGCTCGGGGTTACGCTGTAGAGAAAAATACGGAAGGTCGTCATGTCCGACATCGAGGTGCTCCTGCCCGACGGGAGTGCGCGTACGTTGCCCGAGGGCTCCTCCGCGCACGACCTCGCGAGGTCGATCGGACCGCGGCTCGCGCTCGACGCGATCGCGGCGATGGTGGACGACGTCCCCCGTGATCTGAGCACGGTCCTGCACGACGGGTCACGGGTCTCGATCATCACGCCGGCCAGTGACGAGGGTCGTGACGTCCTGCGTCACTCGACTGCTCACGTGCTGGCCCAAGCGGTCACGCGGTTGTGGCCGGGCGCGAAGTACGCGATCGGCCCGACGATCCGTGACGGCTTCTACTACGACTTCGACCTGCCGGGGGGAGCGCACTTCAGCGATGACGATCTGGCGCGGATCGAGGAGACGATGCGCATCATCATCGGTGAGGATCAACCGTTCGTGCGCCACGAGCACACCATCGACGAGGCCCTCGGGCTCTTTCGCGACCAGCCCTACAAGGTCGAGATCATCGAGGCGGTGCGCCGCGGGGAGGCGGACGAGGAGCTCGACGACGTTGGCGACGCGGCGGCGGTGTCGATCTACGAGAACTCGCCCTCGTTTCGCGACCTGTGCCGCGGCCCGCACGTGCCGTCCACGGGGCGCCTCGGACACTTCGCGTTGACGCGGGTGGCCGGCGCCTACTGGCGCGGCGACGAGCACAACGAGCAGTTGCAGCGGATCTACGGGACGGCCTTCGAGTCAGCCGACGCGCTGGCCGCGCACTTGCACCAACTGGCCGAGGCGGAGCGGCGCGACCACCGCCGTCTGGGTCAGGAGCTCGACCTGTTCTCCTTCCCGGGGGAGTTGGGTCCGGGCCTGGCGATTTTTCACCCCAAGGGGGGCACCATGCGCCGGGTCATGGAGGAGTACTCGCGCGCCCGACACGTGGAGGGCGACTACGAGTTCGTCTACTCGCCCCACATCACCAAGGCGGATCTGTTCGAGACGTCCGGGCACCTGCAGTGGTTCGCGGAGGGGATGTACCCGCCCATGGAACTCGACGAGGGTCAGCGGTACTACCTCAAGCCCATGAACTGCCCGTTCCACGTCCTGATCTTTAAGTCGCGCCAGCGCAGCTACCGCGAGCTGCCGCTGCGGCTGTTTGAGTTCGGTTCCGTCTACCGCTACGAGAAGTCGGGGGTGGTGCACGGACTGACTCGCGTGCGCGGGATGACCCAGGACGACGCTCACATCTTCTGCACCCGGGAGCAGATGGGCGAGGAGTTGTCCAACCTGTTGACGTTCGTCCTGAATTTGCTGCGCGACTTTGGCCTGCAGGAGTTCTACCTCGAGCTGTCGACGCGCCCGCCGGGCAAGGCGGTGGGCACCGACGAGGAGTGGGCGGAGGCCGAGGCGACGCTCGCGAGCGTCGCCGGGGCCGCCGGCCTCGCGCTGGTCCACGACGAGGGTGGCGGGGCGTTCTACGGGCCGAAGATCTCGGTCCAGGTTCGCGACGCCATCGGGCGAACCCACCAGTTGTCGACGATCCAACTCGACTTTCAGACGCCGCAACGTTTCGACGCGACCTTCGTGGGCGCTGACAACGCGCGCCAGCGCCCGATCATGATCCACCGCGCGCTCTTCGGTTCGGTGGAGCGGATGATGGCGATCCTGATCGAGCACTACGCCGGTGCGATGCCTACCTGGCTGAGCCCTGAGCAGGTTCGCGTACTCGGCGTGCGCGACGCGCACGACGAGTACGCCCGCGAGGTGGTGCGAACCCTGCGCGCCGACGGGGTGCGCGCCAGCGTGGAGGCTGCGGACGAGCCCCTGGGTGCGCGCATTCGCCGGGCGAAGATGGAGAAGATCCCCTACGTGGTGGTGGTCGGCGACCAGGACGTGAGCGCGCGCAGCGTGGGCGTCAACGCGCGGGGGTCGAACGATCCCGAGCGCGGGGTGCCCCTGGACGACTTCCGTGTCCGGCTCCTCGGCCAGATCGCCGCCCACGGTTCACCCGAGGACGACTAGTGCCGCTCGATCGCTTCTCCGCAGCCTGGCGCGAGCAGTACGTCACCGACGCGAGCGGCGGAGCCGCCGAGGCTGGCGGGTGCGTCTTCTGCGCGCTCGCGCAGCTGGCGCCCGACGAGTCGACGGGCGTGCTGTGGCGCGGCGAGCACACCTACGTGGTGCTGAACGCCTTTCCGTACGGATCGGGCCACCTGCTCGTGGTGCCGATCCGTCACGTGGCTACGCTCCAGGAGCTGGCCGAGCCCGAGCACCTGGAGTTCTTTGGGGTCGTGCGCCGCGTCGTTGCGGCTCTTGAAGAGGCGTACCACCCCGACGGCATGAACGTCGGCTTCAACCTCGGCCAGGCGGGCGGTGCCGGGATCCCCCAGCACCTGCACGGGCACGCCCTGCCTCGTTGGTTGGGCGACACGAACTTCATGACCACCATCGCCGAGACGCGTGTTTTGCCTGAATCACTGGCCTCAACGTGGCGCAAGGTCCACGCCGCGCTCGGATCCTGACCCGAGTCGCGCGAACCGTTTAGACTCGTTCGCGACAGCCGGAGGCTCAGTGTTCGACGGAAAGTTTCGTGCAGGTTTAGATCAGACGACCGCGCCGGTGGGCCGCAAGTTGGTCGCGATGGGGATTTCCGCCGACGTCCTCACCGCGTCGGGGCTGGTGTTCGCGTGCGCGACGGGCTGGCTCATCGCGATGGGCTTCCACTTCGTGGCGATTGTCATGCTGACGCTGACGGGGTTCCACGACATGCTGGACGGGGCGGTGGCCAAGGCGTCACACCGCGCGAGCCAACGCGGCAGCTTCTTCGACTCGGTGGTGGACCGCGTCTCGGACGCGGTTCTGCTCGGTGGCGTGGCGTACTGGATCACGGCGCACCACCACGGCCAGCTGGTTCTCCTGCCCTTCGCGATCCTGACCACGACCTTCATGATCTCCTACCAGCGCTCCAAGGCCGAGAGCCTGGGGCTGTCCGCCAAGGGGGGCCTGATGGAGCGCGCCGAGCGGATGATCCTGCTCGGGGTGGGTCTGCTCTCCTCAGTGATCCTCATCCCGGTGTTGTGGTTGATGCTGGCGCTGACCGCGATGACGGCGCTGGGGCGCTTTCGTCGAGTGTGGCAGGTGGCCGCGCGGCCCGCGCCCGCCCCGGTGGTGCACCGCTACGTGCACCACGCCGGGCGCCTGCGCCGCAGCGTCACGCGCGCGTCACGTCACTGAGCGTGGCCGGACGGCTGCGAGTCGCGGCGTATCGCTCGCTCGGCGCCGTACTCGAGTGGCTACCCGAGCGTCTCGACGTGGCGCTCGCGCGTCGGGCGGCGCGCTGGGCGGGGCGGCCGGGGAGCGCGACGCGGCGGGCGTTGCGCGAGAACCTCTCGACGGTGATCGGGGCTGACGCGACGGTGCGCGACGAACGGCTCGTCGAGCGGCTGTCGTCGCGCGCGATGGCGAGTTACGGGCAGTACTGGGCCGAGAGCGCGAAACTGCCCGCCTTGCCTGGCGCGGTGATCACGTCGCGCTTCGTCATCAGCGAAGGCCTTCACTATCTCGATGAGGCGAAGGCGGCCGGTCGCGGGCTCATCGTCGCACTGCCCCACGTCGGCAGCTGGGAGTGGGGAGGAGCCCTGCTCGCGCAGATGGGAATGCCGATGACGGCGGTCGCGGAGGCGCTCGACCCTCCCGAGTTGTTCGAGTGGTTCGTCGACAAGCGCGAGGCGATCGGCATCTCCGTGGTGGCGCTGGGCGACGGTGCGGGACCGGCCCTGCTGGGAACGCTGCGCGCCGGTGGCGTCGTCGGGCTGCTGTGCGACCGTGACATCCAGGGCAACGGCATCGAAGCCACGTTCTTCGGCGCGCGGGTCACCCTGCCGGCGGGGCCGGCGACGTTGGCTCTGCGCACCGGCGCCACCCTGGTCGCCGCCGCCTGCTACGCCGGTCCCGGGCGCGATCACCACGCGGTGGTGCTGCGACCGATACCGGCGTTGCGCCAAGGTCGCCTGCGCGACGACGTTGCGCGCGTGACGCAGGCGGTGGCCGCTGACCTGGAGGCGCTCATCCGCCGCGCCCCCGAGCAGTGGCACGTGCTCGAGCCGCGGTTTCGCGCGTGACGCGCGTCGCGCTGGTGTCGCCCTACGCGCTGAGCGTGTTCGGGGGTGTGCAGGAGCAGGTGCTGGCCATGAGCCGAGAGCTGTCCCGGCGCGGCGCGTCGGTGCTGGTCGTCGCGCCCGACAGCGCGGACGCGAGCGTCCAGGACACGCCCGCGCGGGTCGAGCGGCTGGGTCGCCGCTGGTCGGTGCCGGCCAACGGCTCGCGGGCCCCCCTCGCCCTCTCGCCGCTGGCCGCGCGCCGCGCGCGCGAGGTGGTGCGCGGGTTTCGCCCCGACGTGGTGCACTTCCACGAGCCCTTTGCCCCCCTGCTCGGGTGGTCTGTGCTGCACGCGCACGAGCACGCCGCGGTGGCCACCTTCCACCGCAGCGGCGACGGTCCGGCGCTGCGGCTCACCCGCCCGGTGCTGGCGCGCCTGGCGCGCGGCCTGGACGTCAGTGCCGCGGTGAGCCCCGCGGCCGCAGCCACCGTCGAGTCGGTCGTTCCCCTGCACCCGACGGTCCTCTACAACGGCTTCGAGGTGGATCGATTCGTCGAGTCCCCCCGCGAGGTGCCCGACGTCGTGACGGTGGTCTGTCTGGGGCGTCTCGAGGAGCGTAAGGGCGTGGGCACCGTGGTGGACGCGGTGCGTGACCACAACGATGGTCCCGGTGACCGGTGGCGTCTGGTGGTGGTGGGTGACGGCCCTCAGCGCGGCGCACTCGAGGCGCGCGCCGGTCACGACGACGCTATCTCCTTCGTGGGGGCGGTCGATGACGCCGCGAAGCGCACGTGGCTTCGTCGCGCCAGCGTGGTGGTGGCCGGCGCCACCCACGGCGAGAGCTTCGGTCTGGTGATCCTCGAGGCGATGGCGAGTGAGGTCCCGGTAGTGGCGAGCGACATCCCGGGCTACCGCGAGGCGGCGGCGGGCTTCGCGACGCTCTTCGCGCCGGGCGACGCCAACGGCCTCGAGCGGGCGCTGACCACAGCCTTGGCGACGGCCTCGTCGGACCGGCTGGCGGCGGCTCGCTCGCACGCGCGGGCGTGGTCCATGGCGAGCCTGGTTGATCGTTACGAGGATCTCTACGATCGCGCCCGCGGGAGCTTTCGGGCGACGCGGTAGCCTGAAGTCGTGGCCACCAAGCAACGATCGCGCTCACGGCGCTCGACGTCGTCGCGCTCAAGTGCGCCCTACGTCGCGCCGGTGCTGGACCCCACCTGGCAGAATCCCTACGCACCCTCGGTGCAAGAACGCGCCGCACACCAGTTGGCACTGCGCCGCTTCGCGCGACGGCGCCAGCTTCCCCAGGGCGTGGCGGTGGCGGCCGTCGTGGCCGCCCTCGTGGCCCTTGCCGTGGTCTCGCCGTGGTCGGTTCTCGGTGCCGTGTTCGTGGCCGGTCTGTACGCCTGGTACCTCCATCGCTATCTGCGCGATTTCGAGAACCGGGCGCTCACCCTGGAGAGGGCGCTACGTGACTCGTTCACCCTGACCGGCACGCCCCACGACGTCGCGCGCCTCGCCACCGTGGTCGATCGGCTGTCGGCCACCTTCGGGGTTGACGGCGTGACCCCGTACATCGTGGCCGACGCCGGCTACAACGCCGCGCTGGTTCCCGGCGAGGACGGGTTGTCACTCTTCGTGACCGACGCGTTGATGAGGGACTTCGAGTTGATCGAGTTGGAGGCGGTGGTGGCCCACTGCCTTGCGCGCCAGCGTGTCGGCGCCCTCGGCCGCCAGGCCGTGGCCGCCGCACTGTCCCTGCCCGAGGCGGCGGCCCGTCGACTCGCGGGCTCCGACGTGGCGTACCGCGCGGACGAGGTGGCCGCTGCCGCGATCCGCTACCCGCTGGGTCTCGCAGCGGCCCTACGCCGCTGCGCGATGCAGTCGGTGCCGAGCGACTCGTTCCTTCACGACCGGCGCTACGAGTCGTGGCGCTGGGTCTTCTTCAACGTGGCGGCCGGACGTGACGCCGTCGACGGCGGCGATCTGGACGACCCGCTGGTGCGTGCGCGCGCTCTTGAGGAGTGGTGAGAAAAGCCCGGTAGGCTGATGCCATGAGTGCATTACACGGTGAGTCAACGGTGGGCTCCGCGCTGGTCAAGCGCGGACTGGCGGACATGCTACGCGGCGGGGTGATCATGGATGTGGTCAATCCCGAGCAGGCGAAGATTGCCGAGGACGCCGGCGCCGTCGCGGTGATGGCGCTGGAACGAGTGCCGTCGGACATTCGCCGCGACGGCGGGGTCGCGCGGATGAGCGACCCTCAGATGATCAAGGACATCCAGGCCGCAGTGACGATTCCAGTCATGGCGAAGGCTCGTATCGGGCACTTCGCGGAGGCGCAGATTCTTCAGGCGCTGGATGTCGACTACATCGACGAGTCCGAGGTGCTGACACCGGCGGACGAGGAGAACCACATCGACAAGTGGGGCTTCACCGTGCCCTTCGTCTGCGGCGCCACGAACCTGGGCGAGGCCCTGCGCCGCATTGGTGAGGGTGCGTGCCTGATCCGTTCCAAGGGCGAGGCGGGAACGGGCAACGTCGTCGAGGCGGTGCGCCACCTTCGCACGATCAACGCGCAGATGCGCCGTCTCGCGAGCGCCGACGCGTCAGAGTTGTTCGCGCTGGCCAAGGACCTGCAGGCGCCACTTCCGCTGGTTCACGAGGTCGCCGAGACGGGCCACCTGCCCGTACCGCTCTTCTGCGCGGGCGGGATCTCGACACCGGCCGACGCGTCGCTCGTCCTGCAGCTGGGGGCGGAGGCAGTCTTCGTTGGCTCGGGGATCTTCAAGAGCGAGGATCCCGTGCGCATGGCTAACGCCATCGTGGAGGCGACGACGCATTACGCGGACGCCGCGGTCGTGGCGAAGGTGTCCACCGGCCTGGGCAGCGCGATGCGCGGGGCGGAGACAGCGACTCTGGAGACACGGCTCGCCGAGCGCGGTTGGTAGTGCGCGTCGGCGTGCTGGCCCTGCAGGGCGACGTGCGCGAGCACGTCTCGATGCTGGAGTCGCTCGGGGTGGCGGTCACGCTCGTGCAACTGCCCGGACAGCTCGACGATGTGGATGGCTTGATCATCCCCGGCGGCGAGTCCACCGCGATCGCTCACCTGCTGGACACGTCGGGACTACGCGAGCCCGTGGCCCAGCGACTGGCCCAGGGGCTGGCGGTCCTGGGCACGTGCGCGGGGCTCATCTTGCTGGGTACGACGGTGGTCGACGGGCGGCCCGATCAGTGGAGTTTCGCGGCCCTCGACGTGGCGGTGCGCCGCAACGGCTACGGACGCCAGCGGGCGAGCTTCGAGACTGAGCTCGAGGTGGTCGGGGTGGGGCGGGTGCCGGGAGTGTTTATCCGCGCGCCCCGAGTCGAGTCAGTGGGAGAGGACGTCCAGGTTTTGGCCCAGCACGACCACGGCGATGGCCCCTACCCGGTCCTCGTGCGCCAGGGGGCCGTGTGGGGCGCGTCGTTCCACCCGGAGCTGACGGGAGACTCGCGCATCCATCGTCTTTTTCTTGATTCGATCTGA
>JBMFWX010000036.1:0-18583 GCA_049964855.1 Acidimicrobiales bacterium
GGTGGGCGAGGGGGGACTTGAACCCCCACATCCTTTCGAATACAGGCACCTGAAGCCTGCGCGTCTGCCAATTTCGCCACTCGCCCGGAACCCGTCCACCATAGTCCAAAGTCCGAGAGTGGTCGGCGCCGGTCATAATGTGCACCCGACCAGTACAGTTGGGGATGCCATGGTACTCAAGGGAGTCGAGAATCGCCTCGAGCGACTCTTCGAGCGGGGATTGACGCGTCCCTTCAAGAGCACGTTACAGCCGATCGAGATCGGACAGCGCATCGTGCGCGAGATCGATCTGACCCGCCGGCTGACCAATCGTGGCCCCATTTCACCCAACGAGGTCAAGGTCTGGCTCAGCGCGCCGGACGCGGAGCGCTTTCAGGGTTTTCAACGAGCGCTAATCAGTGAATTGGCGGAGACGGTTCGACAACACGCGCTCAACGAGGGGTACAACTTCGTCGGGCCCGTGTCCGTGGCGATCTTCGTCGACGACGATCTGAAGGCGGGCGACGTGGTCGTGCAGGCTGACTTCGTGGGTGGCGACAGCCAGCCCCGGCTGCTCGTGGGCGACGGGCGCACCTTCGTCGTGGGCGACCACCCCCTGGTGATCGGGCGTAGTCCCGACGTCGATGTCGTGATCAACGACACGGACGTCTCGCGGCGCCACGCCGAGGTCTGGCGCACCACTGAGGGGGTCGCGGTGCGTGATCTGGGTTCGACCAATGGCACCTACGTCAACGGCCATCGGGTGACGGCCGTGTCGCTGTCGCCCCGCGATGACATGACGATCGGCACCTTGCACTTTCGGATTGAGCTCGCTTGAGCCTCGTAGCCGCGACGGTGAACTACGCGGCGCTGATTCGGCCGCTGCAGGTTCTGGTGATGGTGATCGCTCTGCTCTTCTTTGCGCGGGTCATTCGCGTGGCCGCCGTCGAGGCGCGACCCCTGGATCAGGCTCCCAAGGAGAGCCGCCGTCGCCGCCGCGCCGCGCCGCCCGCCTTGGAGTTCCTTGAGCCCGAAGATCGTCGCGGCGAACGCGTTGAGGTCGCCTTAGCCGCCGTGATCGGGCGCAGTCCCGACTGCGACGTGAGTCTCGCCGACACCTACCTCTCCGCTCGTCACGCGAGAGTGGCGGTGGACGAGGGGGAGTTGACGCTCGAGGACCTGGGCTCGACCAACGGCACCTACGTGAATGAGCAGATGATCACCGGACGGGTCCACCTCGAGCGCGGGGACGTCGTCCAGGTCGGTGGCGTGCTGTTCGAGGTGGTCCGTTGACTCGTTGGCGGTACGCGGCGGCCACCGACACCGGCCTCGTCCGTGACCTCAACGAGGACGCCCTGTACGTCGACGAGACCCTGGCTGTCGTGGCCGACGGCATGGGGGGCCACGCGGCCGGAGAGGTCGCGTCGGACATCGCTGTGCAGGTGGTGCGCGATCAGTTCGCGGAGAACTCCACCGTGGAGGGCCTCTATCGCGGCATCGAGACGGCTCACCGGATCATCCAGGCGGACGCCCGTGAGAACCCCGATCACTTCGGCATGGGCACCACTGTGATCGTGGTGGGGCTCACCGTCGACCCCTCGGGGGTGAGCACACCGACCCTGTTCAACGTTGGCGACTCGCGGGCGTACCAGTTGCGCGACGGAGCCATTCGTCAGTTGAGCGAGGACCACAGCGTGGCTGAGGAGTGGGTGCGCATGGGGCGTCTCACGCCGGAGGAGGCGGCGGTTCACCCCCGTCGCCATCAGCTCACGCGCACGCTGGGGATCGAGGACATGCTCGAGATCGACGTGCAGTCGGTGCACGCGACGGCGGGGGATCGACTCCTGCTCTGTAGCGACGGCCTGTCCAACGAGTTGTCCACCGAGTCGTTGGCCCAGTTGGCCAGCGCGCCGGTTCCGCTGGAGGAGGCGGTACGACTCTTGGTGGAGGGCGCCCGCGCTGCGGGGGGCCACGACAACATCTCGGTGATCCTCATCGAGTTCGACGAGGTCGACGAGACCACGGCGCCGATCAAGCGGACGGTGTCGACAACCCCCCGGGGACCCGAGACGGGGGCCGACGGACCGCGCCGACCTCGTCGGCCGCGGCGCGTGACGTGGCGCAGCGTGCTGGCGGTGGTTGTGCTGCTCCTCGTCGCCGGCGCCTTCGTGGGGGTGATGCACTGGTACGCCTACTCCACGTACTACCTGGGCGATGACGGGGGGCGGATCGCCGTCTACCGCGGCCAGCCGCATGGTGTGCTGTGGTTCAAGCCGGTGAAGGTGCTGGACACGTCCTACCGATTCGGCCAGTTGCGCCCGGCCGACCAGGGCTTCGTGCGTCAGACCATCGAGGAGCCGACGGTACAGGCTGCCCTGAACTACGCCGCGTACCTGCACCGATCGTGGGCTCTGGGCCAGCCGTCCAGCTCGACCACCACCACCACCACCACGACCACGACGCCGGGCACGTCGCCGACTACCACGGTCGGGGGGTAGGTGATGACACGAGTCGACAGGAGGCCATGCGCCGAGCGGCGCGGGGGGGTCGCCAACAACGACGGGGTGCGTCGGGGGCCAGCACGTAGGCTAGGCGTGGTATGGAGCCAGTGAGCGACCCGCGCCTCTACTCGAATCGCTACCAGGTTACTCACCTGATAGCGCGCGGCGGCATGGCCATGGTGTACCGCGCGCAGGACGAACTGCTGAGCCGAGCCGTCGCGCTCAAGATCCTCTATCCCGAACTTAGCGCCGACCCCCTCTTCGTCGAACGCTTCCGGCGAGAGGCGCAGGCCGCGGCCAACCTCTCGCACCCGAACATCGTGCCGGTCTTCGACTGGGGCGAGGATGACGGCACCTACTTCATCGTGATGGAACTGATCGACGGCACCTCGTTGGCCGAGATGTTGCGCGGTGGCCGCACGCTCACCGCCTCGCGCTCGGCGCAGCTGATCGCCCAGGTCGCGGCGGCGCTGGGCTACGCGCACCGCAGCGGCGTCGTACACCGCGACGTCAAGCCGGGCAACATCCTCATCACCTCCGATGGTCAGGTCAAGGTGACCGACTTCGGGATCGCCCAGGCCGTGGCGACGGAGGACCAGCTGGCCGAGGCCGGGTCGGTCATGGGAACGGCCACCTACTTCTCGCCCGAGCAGGCCGCCGGATCGTCGGTCGACGGTCGTAGCGACGTGTACTCACTCGGCGTCGTCCTCTATGAGATGCTGGCGGGACGCCCTCCCTTCGTCGGCGACGCACCGGTGGACGTGGCGAGCCAGCACGTGAACGACGTGGTGCCGCCCCCGACGCAGTTCAACGACGCCATCCCGCGCGACCTCGAGGCGATCACGATGCAGGCGCTCGCGAAGTGGCCCGATCAGCGCTACCAGAGCGCCGACGAGTTCCGGGCGGACCTGCTGCGCTTCTCCGAGGGCCAGCCGGTGCACGCGCTCGGGGCGGGCCACGACGTGGCGTTCCTGGCCGCCGACGCGACCCGGGCGGTGTCGACGGTGATGGCCGGCGAGCGGACGCTGGCCGTGCCGGTGATGCCGGGACCCCGTACGGACGTGCGGCGTCGGCGCCGCGGGCGAGCCGGCTGGATCGTCGCGATCGTCCTGGTGCTGCTGGCCGCCGCGGGCGGCGCGGGGTACGCGTACTACGCGTCGCACCGCGTGGTGAGGGTGCTGGTGCCGAGCCTGTACGGCCAGACGGTGAGCGCGGCGACCCAGACCCTGACCAGTGATGGTCTCGCCGTGGGGTCCACTGTGTCGGTCACTTCGAACGAGCCCTCGGGCACGGTGGTCGGCACGAAGCCCAAGAGCGGTACCAGCGTGGTCAAGGGTCACGCGGTCACCCTCCAGGTCTCCAAGGGCAAGCCAATCCCCCTCGTCAGCGTCCCTAACGTGGTCAATATGTCACTCAGCGCGGCCGAGACCCTGCTGGGACAGAGCAACCTCAACTACCACTTGGAGTACACGACCACGCCCCCGCTCACCGGGGCCAATCCCAACACGGTTCTCTCCCAGACCCCGGTTGCGGGTACCAAGGCGCCGAGTGGTGCCCGCGTCGTTCTCGTTGTGCTCAACCCGGCGTCGGCCTTCCCGATGCCCTCCGTGCGTGGCCAATCGCCGACCCAGGCCGCTTCGACGCTGGGCCAGGACGGGTTGACGGTGTCGGGTGCGATGGCGACGCGCTGCTCCAACACGGTCCAGTCGGGCCTGGTGTTGGCCACCGTTCCGTCCGCGGGCTCGCCGGTGACGCCCAACACGGCGGTGGAGCTGATCACGTCGTCGGGGTACTGCCAGGTGGTGGTGCCCACGGTCGTGGGCCAGACCCAGAGCGAGGCCAACACGACGTTGAACGAGCAGGGCCTGGTGCTGGGGCAAGTGACCCAGGCCGACCCGGCGACCTGCGCCTCGCCGGGGCTCTCGGGAACGATCGCTACCCAGAGCCTGGCGCCCGGGACCCTGGCCCCGTACGACTCGAGCGTGGACGTCACCGTCTGCCCCTGACCGGCGCGGGCGGGGCGATTCGGTAACATCGAGCGTTATGGCACACTCCGGCTCGAAGCGCCGCACCAGCAAGACGATGGGCCGCTACGTGTCGCCCCAGGAGCGCGGCCGCTACACCGCGCCGCGCCCGGCCGGCTCCGACCACAGCCCCCACTGGTACGGGTGGGTGCTGCTCGACCTGCTGCTCTTCGGTCTGCTGGTGATCACGCTCAACTACTTGCAGGTGCTGCCGGGCTCGGTGTCGTCGTGGTACCTGGTGCTCGGCCTGGTCTCGATGTTCGCAGCGTTCTACCTGGCGACGCGCTTCCGCTAGGGCATTACCCCAAGCGCTCGATGACGGTGGCGTTGGCCAGCCCGCCACCCTCGCACATCGTCAGCAGCCCGTAGCGGCCGCCGGTGCGCTCGAGCTCGTTGACCAGCGTGGCCATCAGCTTGGCGCCCGACGCCCCAAGCGGGTGGCCCAGGGCGATGGCGCCGCCGTTGACGTTGACGCGCGAGAGGTCGGCGTGGTGCTCCTTCTGCCAGGCCAGCACCACCGAGGCGAAGGCCTCGTTGATCTCGACCAGGTCGATGTCCTCCAGCGAGAGGTGAGCGCGCTCCAGCACCTTCGCCGTGGCCGGTATTGGGCCGGTCAGCATCGTGATGGGGTCCACGCCAGCCAGGGCGAAGGCGTGGAAGCGCGCCCGCGGGGTGTAGCCCAGCGCCGCGGCGCGCTCCTCGCTCATGATCAGCACCGCGGAGGCGCCGTCGGTGATCTGCGAGGAGTTCCCCGCGGTGACCTTGCCGCCCTCGAGGAAGGCCGGCCTCAAAGCGGCCAACGCCTCGAGCGTCGTGTCGGGGCGGATGCCCTCGTCGGCGTCGATGACCTCGCCGGTGTCGCGTCCCTCGTCGTCGCGCACCGGCAGGATCAGCAGCTCGTGCGCGAAGCGGCCCTCGGCCGTCGCGCGAGCCGCGCGGCGGTGGCTCTCCAGGGAGAACGCGTCGAGGTCCTCGCGCGTGATGCCCCACTGGTCGGCGATCATCTCCGCGCCCAGGCCCTGGTTGCGCAGGCCCCCCTGGGGCTCGTAGCGCGCACTGACCCGCGGTCCGAAGGGGAGGCCGACGTTGGCGCCCACCGAGGAGCCCATGGGGACTCGGCTCATGACCTCGACGCCGGCCGCGACGACGACGTCGTAGGCGCCGGCGATGACCCCCTGGGCCGCGAAGTGCATGGCTTGCTGGGAGGAGCCGCACTGGCGGTCGATGGTCGTCGCCGGGACCGACTCCGGCCACCCGGCGGCGAGCACGGCGTTGCGACCGACGTTGAAGCCCTGTTCGCCGATCTGGCTGACGCATCCGGTGATGACGTCGTCGACGAGGGAGGGGTCGAGGTCGTTGCGTGCGGCCAGGGCGCGCAGCGCCTCCGAGGCGAGGTCCACCGCGTGCCAGTTGCGCAGCCGTCCGTTGCGCTTCCCGCCCGGGGTCCGTACGGCGTCGACGATGACTGCGCTGGTCATGGGCTCCCTCTCGTCACGTGGGTCTACGCGCATCCTAGGCGCGGGTCGCGGTAGCGTCTCGGGGGTGGGCGAGCGCAAGAACCTCGATCGGTGGCTGGGTGACGGCGGTATGGCCATCATCGGCGCCCTGGGAGGCAGCTTCGACGAGTACGGCGTGGACGGCGAGGACCTGGGGTGGGCCCACGCGAACTTCGTGCCGCGCGAGTTGGCGGCGAACCCCCACGGCCTGGTGCAGGCGGGGGTGCACGCCGTCCTGCTCGACGCGGTGATGAACTTCGCGGTCAACGCCGCGCTGAGCGGGCGCGACCGGACCAGCGCCACCGTCGAGATCACGACCGAGCTCATGCGCCCCGCGACTCAGGGGGAGCACTACGACGTGCGCGGCGAGGTCGTGCGCGTCACGCGACAGGTCGCCTACGCCGAGGGGACCATCGTCGACGAGTCGGGACGGATAATGAGCCGCGCCACGGGGACGTTCCTCCTGCACCGTGAGGCGTCCGAGGACACCGGCGTCTAGATGTGCTCGGCCGGGACCTGGCCGAGTCGGCCCGCCTGATAGTCGTCGAAGGCCTGCTGGAGCTCGGCGCGGGTGTTCATGACGAAGGGCCCGTAGGCGGCGACGGGCTCGCGAATCGGTCGACCGCCGAGTAGGAGCACCTCGAAGGTGCTCGTGGCGTCGGCCTCGAGCCAGAGGTAGTCGCCGTCGACGTGCACGGCGAGCTGGCCCTCGCCGAGGGGCGCACGCTCGGGGCCTACGGTGCCGCGGCCCGCCAGGGCGTAGGTCAGCGCGTTGTAGGCGAGCGGCCAGGGGAGCGCGACGCGGCTGGCCGGCTGGAGGGTCGCGTGGACGATCGTGATCGGCGTGTGGGTCGAGCCCGGTCCGGTGGCGTCGCCGAGTGCCCCGGCGATGACGCGCAGGAGGGCGTCGCCCCCGGCGTTGGTCACCAGCGTGACGGCCGTCGACTCGATGTCCTGGTAGCGCGGATCGGTCATCTTGAGGCTCGCGGGCAGATTCACCCAAAGCTGGACGCCGTGGAAGAGGCCGCCCGAGGCGATCAGCGAGTCCGGCGGGCGCTCGATGTGCAAGATGCCCGACCCGGCCGTCATCCACTGGGTGGCGCCGTTCTCGATCACGCCGCCGCCGCCGATGGAGTCCTGGTGGACGAAGGTGCCGTCGATCATGTAGGTGACGGTCTCGAACCCGCGGTGCGGGTGCCACGGCGTACCCTTGGGCTCGCCGGGCCCGTAGTCGACCTCGCCCATCTGGTCCATGTGCACGAAGGGGTCGAGAAGCGCGAGATCGACACCCGCGAAGGCGCGTCGCACGGGAAAGCCCTCGCCCTCCAGAGCGCGCGGAGCGGTGGTGATCGAGGTGACCCGACGCGGGTGCGCCTCCAGGGAGGGTGCGTCGACTCGCGCCAGTGCGAGCAGATTGTCGGTGGAGACGGCGGGCATGCGCTCAGCCTACGGACGTGAGCGGGCGCCGTGACGCCTCGCGCAACGCGGCGGCGACGACGCCGAGGGCCATCGCGACGGCGAGGGAGAGGCCCACCGTGCCGGGCCCCCAGTTGAGCCCACCGCGCGCCGGCGAGACGCCGCACCAGTCGGCCACCGACGCCCCGAGCGGCCGCGTCAGGACGTAGGCCGTCCAGAAGGTGAGGACGTCGTGGCGCGACGCGCGTCGCGTCAGGGCCACGGCGCCCAGGAGCGCCGCGAAGAGCAGTACCGAGGTGAAGTAGCCCAGGCCCAGGGTGCTCGCCGTGAGGTCGCCCAGTGCCGTGCCGAACGCGAAGGTCACGGTGACCGCCGCCCAGTAGAACAGCTCGCGGCGCGTGGTGCGGATGGTGTGGATCGAGATCGTCCCCTCGACCGCGTACCAGGTCGCGAAGAGGAGCACCAGCACGACCGCGAAGGTGACGGCGGAGACCACGTAGGGGACGCGCAGGGCCACGTGGACCACGTCGGCGCACATCGTGCCGAATACGCTCACCATGGCCACCGTGAACCAGTAGCGCACCGCCGAGTAGCGCGTGGCGCGTAACTGGGCCCACAGGGCTGCGGCGAAGACGACGAGGCCCGCGAGGACGGCCAGCTGGGGGATGAACCGGTGCACCAGGAAGTCCGAGGTCGCCTCGCCCATCGCGGTGCTGAGGAGCTTGAGGGCCCAGAAGGCGCCGTTCACGCGCGCGACCTTCGCGGTGGCGAATCGCCGCGTCGCGGGCCCCGCGACGACGTGCATTCCTACGTCTCGCGCAGGCTCGCGAGGAACCGCGCCGGGTCGACGGCGATGAAGAGTGCGGACGCTTCCACCAGCACCGTCTCGCCGTGCGTGAGCGTCGCCCGGATCGTGGACTTGCGTCCGTCGCGGTGCGCCAGCCACGCGCGGGCGGTCACCTCGGCGCCGACGGGCACTGGCTCGCGGTAGGTGACCTCCAGGCGCGCCGTGAAGCCGAACGCGTCGTGCACCCCCATTACCAGGCCCATCGTCTCGTCGAGCAGGGCCGCGACGACGCCGCCGTGCGCGCGTCCCGGTGCTCCCTCGAAGGCGCGACCGAGCGCGACGCGCGACACCACCGACTCGCCCTCGCGCCAGATCTCGGCTCCTAGTCCGTGAGGGTTCGCCTCGCCCGAGACCACGGAGTCCGCGAAGAGGTGACGGTGGGGGTCGTCGCGCGCGGGAAGGGACAGGGAGAGAGTCGCGAGCGTGTCGGGCCGGTGCCGTTCGCGCGCGGGGCGCTCCTCCAGCGCGTCGCGCAGGGGGCGCAGCACGGCGATGGCCTGGTCGAGGAACTCGTCGTCGAGGTCGCGGGCCACGACGTCGTGGCCGATGTCGCGCAGCAGGCTCGCCGCCGCCGCACGGCGCTGCTCGCTCGACGTCGTCACGACGCGCCGCTCACGACGCGCCGAGGTAGTAGCGCTCGCCGAGTGCCAGTGCGCGGTCCAGTCGTTCAAGCCCGTCGCGCGCCTCGTCGTCGGTGATGATGCACGGCGGCACCACGTGGAGCCGATTGAAATTGGCGAAGATGAGCAGGCCCTGCGCGCGGCACGCCGCGATCAACTCGTTCATCGCCGGCGAACTCGCTCCGTAGGGGGCGAGGGGCTCGCGCGTGTCTCGGTCGCTCACTAGGTCGAGTGCGAAGAAGACGCCCTGGCCCCGGACCTCGCCGATGATGCGGTGCCGCTCGGCCAGCGCGGCCAGGCCGGGGCGCAGCACCTCGTCGCCGATGCGCCGCGCGTTCTCGACCACGTGGTCGCGCTCCATCACCTCGATCGTCGCGACGGCGCTCGCGCAGGCCAGGGGGTGGCCGGAGTAGGTGAGGCCGCCGGGGTAGACCCGATCGTTGAAGGTGTCGCTGATCGCCCGGTTGAGCACCACCCCCCCGAGCGGGACGTAGCCCGAGTTGACGCCCTTGGCGAAGGTCACCAGGTCGGGGGTGACGTCGTGGTCCTGGTAGGCGAACCAGGCGCCGGCTCGTCCGAAGCCAGCCATGACCTCGTCGGCGATGTAGACGATGCCGTAGCGGTCGCAGATCGCGCGCACCCCGGCGAGGAAGCCCGGCGGGGGAACCATGATGCCGGCGGTGCCGGGGATGGTCTCGAGGATGATGGCGGCGATGGAGTCGGGTCCCTCGAAGCGGATCAGCTCCTCGAGCGCCTCCAGCGCGCGATCGCGCTCCTCGACCTCGGTAGCGGCGTGGTAGGCGCTGCGATAGAGGAACGGGCCGAAGAAGTGCACGACGCCGGCGGTGCCGTGGTCGCTCGGCCAGCGCCGCGGATCGCCCGTCAGGTTGATCGAGGTCGACGTCGCGCCGTGGTAGCTGCGGTAGGCGGCGATCACCTTGTGCCGCCCGGTGTGCAGTCGCGCCATGCGCACGGCGTGCTCGACCGCCTCGGTGCCACCATTGGTGAAGAAGACCTTGGCCGCACCGTCGAAGGAGTGGTCGAGGATGAGCTCGGCTGCACGGTAGCGCGACTCGTAGCCGTGCTGCGGCGCGATCGTGCACAGTCGAGCGGCCTGCTCGCGGATGGCCTCGACGACGGCGGGATGCTGGTGTCCGAGGTTGGTGTTCACCAGCTGGGAGGAGAAGTCCAGGTAGGTGGTGCCCGCCTCATCGGTGACGTAGACGCCTCGCGCGTCGCGGACCATCAGCGGGTTGATCGAGGCCTGGGCGGACCAGGAGTGGAAGACCGACGCCTTCTCGCGCTCGAGGCTGGTCATCGTGGATCGGTTCACTGCCATTATCGTCCTTTGGATCGCTAGACAAACGCTAACGCACCTCCCGTGGTGGCTCGACATCAGTTGCGGTGCTAGACCGAGTGGCGGTGCCGCGAGGCGGGAGGCGTTGTGCGACGAGCGTGGGGCGCGGTAGCGCGAGGCGTGCTCGCTCTGGTCGTGGTCGCGCCGGGGTGCGTTCTCGGGGCACTCGTCGGCGAGGGCGTCGCGAGCGCTGGGGCGGTGCCGATGTGCCGGGCCACCCAGCTGCGGGTGTCGCTGGGACGGCCCAACGGTACCGCCGGCACGATCTATTACCCGATCGTGTTCACTGACACGAGTGGGCGCTGCGCGCTGTGGGGTTTCCCCCGCGTGCAGCCGGTGGGTTCGGGGCGCAGGCCCGTGGGTCCGCCGGCACGCAACGAGAGCGTGGGCCAAATGGCCGTGCGCCACGTCGTGACGAGGGGACAGTCGGTGAGTGCACCCCTGGGCGTCACCGACACGGGGAACTACCCGTCGTCACGGTGCGCCGTGCGGGCGGCGCTCGGCGTGGAGATTGCACTGACCGGCTTCGTGCCCTGGACCTATCGCGCGCTGCGCACGACGGTGTGCACGCGTCTGGCGAGCACCAACGTCCAGTTGCTGGTCGCGGGCTCGACCGGCGTCTGAGGCCGTCACTGGGCCGACGGTGGAGCGGGTGAGCCGTCGGTGACCTGGTCGTCGGCTCGCGCGAGTACGACGTTGGCGACGGCCTCGAGGGCGGCGAGTTGGGTCGGGGTCACCGAGCCGAGGAGGCGGCGCACGTCGGCGAGGTAGTGCGGCGCGGCCCGCGCGCGAGCCCGACGGCCCTGGTCGGTCAGGACGACGAACGCCCCGCGCCGGTCGGTGGGGCAGGTCGACTTGGTCACCAGACCGCGTGCGCACATCCGCGCGATGTGGTGCGACGTCCGGCTCTTCTCCCACCCCAGATCGCGGGCGAGCTCGACGAGGCGTCGTCGGCCGTCGATCACTTCGTCCAGCGTGGCGAGCACGAGGTAGTCGGGATGAGAGAGGCCGTGGGCGCCCAGTCCCCGACCGAGCTCGGCCTCGAGGTGGTGGTGCAGTTGCGCGAGGCGACGCCAGACACGGTCCGCGGTGGCCGCGCGTCGGTCCTCGGCCTCGTTCACCCCACTATGGTACCGGTAACTGGTTGACGTGTCACCTTTCCCGCTACACTGGTGCGGTCGCGAAAGTGAGGTCCCCGTGAGTCTGCCCCCCGTCTTCGTTGGTCACGGAAGTCCGATGAACACCCTCGAGGAGAATCGTTTCACCCGAGGGTGGTCGCAGTTCGCGGCCTCGATCGAACGGCCGCGCGCGATCCTCGCCATCTCCGCCCACTGGTACGTGCGGGCGTCCGCGGTCACCTCGATGTCACACCCGCGGGTGATTCACGACTTCTACGGCTTCCCCCAGGAGCTCGTCGACTTCGACTACCCGGTGGCGGGCTCGCCGGAGCTGGCGCGACAGGTCGCGGAGATCGCTCGCCCGACCCTGCTCTCGCTCGACGACGAGACCTGGGGCATCGATCACGGCACCTGGTCGGTGCTGGCGCACATGTACCCCGACGCGGACGTGCCGGTCGTGCAGCTCTCCCTCGACGCGAGCCAGCCGCTGGCGCACCACCTCGAGCTGGGCTCGCGTCTCGCTCCGCTGGTCGACGACGGCGTGCTCATCGTGGCGTCGGGCAATGTGGTGCACAACCTCCGAGCGATCGCGTGGGACGCCACGGACCAGGGGTACGACTGGGCCCGGCGCTTCGATGCTGACGCTCGCGAGGTCGTCCTCGCGCGACCGGAGTCGGTGGGGGACCTGGTGGGTCACGACGACTACCGTCTCGCCGCGCCGACGCCCGACCACTTTCTGCCCCTGGTCTACCTGGCGGGGCTGGCGGCAGCGCTCGGCGAAACGGTGAGCACGTTCAACGAGGGGTGCACCATGGGCTCGCTCTCGATGACGGCGTACCGAGTCGACCGCTCGACGGAGTCCAACCTCGAGGAGTGACGTCACGGCGTGCGCGGCGGGTGCCTCGTAGGAGTGGCGCGTTCGCCATCAGCGAAGGTGAGGTGTGCCGTGTTCGAAAAGCACCGGGAGGAGAAGGCCCGCGAAGAGGCGGCGAGCGCCGCGCGGGCCGCACTGGACGAGTGGACCCACCAGATGGACGAGCTCAAGGGTCTCGTCGCGGTCGCCTCGGGTCACAGCGCGGCCGGCGTCACCTCGCTCGTCCTGAAGCCGGGGGAGGTGGGGGTCGCCCAGATCACGAACGTGAGCCTGATCGAAGAGCGCAAGGGTGCGGGCCAGTGGAAGGGCGGCTCCCAAGGCGTGTCCTTCCCGATCGGACGCATCCCGGCCGGCCGGTGCGCTACCACGTGGGCCAGACTCGCGGCCACTACGTGCAGGGCGAGCCGACGCCGACGGCGGTCGACGCCGGGACGCTGACGATCACGAGCCAGCGCATCGTCTATCAGGGGGCGAAGCGGACCGCGGAGTGTCAGTTCGCCAAGCTCCTGGGGATCCAGCACGGCGCCGGCGGCTTGACGATCTCGGTGTCCAACCGTCAGAAGCCGACCGTCGTGCACTTCGGCACCGCGCTCGACGACTGGGTGTCGAACCGGCTCAGCATCGCCCTGGCGCTCTACCACGGCGACGGCGCGACGGTGGTTGCCCAGCTGGAGTCGCAGATCCGCGAGCTCGAGGCCGCCAAGCCCGGTGGCTAGCCGCATCCGGCGATCGCGGACCTACGGTCGACGACGCGCAAGGCCGGTCTGTGGGGTCCGTTGATGGTCACGGGGCGGGCCGCGTCGCGGCGTCGGTTCGGGCCAGCAGGCCCCGGAACGTCCGCCCCGTTCGCCGTCGGTAGACCACCTCGAAGAGGACGCTGGCGGCCAGCGCGACGCCGAGGGCCACGACCGAGGACGGGGCCGTCGCGATCATGTGGTCGACGAGGGACGCGAGGAGCACGAGGCACGCGACCGCGGAGGACACGATGGGCCAGGTCCGTGCGCCCGTCTGGCGTCGAATGCGCCAGTGGCCCACGTCGACCGCGAGGTAGATGAGGAGGAAGCCGGCGCTGCCCATGGAGGCCACCGCGCTCAGTGGGAAGAGCAGGACGAGCAGGAGTGCCAGTCCCGAGGTGATGAAGAGCCCCTCGACGTCGCGACCCCAGAGCGGGCGGTCGAAGGCGGGGGGAAGGTCGCCGTTCTTGGCGATCTGGTAGGCGATGTTGGTCGCGCCGAACAGGGTGGCGTTGACGGCCGATGCGGTCGACAGCAGGGCCGCGACGCCGATCAGCCGAAAGCCGGCCTGGCCGAGCGAGGGCCGGGCGGCGACCGCCAGCGCCGAGTCCCCCAGGTGGCGCAGCTGGCCGAGTGGCACGTCCAGCACGACGCCAGTGGCGACGAGGAGGTAGATCAGGATCACGAGGGCGACGCTGGCGTAGATCGCGCGCGGCAGCTCGCGCCGCGGCGCCGCCATGTTGGCCGCGGCGTTCGTGATCAGACCGAATCCCTCGTAGCCCACGAAGATGACGCCCGCACCGGAGAGGATGGCCATCGGGCCCGGCCAGGTGGCCGGTGACAGGTGGTGAATCACTCTCGAGGGGGCGGTGAGGGCGGCCACGATGAAGACGAGCAGGATGGCGACCTTGGTGATCACGATGGCGGACTCCGCGCGCCCCATCAAGCGGCTTCCGAGAAAGTTGATCGCCGTGAAGCCCAGGATGACGCCGACGGCCCACGCCGTCGGCGCCAGCGGGACGAAGGTCGCGGCGTAGGCGGCGAATCCGCTGGCGTACAACGCGATGGTGATGGTGTAGCTCGCGTACTGGAAGAGGTTGAGCGAGCCCGACAGGACGCCTTCGCCGTACTCGCGCACGAGGAACGTCACGGCGCCGCCCACGCTAGGGAACGTTCGGCCCAGGGCGACGTAGTTGTAGGCCGTGAGGGCGGCCACGACGCCGCCTAGGGCGAAGGAGAGCGGCATGGCGGCGCCCGTGACGCGGGCCATGACGCCCAGGACCGAGAAGACGCCGGCGCCGATCATGCCGCCGACGCCGATGCTGATCGCCGCCACGAGCCCGATGTCGGCCCGTCGACCGGTGTCCGCGAACCCCTCGTGACGCGAGGGCTCGCCGACGGACTCGTTCACCGGCTGATCGTCGCCGAGGATCGCGCGCCGACGGAGGCCGACGTCGCGGGACGGCCCAGGAAGCGGTAGGCCACGAGCTTTACGCGATCGGTCAGGAGGAACCAGACGATCGCCCAGCCCCACACGAGCGCCGCGTAGCGCCAGGGCAGCGGCGTCATGAAGACGCCGAAGATCGCGATCAGCGTCGCCAGGGTCTGCGTGCCGAGCACGGCGAGCATGAGAACGCGGGCCGGGCTGGTGGACCAGAACGGACCGCGCAGCCGCGCGAGGAAGATCGTGAGGTGCCCGGCCACCGACAGCGTGAGGTACATCATGGTCTCGATCTGGGGGTGGCTGAGGTGGAAGATCTGGTTGGCGATGTCGAAGATGCCAAACGCGGCCACGGGGCCGACGACGCCGAGCACGATGGCGATGCCGATCACGATCCGCATGTCCCACGCCTCGGGGCGGTTACGGTAGCGAACTCTGTCGTAGGCGATCGACAGGATGGCCCCGTCGTTCAGCAGGGCCAGCATCACGATCTGGATCGCGGTCACCGGGAAGAAGTTGAAGATCAGGATCACCATCGAGATGAACAGCAGGACGCGCAGCGTCTCGGCGATCCGGTAGATGGCGTAGCTGTTCATCCGCTCGAAGATCTTGCGGCTCTCCTTGATGGCGTCGATGATGACCGAGAGACCCGGGTTGGTCAGCACGATGGAGGCGGCGGCTCGCGCGGCGTCCGTGGCACCGGACACCGCGATGCCGCAGTCGGCCTTCTTCAGTGCGGGCGCGTCGTTCACCCCGTCACCCGTCATGCCGACGATGTGGCCGCGTCGCTGCAGGACGTCGACGATGTGGTACTTGTGCTCGGGGAAGACCTGGGCGAAGCCGTCGGCCTCCTCGATCGCCGCCGCTGTCGCCTCGGTCTCGACGCTCTCGGCCGTGCCCAGGCCGGCGGCGTCGACGATGTTCGCGCCCATTCCCAGGGTTCGGGCTGTCTCGCGGGCGATCGCCAGTGAGTCGCCCGTCACCATCTTCACGTCGACCCCCATCGCTCGTGCGGTGGCGATGGTGGTGCGCGCGTCGTCGCGGGGCGGATCGAACAGGGGGATGACGCCTACGAGCTGCCACGCGCCCTCGTCCTCGCTCTGTCCCTGGGCGCGGGCCACGCCGAGCGAGCGGAAGCCCCGCGCGGCGAAGCCGGTAACCGCCGCGTCGACGTCGCCGCTCACGTCCGACTTGTTGGCCGAGAGCTCCAGAATCACCTGTGGCGCGCCCTTGGTCACCCGGAAGGTGACGCCTCCCGCGTCGGTGACCGTGGCCTCCGTGCGCTTCTTCACCGCGTCGAAGGGGGTGAAGTGGGCGACCGTGTAGTCCGGCGGGACCGCCCCGCCCGGGAGGGCGCCGAGGACCGCGAGATCGATCGCGTCGGCGTCCTCCACGCGCGACGCCAGTGCCGCGTCCAGGATCACCTGCTCGGTCGTCGCCGCGCCGAAGGGAACGACGTCGCCGAGCGTCAGATGGTTCTGGGTCAGGGTGCCGGTCTTGTCGGTGCAGAGAACGTCCACCCCCGCGAGCTCCTCGATCGCGACGAGTCGGCTCACGATGGCCTTCTTCGCGGCGAGAAGTCGCGCGCCCACGGCCATGGTCACCGACAAGACGGTGGGCATGGCGACGGGAATGGCGGCCACCGTGAGGACGAGGGCGAACTGGAGCGTGTTGAGAACCGGATCGCCCCGTAGGATCGAGACCGCCGTGATGATCGCCACGAGTGCGATGGCCAAGAAGATGAGGAAGGTGCCGATGCGCAGCACCGCCTTCTGGAAGTGGCTCGCCGTCTGCGCCTCTTGGACCAGTCCGGCCGTCTTGCCGAAGTAGGTGTTCGCCCCCGTGGCGTAGACGACGGCTCCGATCTCCCCTTGGCGCACGATCGACGCCGAGTAGACGGGCTCACCGCTCGCGCGGGCGGCGGGCAGCGACTCGCCGGTGAGCGCCGACTGGTCTACCTCGATGGGGTCGCCGTCCAGGAGGCGGGCGTCGGCCGGCACGATGTCGCCGAGGCGCAGCCGGATGACGTCGCCGGGGACCAGGTCTCGTGACGGAGCGGTGGTCCACGCCCCGTCGCGCAGGACGCGCGCCTGGATCGCCAGCTCGGCCTTGAGGGCGGCGATGGCCTTGCCCGCCTGATGCTCCTCCCAGAAGCCGATTCCCGCGTTGGCGAACAGCAGGATCAGGATGATGATGAAGTCGGGCCAGTGGCGCAGCACGCCCGACAGGACCACCGCCACCTCGATCATCCACGGAATGGGGCCCCAGAAGTAGGTGAGCAGCTGGAGGAGAGCGCTTTGGGGCTTCTCGATCAGCTCGTTGGGGCCGTACTGGGCCAGCCGAGACTCGGCCTCGGCCTGGGTGAGTCCCTGGGCCGACGTCGCGAGCCGCGTCTCGAGATCGGCGAGCGGGAGCGACGCGGGGTCGGTGTCATCGGACGTCGACGGGTTCGTCGGCGGCGACGGGGCGGAGGGGGGTACCTCAGACGTCACGGCGCGCCCACCCGTGCGCGACGCCTGCCCCGCTCGGTCGCTGGTCGCGCCGCGCGCGAGGCCGCCACCGATGGCGGGCCCGTGTCCAACTAGGTGCGACGAGCGTTAGCATATGCAACTATTAGTGTAGACCGGTTGGCGAAGTGCGCTGGTGGCCGGTTGACCGTCGGGGGGCGTCGTGACCATCCCCGCGCGCCGGTGGCGACGGCGCGATGTGGGTGGGACGTGACGCACTGTCGTTCGGTTGGACTCGCTGGCCCGTGATGACAGGGGGAACTTTGTCGGAGCCAAGGTCCACCACAGCCGACGCACAATGAGGCTCCCTACGCTGGACTCACAACCAGCCAAGGGAGTAACCATGAAGTCCACTATCACCCGAGCCGCCGCCGTTGTGGCGTTGAGCCTCGGCGTCGGCGCCGTTGCCCCCGCTGCAGCGTTCGCGAGCGGCAATCCGACGACGACTGTCGCACACGGTGCGGCGTCGGCGAAGGGCAATGCCGCCGCCATGAAGGCGTACGCGTTGGCCAAGTTGAACATCAACCTGTCCTTCAAGTCGGCGGTGGTGGCGGCGCGCACGACGATGACAGCCGCGTTGGCGACGGCGACGACGTCGGCGGAGCGCACTGCGGCTCAGGCCGCGTTCGCGGCGGCGCTGGCGGCGGCGCGGACCGCTCGGACGACCGCGCTGACCGCGCTCGGCAAGCCGCCGGTGCGTAACGCCAGCGCGACCGTGTTGCTCACGCAGCAGGGCAAGGCGTACGGCGCGTCGATGCTGGCCATCAACCAGACCTTCAAGAGCACCGTGGCCGCCGCGCGAACCACGTACCTAGCCGCGTTGAAGGCGTCGACGACGTCGGCGGCGCGCGTGACTGCCCGCACGGCGTTCAAGCTCGCGCTGAAGGGTGCGATCAGCGCTCGTCAGGCGTCCATCGCCGCTCTCGGGGTGGCTCCGACCGCGTCGTAACGTAGTTCGGCTTCAGCGACGCACGGCGCGCCATCGCTTCTGATGGCGCGCCGTGTCGCGTGCGCCGGCGTCGGGGCGGACCTAGGTCATCGAGTGGGGAGATCGCGTGTGAAGGCGAGGCGAGGAGTTCGTGTCGGTAGCGCTCGTGGGCGGAGTGACTCGATGCTCGGTGACGGGGCGCCGGTGGTCGATCACGTGGACGCGGGGGTGCCACCTGATGTCACACCACGCCGCAGGACTATGAAGTAATGAACTTGAGTGGGTGGGCCAACGTGCAAGGGGTACACCCTCAGACCGCCTATCGGTGGTTCCGCCAGGGAACGCTGCCGATCCCCGCGCGAAAGATGGGGCGACTTGTTCTCGTCGGCGATCTCGAAACGTCACGCCCTGATGCGGGCATGACCGCCGTCTACGCTCGCGTCTCTTCGGGCGACCAACGAGCGGACCGTGATCGTCGGGTGGCGCGTGTGAGCGTCTGGGCTACGTCGAACGGCCACTCGATTGATCGGGTGGTGACCGAAGTCGGCTCTGGTCTCAACGCCAAGCGACGCACATTCCTCGCTCTGCTCACTGACCCCACCGTGACGACGATTGTGGTCGAGTACCGGGACCGCTTCGCCAGGTTTGGCTCCGAGTACGTCGCCGCTTCAGTAGGGGCCAACGGACGACGACTGGTCGTGGTGGACGACGCTGACGTCGACGACGACCTCGTTCGCGACA
>JBMFWX010000037.1:0-18515 GCA_049964855.1 Acidimicrobiales bacterium
GTACGCCCCCGAGACGCTCCACGAGTTCGTACGCGCGAAGAACGCCCGCGTCCCGTCGGGCCACCACCGTGCCGGGTTGGCCGCCCCGGCCAGGCTGACGCGTCGCCGGGCACGACGCCTCGGGCCTCGCTAGACTTCCGCCCTTGATCCCCCGACCGCCTCTCACAGTGGTACCGGTGTTGCGGATCCCCCACGGCCCCGCGGTGGCTGGACGGTGAACATCGCCGTGCGACTGGTCGCCGGCGGCGCGGGGCTCACCCTCGAACTAGTGGTCCTCGACGCTGCCGTGCGCACCTTCCTGCTACCCCGCGTCGCCAACGTGCGCCTCAGCCGCGCCCTGGCTCGCGTGATTGGCGGGGTGTTCGATCTCATGACGTCGCCGCGGCGGTCCTATCCGACGCGCGATCGCATCCTCTCGCTCTACCCGTCGATCATGCTGCTCTCGTACCAGGCCCTGTGGCTCGGTCTGAGCGTCGTCGCCTTCGCCCTCGGCTTCGTCGCCCTCGGCGCACCCAACCCGGCCCGTGCGACCGCCCTCTCGGGGTCGTCGCTCTTCACCCTGGGCACCAGCCACACATCGGGGGCGGGCCAGGCGGCGCTCGGCTTCGTGGAGGCCGGCGTCGGGCTCACCCTGCTCGCCCTGCTGATCGCCTTCATCCCCACTCTCTACGCCGCCTTCCAGCGGCGCGAGATCTCGGTCTCGCGCCTCTCGGTGCGCGCCGGTATTCCAGCCACGCCGTGGGGCATCCTCGAGATCGCCCAGAGCGTGGCCTCCTACGAGCGCCTCGACGAGCTGTGGCGCGAGTGGGAGCAGTGGTTCATCGAGGTCGGCGAAACCCACACGACGCTGACCATCCTCAACTTCTACCGCTCACCGACTCCCGACCAGACCTGGATCGGCGCCGCGACCGCCGTCCTCGATGCGGCCGCGCTGTTCAACGCCGCCGTGGACGAGCCCCCCTCGCCGACGGCGGGGCTGTGCATCCGCTCGGGGTGGCTGAACCTTCGCCGACTCGCCGACTACTTCCACGTCCCCTACCCGGCAACTCCCGACCGCACGATACCGATCGCGATCGCGCGCGCCGACTTCGATGCCGTCCTCGCGCGCCTGGAGCGCAGTGGCATCGCCATCGTGCGCGATCGTGAGACTGCCTGGTGGGACTTCGTAGGCTGGCGGGTCAACTACGACGCGATCGTCGAGGCGCTCCTGGAACGCTTCACCTGTCCGCGCACCGATTGGCACACCGCCTCCGGCCAGCCACTGCTGCGGCGCTCCAACGAGCGGGGACGCTAGGGCGACGCGACATCGCGAGCGCTCGGCACGATGACCAGCGCCACCTCGGCGCGCTGTGCCAGCTCGAGGCTGGTGCTCCCGAGCAGCAGGCCGGGGTGCTTGCCCTCGCCGCGCGAACCCACGACGAGCAGGTCCGCGCCCACGGGAGGGTGCGAGCAGCGCGCCAGCACCGAGCAGGCGTCACCCTCCTCGACGCACACGCTCACGTCGCCGACCGACACACCGTGCTCCTGGGCGAGGCGGGCCACAGACGACTCCAGCGCCGAGGAGGACCATCCCTCGAGACGCGAGAGCAGCCCTCGCGCGTGCACGGCGACCACCCGAGCCCCGAGAGGCGCGGCCAGGTCGAGGGCCCAGGCCAGGGCCACCTCGGAGTCGGACGACCCGTCAAAGCCCACCGCGATGGTACGAATGACCGTCACGCGTCCTCCTCCCTCGCGCGCGCCACGCGCGCCTGGTCGAGCGCCACCCGGCGCTGCTCGCGCACCCGGATCGCGACGTCCTCGCCCGCGCCGCCGGCGCTGGGCGCGGCCGCGTCGAAGGGGGCGTCGAGCAGCGCCCCCAGCGTCGCCGCCACCGAGGTACGCAGGGCCTCGAGGTTGTAGCCCCCCTCGAGGAAGAGCGCGAGGCGACCCGGCGCGGGAACCACCTCGCGCACGCGGCGCGCCAGCATCGCGAAGTCGCCGCTGGTGAGCAGCAGATCGCCCATCGGGTCCGCCCGGTGCGCGTCGTAGCCGGCCGAGACCAGCACCCACGTGGGGTCGAACTCGTCGATGACCGGCGCGGCCACCTCGTCCAGCGCGCGCGCCAGCGTGTCGCCGGTCGACCCCGGCGGCACCGGGATGTTGATGGTCCGGTCCACCGCGTCGAGCCCGCCCACCTCCTGAGCCACCCCCGTGCCGGGGAAGAGCGGCCACTGGTGAGTGGAGACGTAGAGGACACGAGGGTCGTTCCAGAACATCGACTGCGTTCCGTTGCCGTGGTGCACGTCCCAGTCAACGATCAGCACGCGCTCGCCGCGATCGGCCAGGGCGGCGGCGCTCACCGCGACGTTGTTGAGCAGACAGAAGCCCATCGCCCGGTCGGCCAGGGCGTGGTGCCCGGGCGGTCGCACCGCGACGAAGCCCACGCCGTCGCCCCGGCGAGTCAACTCGTCGACCACGGCGAGACCGGCGCCCGCGGCGAACTGCGCGATCGCCCACGAGTCGTAGGTCGCGTAGGTGTCCTCATCGAGGTCCCCGCCCCCCGCGTAGCAGTAGGCGCCGAGCTCGTCGAGGTAGGTCCCGTCGTGAACCCGCGCCAACTCGGCTCGCGTCGCGCAGTAGGGGGCCACGCTCACGACGTCACCAGCCAGGTGCAGAGAGCTGATCCCGGCCGCGACGGCCCCCACGCGCTCGGGCCGCTCGGGATGACCGGGGTCCTCGTGGGCCGCGTTCTCGGTCAACTCGTTCACGATCAGCACAGCGCGCCCCCCACCGGCGGCCCCGCACCGGGGCGCGTCGCCTCGCGCGACGACACCCCGCGGGGCCCGTCACCCGCGCGCGAGCCCACGACGGGAAAGCTCACCAGGATGAACTCGTCCTCGTAGCGCGCGCTCACCTGGTCGCTGTAGTCCTCGAAGACGCCCATCATCCCCCGGTTGTCCGCCTGGGTCTCCGCAGTGAACGTCCTGATGCCGTACTGGGAGGCGACGATGGCCAGGTGCTCGAGCAGTGACAGGCCGATACCCTGCTGCTGGAAGTCGTCGAGCACCACGAAGGCGACCTCGGCCTCGTCGGTTCCGGGGATCCGGTCGTAACGCCCGACGCCCACGAAGCGGGCGTCGTCGAGCACGACGAAGCCGAAGCGGTCCACGTAGTCCACCTGCGTGAGGTGCGCGACCTCCTCGTCGGAGAGGACGGGGTGGAACGAGAAGTAGCGCCGATAGACCGAGCGCGAGGACAGCTTCGCGTGGAAGTCCACCAGGCGCCGCGCGTCCGCCGGACGAATCGGCCGCATCCGCAGATGGGCGCCGGTGCCGGTCACGAGATCGAACTCCTGATCCGCCGGGTACACCCACCGTCGCGCGTCGTCGTCGCGCGCGTTACTCCCGCTCGGCTCCGGGTGCTGGTCGTCGGACATGGTCGCTCCGTTCGCCCCCGACGGATCCCCCACTGCTCCGTCTTAGCACGGCGCCGGCGCCATTGCGCGGCCCGGTCGGCGGCCGCGGCCGCGTCGCATGGCGCTACGAGGCGTCGTTGTCGTCGTCCGACGACGGATCGGCACTCGTACCGCGCTCGGCCTCGTCGCGTGCGAGGTCCTCGACCAGCCGGGTAATGGCGGCGTCAGTCTGCGGGCCACCACGGCCCTGGTGCTGCTCGAAGACGGCCGCCCCGAGCTCGCGCAGCAGGCCGTCGCGCCGACGCCGGGCCTGGACCTCGTCCAACTTCGCGGCGCCGACCTTGCCCGCCACCTGCGCCTTCTCCTGCGCCTTCTGGGCCAGATCGGCCGCCTGGGACTTCACCTTGTCGAATAATGCCATCGCTACCCCTTCGTCACCTCCGTCCTAGCAGGAATCGGCCTCGGCCGACACGCGGGCGTCGTCCTCACAGCGCGGCGCCCACCACCAGCCCTTCCAGCACCGCCTCCTCCACCGTGCGCGGCGCCAGGCAGTCGCCCACACTCACCACGTCGACCCCCCGACCCTCCAGCTGCGCCACGAGATCGACCCGTGGCGCGTGCCCCGTCGCCAACACGGTCGCGGTCACCCCTTCGACCCTGACCAGTTCCTCGGTGAGGACGTGCTGGAGGTAGACGGTGTCGTCATCGACGCCGAACGGGCGCACCAGGGGCACAACAGCGACGCGCTCGCGCGCGAGTGCGGCCAGCATCGCGTCGCGCACGTACTGCTGCAGCGCCTCGCCCGCCGCGTAGCCCGTGACGCACAGCGTGACCCGCTGACCGCGCGCGACCAGCGCCCGCGCGACCCCGATCCCGACCCAGTCGCCGCCCCAGTCCACGACCACGACGTGGCCGAGGTGCGCCGGCGCGCCGCGCAGCGCCTCCCAGGCGTCGTAGATCGCCGGCTCCCCGAGCACCTCGAGCGGCGGTCGGTAGGGCCGTGCGCCCGTGGCGACGACGACCACGTCGGGTCGCTCGCGCGCCACCAGGGCCGCGTCGACAGTGCTGCGCGTGACCAGGCGCACTCCGGCGCGGCGCGCCTCGGCCTCGAGGTTGGTCGCGACGCCCCCGAACTCCTCGCGACCGGGCAGCCGCTGCGCGAGCAGAACCTGGCCGCCCAGGCGTTCGTCCGCCTCGTGGAGCGTCACGTCGTGGCCGCGCGCGGCGGCCACCGCGGCGGCCTTCAGCCCCGCCGGCCCCCCACCCGCGACGAGGACCCGGCGGCGGCGCGGCGGCGCGTCCAGGCGTTCGAAGCGCAGCTCGCGGCCCGTCTCGGGGTGCTGGATGCACGAGATCGGGTAACCCGCGTGGAAGTGGCCGATGCACGCCTGGTTGCACGCGACGCAGGCGCGGATGTCGTCGGATCGACCGCTGGCCGCCAAGCGGGGCAGCTCGGGGTCGCAGATGAGCGCGCGCGTCATCACGCAGGCGTCGGCGTCGCCGTCGCGCAGGAGGCGCTCGGCCTCCTGAGGCTGGTTGATCCGTCCCGCGACGAGCACCGGCACGGCGACCCGCTCCTTCAGACGCCGCGACAGCGGGGCGGTGTACCCGTTGGCGAAGCGCATCTCGGGCACGATGTGATCCGATCCGGCCAGGCTCGCCGAGGTGCCAGTGGTGACGCTCACGTAGTCCACGAGCCCGCGCGCGGCGAGGTCGGTCACCGCGTCGAGCACCACCGCCTCGTCGACTCCCGCCGGGTCGGCGTCGCCCACCGACACCCGCAGGCCCACCACGGCGTCCCCGACGCGGCTGCGCACCGACGCGAGGACGTCGGCGAGGAAGCGACGCCGGCGCGCGGGGTCTCCCCCGAAGTCGTCGTCGCGGTGGTTGACCCGCGCGTCGAGGAACTGCGCGGGCAGGTAGCCGTGACTCGCCACCACCTCGACGCCGTCGAGACCGGCCCGCACGAGCCGCTGCGCGCTGGCGGCGTAGCCCTCAACGATCTCGCCGATCTGCGCGAGCGACAGGGCTCGCGGCATGACGCGGAAGCGCTCGTTGGGCACCGACGACGGAGCCAGCGCCACCGGCCGCGACCCGTCGCTCGACTCCATGACCTCGCGACCGGGGTGGAACAGCTGCCCGACGATGATGGTGCCGTACTCGTGCACCGCCCGCGCCAGCGTGGCGTAGCCCTCGATGCACCGATCATCCGTGGCCATCAGGACGTGGCTCGTGTAGCGCGCCGACTCGTGAACGCCGGCGACCTGCACCACGATCAGGCCGACGCCGCCGCGGGCGCGAGCGCGGTGGTAGGCCACCAGACGCTCGGTGACCATCCCCTCATGGACCATGACCGTGTCGTGGCCCGACGAGACGATCCGATTGGCCATCGTACGCGAACCCAGCCGTAGAGGGGTGAAGAGGTGGGGGAACTGTGACACCGAAACCTCCGTAGGTGACCGGGCGGGGCCGACTCTAGCCGCGACCCGACCCCGGCGACGAGGTCCGACCACGTCGGCGTCGCGGCGTGGCGACCGCGCTGGTCACCAACATCACGGCCGCCGCGCTCTCGAGCACCGCGCACTCGACGGCGTAGGGCGACGACCAGACGTCGCGGAAGCCGAAGAGCCCGTGCACCACCGAGATCACGAAACCCGCGAGAGTGCCCAAGGCGAACGCCGCACCCGCCAGCGCCGTCCACCGTCGCCACCACGCCAGCACGAGTCCACCGAGGACGCTGGCCATCACGACCTGGACCACGAAGAGGGGACCGATGATCGGGATGTAGCGGTAGCCCACGTCGCGCCACAGGCGCCAGTGCGCGTCACCCGACCACCACACCAGGCCCGCGCCCACGATCCGCCCGCCCGCCGCGACGAGTCGACGTCGCGCGACCGTGCGGCGACCCCCTCGCCCCACGAGCACCCCCCTCGAGGTCGGTCAGTGCACCTCGCCCTCGTGCGCGCGATGCCGACTCGGCTCCAGTTGAAACGTACTGTGCTCGACGTCGAAGTGACCGGTCAGGCACGACTGGAGGGCGTCGAGCAGGTGCGGGGCGCCGCCGGTGGTGAAGATCGCGTCGTCGACCACCACGTGCGCGGAGAGCACCGGCAACCCCGAACTCAGCGTCCAGACGTGCAGGTCGTGCAGGTCGACCACGTGCTCGATCCCCGCGAGGTGGCGACGCACCTCGTCCAGGTCCACACTCTCGGGGGCCGCCTCCAGCAGGATCCGCCCCGACGCCCCGAGGAGGCCCCACGCCGCGCGCAGCATCAGCGCGACGACGACCAGCGTCGCGAGCGCGTCGGCGCGCTCGAAGTGAGTCGCGAGGATCACGCCCCCCGCCGCCGCGGTGGCGAGGAAGCCGTAGAGGTCGGTGAGGACGTGGCGCAGCGAGCCGCGGACGTTGAGACTGGCACGGTCGGCCCGCGAGAGGATCCACGCCGCCGCCGCGTTCACCACGACCCCGACCAGGGCGACGACGATCACGTCGCCGCCCGCGACCGTCACCGGGTGCCAGAGGCGCTCGACGGCTCCCACCGCCATGGCCACCGCGATCACCAGCAGGGTCACGCCGTTCACCGCGGCCGAGAGGATCTCGGCCCGGCGGAAGCCGTACGTCCAGGGGCCGCGAGGCGGCCGAGCGCTCCAGCTCGCCGCGGCGAGCGACGCGGCGAGCGCCAGGGCGTCGACCACCATGTGCCCGGCGTCCGAGAGCAGCGCCAGTGAGTGCGAGAGCACTGACGCCACGACCTCCACCACCATGAACGCCACGATGAGGACGAGGGCCGCGCTCAGGTAGCGAGCGTCGCCGCGCGCCGGCGCACGGGCGTCGAGGTGGTCGTGGCTCACGAACGAGCCCCCCGGGAACCCCGAAGGTCCTGGGGCGTTGCGACGGCGCGGCGCGGCCTCCATCGCCACTCGCGCGTCGTGTGGACCACGGTGGTGCCTCCTGGTGTCTCGTCCGCGAGTCTAGGAGTCGGCGCCGCACGCGGGCGACGACCACGTCCGCGTCGCCCGCGTCGCGATACGCTTCGCCCATGAGCAGCTACGTCGCCGATTCCTCCCGCTACGAGTCCATGACCTACCGACGCGTCGGGCGCAGCGGCCTGCTCCTGCCGTCGATTTCGCTAGGCCTGTGGCACAACTTCGGCGACGACCGGCCGCTCGACACGCAGCGCGCGATCCTGCGACGGGCGTTCGATCGCGGTGTGACCCACTTCGACCTCGCCAACAACTACGGACCGCCCTACGGCAGCGCCGAGATCAACTTCGGGCGACTGCTGCGCGAGGACTTCGCGGCGTACCGCGACGAGCTGATCATCTCCACCAAGGCCGGCTGGGACATGTGGCCCGGCCCCTACGGCGACCACGGGTCGCGCAAGTACCTGCTCGCGAGCCTCGACCAGAGCCTCGCCCGCCTGGGGCTCGACTACGTCGACATCTTCTACCACCACCGCTTCGACCCCGACACGCCCCTCGAGGAGACGATGGGCGCGCTCGACGCGGCCGTGCGCCAGGGCAAGGCGCTCTACGTCGGCGTCTCGTCCTACTCCGACGTGCGCACCCGCGAGGCGCTGGCGATCCTGCGGTCCCTGGGCACGCCCCTGCTGATCCACCAGCCGTCGTACTCGATGCTGAACCGATGGATCGAGGACCGACTCCTCGACGTCCTCGGTCAGGAAGGCGTGGGCTGCATCGCCTTCTCGCCACTGGCCCAGGGTCTCCTCACCGATCGCTACCTGCACGGCGTCCCGGAGGGCTCGCGGGCGGCCCACGAGTCGTCGCTCTCGCGCGACATGCTGAGCGAGGCCAACCTGGCACACGTGCGCGCCCTGTCGGCGATGGCGTCCGAGCGCGGACAGACGATGGCGCAGCTAGCGATCGCCTGGGCGCTGCGCGACCGGCGGGTCACCTCGGTGGTGTTGGGCGCCAGCAGCGTCGCGCAGCTCGACGACAACCTGGCGGCGCTGGAGCACCAGGACTTCACCGACGAGGAGCTGCGGCGCATCGACCAGCACGCCGTCGACTCGGGAATCGACCTGTGGCGCGGTCCGGCCACGAGCTAGACGCCGCGGCGCGTCGCTAGGGTGACCTCGTGCGTGACTCCCTCGACCCGCTCGCGCCGCCGATGAGCGCCCACGACGACGAGTTCTCGTCGACGTGGGCGCGTCACCACGCTCGGATCCGCGTCAGGGTGGCGCGACGCGTGCGCGACGCCAGTGCCGTCGACGACATCGTCCAGGACACCTACCTGCGCGCCGCGCGTGGCTGATCCCAGTTGCGATCGCCCGAACGGGCGCCCGCCTGGCTCGCCCGCGTCGCCGCGAGCGTGGTCGCCGATCACTTTCGCGAGCGCCGTCCGCTCACGACGACGCGCGATCCCGTCGCGCCCGCCCACGCGAGCGACCTCGCGTGGGCGGCCCAGTGCCTGCCCGCAATGCTCGACGAGCTGCCCGAGCCCTACCGCGACGCGCTGCGCCTCGACCTGGCGGGCGTCACCCAGCGCGAGATCGCTCGCACGAGCGGGATCAGCGTCTCGGGCGCCAAGTCGCGGGTCCAGCGCGGCCGCGCCCGGCTGCGCGAGCGGTACCTGGCGTGCTGCGACGTCGAGGTCGGTGCGCACGGCATCGTGGACGTGACGCCGCGCCCGCCCGTTCCACCGACGCCCTGATCAGGTACTGCGTCCTTTTCTCCCCCGCGCCGTCAAAGAGGTGCGACAAGGACGACCCCGAGTGAGAGGACCCCCATGGAACGAGAGACAGTGACGAGCCCCGTCGCCCAAGCGACGGCGAACCTCGACCTCGACGAGGTGCGCACGAGCGTGCGACGCCGGTACGGCGCGATCGCCATGTCGGGCGAGGGGGGCTGTGGCTGCGCGACCGACTGCTGCACGAGCTCACCCTCCCTCGACCTGGGCTACCGCCCGGAGGACCTGGCCGCGCTCCCCGACGGGGCGGACCTCGGTCTCGGCTGCGGCAACCCCCAGGCGTTGGCCGGCCTGCGACCCGGCGAGGTCGTGCTCGACCTGGGCAGCGGTGCGGGCATCGACTGCTTCCTGGCGGCCCCACGGGTCGCCCCCGGCGGGCGCGTCATCGGCGTGGACATGACGCCCGAGATGGTCACGCGCGCTCGGGCCCACGCGCGCCGGGCCGGCTTCGACCACGTCGAGTTCCGTCTGGGCGAGATCGAGCACCTGCCGGTGGCCGACCATGAGGTCGACGTCATCATCTCCAACTGCGTGATCAACCTCTCGCCGGACAAGGCGGCGGTCTTTCACGAGGCGGCGCGCGTACTGCGCCCCGGCGCGCCTGGCGCTCGCGGACGTGATCGCCGTCGCCGACATCCCCGCCGAGGCGCTCGCTCGCGGTGAGCTCTACGGGGCGTGCGTGACCGGCGCGACCAGCGCCGAGGACCTCACGAGACTGCTCGCCTCGGCCGGCTTCCACGACATCCGCGTCACCCCCAAGGCCGAGAGCGCCACGTTCATGCGTCAGTGGTCCGACGCGCTCGACGTCACCGCATTCGTGGTCTCGGCCACCATCGAGGCGCGTACGGCGTCGGAGCCGCCTCGCTGAACCGCGCGCGCGTACACGTCGGGGCGACGTAGCGCCAGCACCGCGATCTGCTCGCGGCGACGCCGCACCTGGTCGAGATCGAGCGAGGCGACGAGCACCTCGGGCTCCTCGCCGCGGGCGCGAGCCAGCACCTCCCCCCAGGGCCCCACGATCATCGAGTCGCCGTTGGTGGCGACGCCCTCGGGGGTGGTGCCGGCCTGAGCCGCCGCCACCACGTACGCGTGGTTCTCGATGGCCCGCGCGCGCACCAGCGTCTCCCAATGGGCCGGCCCGGTCACCGCCGAGAACGCCGCCGGGATCGCCAGGACCGTGGCGCCCGCCAAGGCCAGAGCGCGGTAGAGCTCGGGGAAGCGCACGTCGAAGCAGATCGACAGGCCCAGCCGCGCGGGACCGACGTCCACCACGACCAGCTGCGAGCCCGGCGCGATCGCGTCGGACTCGCGAAACTCGACCTGTCCGGGAACGGCGATGTCGAAGAGGTGGACCTTGCGGTAGGTGGCGAGCAGCGCGCCGTCGGGTCCGATCACCACGCTGGTGTTGTGGACCCGTCCCGGCGTCGTGGATCGCTCGAGCACGCTGCCGAGGTGCAGGGTGACCCCGAGACGTCGTGCCAGGGTCGCGAAGTGCTCGACGGTCGGACCCGCGATGGGCTCGGCGACCTCGCCGTAGTCGCACGGCGGCCCGAGGTAGGTGACGAGCTCGGGCACCTGGACGTAGGTGGCACCCGCGCGGGCCGCCCGCTCCACGAGCGCGCTCGTCGCCTCGACGTTGCGGTCGCGATTCGCGTCCGAACGAGTCTGCACCGCCGCCACGACCCAGGTCGACGATCCCATTCCCACCTCCACTCGCCCGTAGGCTACTGGTGGTCGTGGTGCGCAGTGCGGAACCGTGACGAACCCTCGTCCACTAGGCTCGTAGTACGACGACTGACGATTGGAGACCTTCACCGTTGAAGAAACTCTTCGTGTTCGATCTGGACGGCACGCTCGCCGAGAGCAAGTCCCCCCTCGGCGAGGAAATGGCGAGCCTGCTCCACGACCTCCTCGGCGTGCTGCAGGTGGCGGTCATCTCGGGCGGCGCGTGGGAGCAGTTCGAGACCCAGTTGCTCGCGAACCTGCCGGCCGACGATCGCCTGGAACGGCTCGTCCTGCTTCCCACCTGCGGCACGCAGTTCTACCGCTACCACGGGGACTGGGAGCGCGTCTACGCCGAGAACCTCACCGACGACGAGCGCACCCGCATCATCGCCGCGCTGGACCAGGCCCTCGACGAGTCGGGCTACCGCGCCACGCGGGTGTGGGGTGAGGTGATCGAGGACCGCGGCAGCCAGATCACGCTCTCCGCCCTGGGCCAGCAGGCGCCCCTGGCCGAGAAGCGCCACTGGGACCCGGACTTCGCCAAGCGCCGGGCCATCACCGCCATCCTGGCGCCGCTGCTGCCGGACTTCGCGATCAACCTGGGCGGCACCACCTCCATCGACATCACCCGTCCCGGAATCGACAAGGCCTACGGGATCGAGAAGCTGCGCGACAACCTTGGCCTGTCCATCAAGGAGATGCTGTTCGCGGGCGACGCCATCTTCGAGGGCGGCAACGACTTCCCCGCCCAGCGCGCGGGCGTCGACTCGATCCTCGTCACCGGTCCGAGCGAGACCGCCCGCATCATCCAGACGGTGCTCGCGCTGCTCGGTGACGGCTCCACGCAGATCACCGCGCCACCGCGATCGTCGTGAACACGTTCTCGGTCCTGCCCCTCAACTTCACGGTGCGCCCCGAGCTGGGCAACCCCCACGAGGTCGAGGGCGTGCTCAATCCCGCCGCCGTACGCGGCCCCGACCGACAGCTCTATCTCTTTCCGCGCATGGTGGCCGAGGGGAACTACTCGCGCATCGGTCTCATGCGCGTCATCTTCGACGACGAGGGCGACCCCCACCACGTCGAGCGGCTGGGCGTCGCCCTCGAGCCGGAGGCCGACTACGAGCTGCGCTCGGACGGGGGTGGGTGCGAGGACGCCCGAGTCACCTACGTGTCGGCGCTCGGCGCCTACATCATGACGTACACCGCCTACTCCCCCGCGGGACCGCGCATCGCACTGGCTACGTCCACCGACCTCCTCTCCTGGGAACGCCTGGGACTCGCCAACTTCTCGCCCCTCGAGGACATCAGTTTCCAGGACATCGACGACAAGGACGCGAGCGTCTTCCCCCTCGCGGTGCCCAACGCCTCCGGCCAGCCCGAACTGGCCATGCTGCACCGCCCGCTCTTTCCGGGCGTCACCCTCGAGGAGAACTGGACCCGTGGCGCCGAGCGCACCATCGACGTGCGCCGCGAGAGCATCTGGATCTCCTACAGCACGATCCGCTCGGATGACGAGGACCTACGCGACCTGGTCAACTTCCGCGCCCACCACCGGCTCGCGTCACCGGTCGAGCCCTGGGAGTCGCTCAAGATCGGTGCGGGCACACCCCCCGTGGCCACGCATCTGGGCTGGCTGATCGTCTACCACGGCGTCGCCTCAGTGACGCCGCCCGAGGGTGGCGACCCGCGGCTGACCTACCGCGCGGGCGTGATGGTGCTGGACCGTGACCACCCCGAGCACCTCATCTACCGATCCAGCCACCCCATCCTCACGCCCGATCCCCGCGCCCCTCACCTCGACGTGGCCGCCGACGTCATCTTCCCCACCGGCATCGACCGGCGCGACGACATCGGTCAGCCCGACCGTTTCGACGTCTACTTCGGGATGAACGATGCGACCATCGGCGCGGCCCGACTCTACGTCCCACCGAACCTGCCGCGTCGCGCGCGGCGCGACGCGGCAGGCGCCGATGGTGACGAGCCGTGACGACCAGGAGGTCCCGATGACCACACCCCTTCGCCAGAGCCGTGCGTGGAGCGCCCTCGAGGCTGACGCCGCGTCCTTGCGCACGCGGCACCTGCGCGACCTGTTCGCCACCGATCCGTCGCGCGGGACGCGGCTGCGAGCCGAGGGCGCGGGCTGGTACCTGGACTACGCCAAGCAGCGAGTCACCGACGAGACGGTGCGTCACCTGATCGACCTGGCGCACGAGAGCGACCTGACGGGTCGTCGCGACGCGATGTTCGCCGGAGAGCACCTCAACGTCTCCGAGGACCGCGCCGTGCTGCACGTGGCGCTGCGCATGACGCCCCCGACCACCCTGATCGTCGACGGCGTCGACGTCGTGGCGCAGGTGCACGCCGTGCTCACCCGGATGCGGACCTTCGCGGAGCGCGTACGCGCGGGCGACTGGCGCGGCCATCAAGGCGACTCCATCGCCCACGTCGTCAACATCGGCATCGGTGGCTCGGACCTGGGGCCGGTGATGGCCTATCAGGCCCTGCGCCACTACGCCACTCGCGACATCTCGTTCCACTTCGTCTCCAACGTCGACGCCACGGACCTCGTCGAGACCCTGCGCGACCTCGATCCGGCGCGCACCCTCTTCATCGTCGCCTCCAAGACCTTCACGACCCTGGAAACACTCACGAACGCCCGCTCCGCCCGCGAGTGGCTGGTGGCGCGCCTCGGCGACGAGCGGGCCGTCGCGCGGCACTTCGTAGCCGTCTCCACCAACGACGCCGCGGTCGCCGAGTTCGGGATCGCGCCGGACGCGGTCTTCGGCTTTTGGGACTGGGTGGGCGGGCGCTACTCCATGGACAGCGCCATTGGCCTATCCACGATGCTCGCCGTCGGGCCCGACGGATTCGACGAGCTGCTCGCCGGGCTGCGCGCCATGGACGAGCACTTCCTCACAGCCCCCCTGGAGGGCAACCTCCCGGCACTCACCGGCCTGCTCGGACTGTGGAACCGGAACTTCCTCGGCTTCGCGGCCCAGGGCGTCATGCCCTACGACCAGTATCTCGCCCGACTGCCCGCCTACCTCCAACAGCTGACGATGGAGTCCAACGGCAAACACGTCACCCTCGACGGCGACCGCGTCGCCTACGACACCGGCGCCCTCTACTGGGGCGAGCCAGGAACCAACGGCCAGCACAGCTTCTATCAGCTCCTGCACCAGGGCACCTCGATCATCCCCGTCGACCTGATCGGTTTCGCCCGCCCGCTCAACCCGCTGGGAGCGCACCACGACATCCTCACCTCCAACGTCTTCGCCCAGGCCCAGGCCCTGGCCTTCGGGCGCACGGCCGACGAGGTGCGGGCGACGGGAGCCCCCGACGCCCTCGTGGCCCATCGCGTGATGGAGGGCAACCGCCCCTCCAGCGTTCTGCTGGCCGACCGGCTGACGCCGCGCACGCTCGGGTCGCTGATCGCCCTCTACGAGCACGCCGTCTTCACCCAAGGCGTGATCTGGCGGATCGACTCCTTCGACCAGTGGGGCGTCGAGCTCGGCAAGGAGCTGGCCGCACGCATCGCGCCGGAGCTCGACCTCGCGGTGTCGCCCCACCTCGACCACGACTCATCCACGAACGCCCTCATCGAGCGCTACCGCACCCTCAAGCAAGGAGACGTCCCGTCACCATGACCAGCACCGCGAACTCCACACCGCCGCCCACCCAGCTCGGCATGGTCGGACTCGGGAGGATGGGCGCCAATCTCGTACGCCGCCTGGCCGCCGACGGGCACCGCTGCGTCGTCTACGACGTCAACCCCGCGGCCAGCGCGGCGCTCGCCGACGCGGGCGTCGTCGCCGCCGCCTCGTTGCGCGAGCTGGTCGACGCGCTCGACGCGCCACGCGCCGTCTGGCTCATGCTGCCCGCGGCCCTGACCCAGGGCGCCGTGGACGAGCTCAGCGGGCTGCTCAGCCCCGACGACGTGATCATCGACGGCGGCAACTCCTTCTACCAGGACGACATCACCCGCGCCCGCGAGTTGGCGTCGCGGCAGCTGCACTACGTGGACTGCGGCACCAGTGGTGGCGTCTGGGGACTCGAGCGTGGCTACAGCCTGATGATCGGCGGTGAGGACGAGGTCATCGCGCGCCTCGACTCGATCTTTCGCTCCATCGCGCCGGGACCGGACGCCACGACGCCGACGCCGGGTCGCACCCGAGCGGGCACCGCGCCCCTGGGCTACCTCCACTGCGGGCCCGCCGGAGCCGGCCACTTCGTCAAGATGGTCCACAACGGCGTGGAGTACGGCATGATGGGCGCGCTGGCCGAAGGCCTCAGCATCCTGCACCACGCCGGCGTCGGTCGCCGTCCGCCGACCGCTGACGCCGAGACTGCGCCACTGCGTCACCCCGAGTTCTTCCCCTTCGAGATCGACGTTGCCGAGGTGGCCGAGGTGTGGCGCCACGGCTCGGTGGTCTCGTCGTGGCTGGTCGACCTGGCGGCGGACGCGCTGGCGCGATCCCCGGGGCTGGACGACTTCAGCGGGCGGGTCTCGGACTCGGGCGAGGGCCGCTGGACCGTCGAGGCCGCCATCGAGGAGTCAGTGCCGGCACCGGTGATCGCCGCCTCGCTCTGGCAGCGCTTCGAGTCGCGCGACGAGGGCGCCTTCAGCGCCCGGGTCCTCTCAGCGTTGCGCGCCGAGTTCGGCGGCCACGCGGAGAGGGCGGGCTGAGTGCACCACGAGCTGCGCGTGTACGACGACGCGACCGACCTCGCCGAGGCCGCGGCGCTCTACCTCATCGAGCGCGCCCGCGCCGGGGGGGCCGACCGTGCCTGGGCGCTGAGCGGCGGCACGACCCCGCGCGCGACATGGTCGCTCATCGCCGGACGCCGCGCACGCTGGCGGCGCCTGACCCTCTACCAGGTGGACGAGCGCGTCGCGCCCGTCGGCGATGCGGCACGCAACCTGACCGACCTGACCGAGTTGGCCCGGGCGACCGGCGCCCGCGTCGAACCCATGCCGGTCGATGACCCCGACCTCGCGGCCGCTGCGGCCCGCTACGGCGACACGTTGCCCGCGACCCTCGACCTCGTGCACCTGGGCCTGGGCGCCGACGGGCACTGCGCCTCGCTGGTGCCCGACGACCCGGTGCTGGCCGTGACCGACCGCCCGGTCGCGCTCACCGCCCCCTACCAGGGTCACCGACGCATGACCCTCACCTTCCCCGCGCTGGCGCGCGCCCGCCAGCTGGTGTGGCTGGTCGCGGGCGCGGACAAGCGCGACGCCCTGGCGCGGCTGCTCGACGCCGACCGCACGACGCCCGCCGGCCGCGTGGAGGCGGGTTCCTCCCTGGTGCTGGCCGACCGTGCGGCGGCCGGATCAGACCGCGGGAGCCGCTCGTGAGCGCCACGACCCCGCCGACCCCCGACGACCACGTGATCGTCCTCGCCGGGGCCACCGGGGACCTGGCGCGGCGCAAAGTCCTTCCCGGCCTCTACCACCTGGCCCTCGCGGGACTGCTCCCGCGGCGCTACCGGATCATCGGCAGTGCCCCGCGGTCCTTCGCCCAGACGAGCGATCAGTTCCGAACCTTCGCGCACGATGCCGTGGCGCAGTTCGGCGACTGTCCGCTCGAGGACGAACCGTGGGACGCCTTCGCCCAGACCCTCTCCTTCGCCGCGGCGGATCCGGACGACCCGTCGCCGCTGGTGCGCGCCGTCCACCAAGCCCAGCGCGAACTCGGTCCGGAAGCGCGACGCCTCTTCCACCTGGCCATCCCCCCCGACGCCGTGACCGCGATGATCCAGCTGCTCGGCGCCACGAAGCTGAACGAGGGCGCCCGCGTGATCTGCGAGAAGCCCTTCGGCACCGATCTGGCGTCGGCGCAGGCGCTCAACGCCGTGATCGCCGAGCACTTCGACGAGACGCACGTCTTTCGCATCGATCACTTCCTCGGCAAGGAGTCCGTCGACAACATCTTGGCGCTGCGCTTCGCCAACGAGCTCTTCGAGTCGCTATGGAATCGCACGCACGTCCACCACGTCCAGATCGACGTACCCGAAACCCTCTCGATCGAGGGCCGGGGGGCCTTCTTCGAGTCCACGGGGACCTTTCGCGACATGGTGATCACCCACCTATTCCAGGTCCTGGGTTTCATCGCCATGGAGCAACCGACCTCGCTGGACGCCAAGCCGCTGCGCGACGAGGTGGGCAAGGTCTTCGACTCGCTGCGCCCCCTCGATCCCGACCACGTCATCTACGGCCAGTACGAGGGCTACCGGGACGAACCGGGAGTGGCGGGCGACTCACGGACCGAGACCTTCGTCGCCCTGCGCGCCGAGGTCGACAACACCCGCTGGAAAGGTGTCCCCTTCTTCCTGCGCACGGGCAAGTGCCTGGCCGAGAGTCGCCAGGTGATCACCGTCACCTTCCACGAGCCGGTCATGCGCCTCTTCCCCGTCGACCCGCGGGCCACTCGCGAGCGTGCGAACCAGATCGTGATCAACTTCGCCGACCCCGGGTCGATCCACACCCGCTTCCTCGCCAAGCAGCCCGGTCCCGCAATGCTGCTGGGCCAGGCGCTCATGCACTTCCACTACGACGACTCGTTCCAGTCGGCGCACCACCTGGAGGCCTACGAGCACCTCATCCTCCAGGCAATGGTGGGCAATCAGACGCTGTTTACGCGCGCCGACGGCATCGAGCGGCTCTGGGAGGTCGCCACACCGCTCCTGGAGAGCCCGCCCACCGTGCAGCCCTACGCGCCGGGCAGTTGGGGTCCCTCGTCAATCGACGCCATCGTGGCCCCACACCGGTGGTCGCTGCCCGAGTGAGCCCCCGCGTCACCCTGCTCCTCTCCGACGTCGACGGGACGCTCGTCACCTCGGACAAGCGGCTCACGCCACGCACCCTGCGCGCCGTGACCCAACTGCGCGAGGCTGGCGTACACTTCGCGATCACCAGCGGCCGCGCCACCCTGGCGATGCGCCACCTGGTCGAGCCCCTCGGTCTCACGACGCCCCTGGGCGGCTTCAACGGCGGCCAGATCGTCACACCCGACTGGACTATCCTCGAGACGAGGCCCATCGAGGCGAGCCTGATCGCGCCGATTGTCGAGCGGCTGTACGCGCACCACCTCGACGTCTGGGTCTACCGCCACGACGACTGGCTCGTGCGCGACGCCCGTGCGCCCTACGTCGACCACGAGACGCGCGCCGGCGGCTACGGCCCGCGCGTGGTGGCCCGCGTCGACGCCCAGACCGACGGCGTCATCAAGGTGGTGGGGGTCGGCGACGACCCGGCGGCGGTCGACGACGCGCGCACGCAACTGACCGCGGAGATGCCCGGCGTCAGCGCGTCGTCCTCGCAGCCCTACTACCTCGACGTCACCGCCCACGACGCGACCAAGGGCCACGTCGTGGACTACCTCGCCGCGCACCTGGGCGTGCGTCGCCTCGACGTCGCAGTGATCGGCGACATGCACAACGACCTGTCGATGTTCGCGCGCGCCGGACTCGCCATCGCCATGGGCAACGGCTCACCAGACGTGCGTCGCGCGGCGGCCGCCGTCACGCGCGCTAACGACGACGACGGCTTCGCCTACGCCGTCGAGCGATTCATCCTGAACGTCTGATCGACCAAGCCGGCCACTCAGCGTGACTCCAACACGGGGCGCAGCGCCTCGAGCGTGGCCGGGTTGTCAATCGTCGAGGGAACCGCAAGGTCGACGC
>JBMFWX010000038.1:0-18421 GCA_049964855.1 Acidimicrobiales bacterium
GGATTTGAACCGGGGACCTCTGCGTCCCGAACGCAGCGCGCTAACCAAACTGCGCTACAGCCCGCAGCGAAGATTCTCGCAACCCGTCAATCCTAGTCGCGCCCGGCGAGGTCAACCAACGCCCGACGGCACGTGGGTCGCGGCGTCGCTCGGGGACGGGTGGTGCTCCACCACGATCTCGCTGATGCGCCGACGCTCGACGGACTGGACCCGAAGGGTCCAGTCCCCGTAGGTGTAGGTGGCACCGGGGGCGGGGATCTCGCCGGCTAGGTCCAGGATGAAGCCGGCGAGGGTCACGTACTCCCCCTCGGGGATGTGCAGGCCCAGCTCCTCCTCCACGCGGTCGACGTGGGTCTGGCCGTCGACCAGCCACCGATCGTCGCGGATCCGCTCGATCGCGTGGTCGTCGTCCTCGTCGAACTCGTCGGCCAGGTCGCCCACCAGCTGTTCGAGGATGTCGCGGATGGAGATCACACCGGCCACGCCGCCGTGCTCGTCGATCACCACGGCGAAGGTCCGGCGCCGTGCGCGCATCTCGCTCAGGCTCTCCAGGAGGTCCAGGGTCTCGGGCAGCAGTAGCGGACGACGGATCTTGCGGGCGATCTCGCCGGTGGTGGGCAGCGACACGCCGATCGCCCGCTTCACCGTCGTGCTGCGAAAGAGGTCGTTGACGTAGAGCACGCCCTCGACGTCGTCCAGGTCCCCCTGTACGACCGGGAAGCACGAGTGGCCGGTGTCGCGCACCGCGTCGGCGATCGCCTCGGGGGTCACCGGCGCGACCAGGTAGGCGACGTCGACGCGCGGGGTCATCACGTCGCGCAGCTCCAGCTTGCTCAACTGGTCGACTCGGAGGTGAATGGCTTCGGCCTCGGGCGACGTCGCTGGTGCCGCGCTGCGCCTCCCCAGGATCCCGCGGAACCGCGCGCGGCCCGGCGGGGGAGGCTGCGAGTCGGTCATCGAGTCCCGATGCCGGCCCGCACGGTGATCGGTCGCAGCGACTCGTCCTCGTAGTCCTCGCCGCGCAGCAGCGCGCGGACGGCGGCCCGCGTGCGCAAGGGGTCCAGCGGCTTGATGAGGAATCCCTCGGCCCCGCTGCGCCGAGCGAGGAAGACGTCGGGTCGTCGGTCGAGCAGCATCAGCACCGGGACCGGCTCGAGAGCGCCGTAGGACTCCCCGTGGCGCAGGTCCAGGCAGATGGCCATTCCCCCCATGGCGCCGACCTGGAAGTCGGTGATGACCAGGTCTACGTCGCCCTCGCCCACCCGGGCGAGAACCTCGCGGCCACTGGCGGCCTCCTCGACCGTCAGGTCCGGCCCCTCGATCATCAGTCGGATGTCACGCCGCAGCGACGCGAGGTCGCTCACCACAAGAACGGTAGCCACGAGACCAGCGTAGCGTAGCGTCCCGGCCGGCCCCGGGGGCCGGCGATCGGGCCAAAGGCCCCTTGCCCGGCGCCGCGGGAGTGGGTAACCTGCGCTTCGAAGCAGGAGGGGGAGCCTGATGGCGATTTTTCCGTTGTCGTGGACCGAATCCGCCGCGTGCCGTGGTCGCGAGGGGGCGCTGTTCTTTCCGCCCGAGACGGGTGAGCGCAAGGAGGACCGGCTCGAGCGAGAGCAGAATGCCAAGCGACTCTGTCAGGCGTGCGCCGTGCGCAGCGAGTGCCTGTCGTGCGCGCTCGAGCGCCACGAGTCCCACGGCATCTGGGGCGGCATGAACGAGGCCGAGCGACGGGGACTACTGCGCTACTGAACGGGTCCACCCCAGTTGGGTCGGACTGACGCGGCTCACGACCACCAGCAGCGCCAGGGTCACGACGTGCACGCCCGTGCACCACAGGCAGATGTGGTCGATGATGAGTAGTTCCGCGGCGACCAGCCACAGCACGAAGGCCATCGACGCCCCGACGAGCACGACCCGTCCGACGTGGACGGCGCGCACGGACGAGCGCCAGGCCCACGGTGAGTTGATGACCACCATGACCAGGTAGTCGGCCAGGCCGAGCACCGCGACCGGCACGCCCAGGAAGGACGACTGGGCCGAGGTCGTCACGGCGGCGCAGTTGATCGTCCCGGACTCCGCGCAGGCGAGGAACTGGGTGCCGGCGTAGTGGGTGAAGGTGAGGTAGCCGGAGATGGCGAGTCCGATGAAGCTGAGCAGCCAGGTCGTCACGACCGCCCAGCGCGGAACGCTCAGCGCCGGGAGGCTCACTTGATGCCCATGGCCTTCTTCGCCGCCACCACGCCGGGGCTCTGGCAGACGGTGCCGGGGTGATCCTTGGTCAACTGGCAGATGGCGGCACTCAGGTAGTTGGCGGTGGCGACGATGGCGTCGGTCACCGGGCTCTGGGGGTTGGATAGGCCGGAGGCGATCTGGCTGCGCGTGAGGCCCGTCAGGGCCGCCGGGGAGTAGCTGGCACCCGAGACCAGGTAGCGATTACCCAGGCTGATGAAGGGGATCGACCCGTCGGCCGAGGCCGGCATGTTCGGGATGTAGGTCGACGTGTCGTACTTCTTGAACAGGGCGTTCTCCGTGGCCGTGGGCTTCTGCAGCGGCGTGTAGAAGTTGAGGGCCGGCGAGTAGACGTTGGTGTACGCCTCGACGCTGCGGAACACGAGGTACGGCGACGTGTAGTGGGCCTTCACGAAGGTGAAGGTCGGGGTCCCCGGGTAGATGTCCTTCGAGCCGCTCGTGGTGTCACCGAGACCGTGCCAGGTGCCGAAGCGGCTGAGGGCCACGATGGTGGGCCAGCGCTCGGCGGCGCAGTACGGGCAGTACTCGGCGCCGAGGTAGAAGACCTCGGGCACGCGCGCGCCGGTGCTCGTCGTGGCGGTCAGGGCGGGCTGGCCCTTCAGCGGAATGGGCGGGGCCACCGGAGCCACGCTCGACGTGACGCCCACGGTGTCGAACACCGACGTCGGCACGGCCGTGAGCTGGCTCAGGGTCGTCGCGTTGGTGGGCTGGAAGACGTCGGAGCCGCTCGGGGAGGACCCGCTCGACACCTTGATCACGACGAGGGCCACCACGACCACCACGACCACCGCGAGGGCGATCCAGGTGAACAGGCCGGCCGGGCGACCGGTGGTGCGGGCGGACGAGGGGCGCGCGACGCCGCGCGACGGGCTGGCGCCCGTCTTCTTCGGGGTGGGGGACTTAGCCACGGTGCTCCTTAGATCGCAATCAACTTAGTAGAGCCGAGAGGCCGGCTCGGTGCCGCGATCAAACTCTTACGTTAGTTTGAGACATGGCCGACACTCTGGTTCCGCGACCGGCCAGCACGGTGGTGACGTTGCGCGACGCCCCGCGAGGCCTCGAGGTGCTCATGGTGCGGCGCAACCTGCGCAGCGAGTTCGTCGGGGGGGCGTACGTGTTCCCCGGCGGCGCGCTCGACGCCGACGACGCCGACCCGATCTGGGCCACGCGCGTACGAGGTCTCGACGACGCGACCGCGTCGTCGAGACTGGCGTTGGCGTCGGGCGGTCTGGCCTACTTCGTCGCGGGTCTGCGCGAGCTGTTCGAGGAGGCGGGACTGCTGATCGCCTGTGACGAGCGTGGGGCCGCGGTCACCCTCGACGACCCGGCGCGCCGGTCGCGTCTCGCGTCGCGGCGCCGCGACCTCAACGCGGGTGCGGCGACGCTGGCGGGCGTCCTGGCCGACGAGGGGCTGTGGCTGGACCTCACGCGCGTCGGCTACCTCGCCCACTGGGTGACCCCCGTGGGCATGGTGCGCCGCTACGACACGCGGTTTCTGGTGGCCGCGACGCCACCGGGCCAGGTCGCCGCGCACGACGAGGGCGAGACCGTCGACAGCCGCTGGTTGCGCCCGCGCGAGGCCCTCGAGGCGAGCGAGCGCGGCGAGATGACCATCATCCTGCCGACGATGCGCACCCTGGCCTCGATCGCCGACTTCACGACCGTCGCCGAGGTGCTGGCCCACGTGCGGTCGTTGGGCGAGGTGGCGCGCATCGAGCCGCGCCTGGTGGTGCGCGACGGCGTGGCGACGCCGGTCGCCCCCGGCGACCCCGGCTACGACGACGCCGGGGACTGAGCGGGCTCGACGGCGCGCGCGAGTGCGTCGAGGAGCCGCGCGGTGCAGCCCACGGCTCCGGGAGGTGGCGCCAGGTCGTCGATCACGCGTCGCGCGAGGGCCGCGAACACGCCGTCGCCCTCGTCGAGGGCGACCGGTCGCCCGTGGTCGCCCCCCTCGCTGATGTCGGGCCGCAGGGGGATGCTCGCGACCAGGGGCACGCCGATCTCGTCGGCGAGCAGGCGCCCCCCGCCCTCGCCGAACAGCGCGTGGCGCTCGCCGCACTGGCACGTCAGAGCGCTCATGTTCTCGACGACGCCGAGCACGCGGATCGAGGACTTGCGCGCGAAGTCGGCGCTGCGTGCCGCGACGCGCTGCGCGGCGCGGTGGGGCGTGGTGACCAGCAGCAGGCCCATGCGCGGCAGGATCCGGGCCAGGGTCATGGCGATGTCGCCGGTGCCGGGGGGCGTGTCGATGATGAGGTAGTCGACGCCGGACCAGTCGGCGTCCTCGATGAACTGGGCGACCGCCTTCTGGACCATCAGCCCGCGCCACAGGAGCGCGCTCTCCTCGTCGGCCAGCAGCCCCATGGAGAGCAGGCGGATCTCGCCGGCGCCGACGGGCGCGACGAGGGGTCGCATCTTGGCGTCGCGCACCGTGATCTCCCCGCTGATGCCGAGGAGCCGTGTGAGCGAGAACCCCCAGACGTCGGCGTCCAGGACGCCCACCGTGCGGCCCGTGCGCGCGAGGGCCACCGCCAGGTTGGCCGCGACCGACGACTTGCCCACGCCACCCTTGCCCGACCCGATCATGATGACGGGCGAGCCAACGGGGATCGTGGTCGTCGGCGCCCGGTCCTGGGCCAGGGCGCGCGCGCGCTGCAGCAGCGTGGCGCGCCGGTCGGGGGACATCACCTCGTAGAGCACGTCGACTCGCCGCACGGTGTCCAGGCCGCGGGCGGCCTCGCGCACGTCGCGCTCGATCTGGTGGCGCAGGGGGCAGCCGGCGGTGGTCAGCGCCACGGTGATGGTCGCGACCCCCTCGTCCAGGGTCACCTCGCCGACCATGCCGAGCTCGGTGATCGGCGCCCCCAACTCGGGGTCCAGGACCTGGGCCAGTCGCGCCCGCAGCTCCTCGACGTCACTCACGTGGTGACGCTACCGGGGTGGCGGTGGTGTCGGAGCGACCCGCGAGGCCCGCCGATCGGCGCCGGGGGGGTGTACAGCGCGCGAGGTGGCCACTACACTCGGGTCAACGAGATGGAGGACAGATGTCGAACGTGACGACCACCAGCCCCAACACTGACGAGCGCGTCGCCGACCCCATCACTCTGACGAGTGTGGCGGCCGAGAAGGTCGCGGAGCTGATCGCCGCCGAGGGCGCCGCCGAGTCGCTGTCGCTGCGCGTGGCGGTGAAGTCGGGCGGTTGCTCGGGCTTCAACTACGACATGTACTTCGACTCCGAGATCGCCGACGGCGACATCGTGCGGACGTTCGGCGCGGTCTCCGTGGTGGTCGACGCCGAGAGCGCGGAGCTGCTGACCGGGTCGACCCTCGACTTCACCGACTCGCTGCAGGGAGCGGGCTTTCACATCACCAACCCCAACGCCACGCGCACCTGCGGGTGTGGCAACTCCTTCAGTTAGGTGGCGACGGTCGGCCCCTACTCGCCCTGGCGGCGAGCGGGCAACTTCGTGATCCTCTCGGGCCAGCTGGGGCTGGTCGATCGTGGTCAGGGACCGGAGTTGATCGACGGCAGCGCCGCCGACCAGCTCCACCAGGCGCTGGACAACGCGCGCGCGGTGCTCGCCGAGGCCGACGCCGCCTTCGACCAGGTGGTGAAGGGCACGCTCTTTCTCACGGACATGAGCGACTTCGCGTCCTGCAACGAGGTGTGGATGGCGGCGTTCGCCCCGCCGCGGCCCACCCGCTCCGCGGTCGCGGTGGCGCAGCTGCCCCTGGGCGCCCGAGCCGAGGTCGAGCTCTGGGCCTACGCCCCGATCGACTGATCGTCGTCGGCGAGGGCGTGGTCGCCCGACACGCCGAACTTGTAGCCCACGGAGCGTACGGTCTGGATGAGGTGAGCGTGCTCCTCGCCGAGCTTGGCGCGCAGGCGTCGCACGTGGACGTCCACGGTGCGCGCCCCCCCGTAGTACTCGTAGCCCCACACGCGGCTGAGCAGCGTCTCGCGGGTGAAGACCCGGTGGGGGTTGGTCGCCAGGAAGCGTAGGAGCTCGTACTCCATGTACGTCAGGTCCATCACGCGACCCGCGATGGTCGCCTGGTAGGTCTCGAGGTTCATCGAGAGCCCGCCGTGCTCGACGCGCGGCGCCACGCTCTCGTTGCCGGCGCGGCGCAGCCGGTGGCGCAGGCGGGTGGCGAGTTCGCTGACGTCGAAGGGGCCCACCACGAAGTCGTCGAACAGGTCCTCGCGAAAGGTGAGGTCGTCCAGCTGGTAGTGGTCGAGGAGCAGGATGATCGGCTCCACCGGCCGTTCGCGGTGGCGCAGCTGGCGGCAGAGGTTCATCGCCTCGGTGAAGGGGAAGCCCGCGGCGTTGATGACCGCACCCGCGTAGCCGTCGGGGGGTTCGAGGGTGACGACCTCGTTGAGCCGGCCACTGCTGGCGACCACCGGGGTCACCCCCGTCACCTCGAGGGCTTTGCGCACGGGCCCCTCGCAGGAGGGGACGCACAGGACCGGGTCGCTGGTCACAGCAGGGGGAGGTACCGTTCGAGCTCGAAGGGGGTGACCTGTCCGCGGTAGGCGGCCCACTCCTCGCGCTTGTTGCGCAGGAACCACTCGACCTGGTGCTCGCCGAGCGTCTCGAGCATCAGCGACGACGTGGCCATCAGCTCGACGGCCTCGGCCAGCGACTGGGGCAGGGGCGCCGTCGGGGCCCCCTCGGGGGGCAGGTCGTAGTGGCCGTCCACACCGCGCAGGCCGGCGGCCAGGATGACCGCGAAGGCCAGGTAGGGGTTGGCGGCGGGGTCGGGGGCGCGGTACTCCAGTCGGGTGGAGTCGCGGCGACCGGGCTTGACCGACGGCACGCGCACCAGGGCGGCCGTGTTGTAGTGCGCCCACTCGGCTCCCACCGGGGCCTCGGCGCCCGGAACGAGGCGCTTGTAGGAGTTGACCCACTGGTTGGTGACCGCGGTGATCTCCGGCGCGTGGTGCATCAGGCCCGCGATGAACTGCTGGGCGACGTCGCTCAGTCCGTAGAGCCCGTCGCCGACGAACGCGTTGCGGTCGTCGCGCCACAGCGAGAGGTGCGTGTGCATGCCCGATCCCTGCACGCCGACCAGGGGCTTGGGCATGAAGCTGGCGGTGATGCCGCTCTGGCGCGCCAACTCCTTGACGACGTGGCGCACGGTGACCACGGTGTCGGCCATCGTGAGTGCGTCGGTGTAGCGCAGGTCAATCTCGTGCTGGCCCGGGGCGTCCTCGTGCTGGGCGTGCTCGACGCCGATGCCCATCTCCTCCAGGACCAGCACGGTGCGCCGGCGCAGCTGGCTCGACGCGTCGTCGCTCAGCAGATCGAAGTAGCTCCCGTGGTCGAGGGGGCGCGGCACCGAGCCCGCAACCGGCTCGTCGAAGTAGAAGTACTCGATCTCGGGTGCGACGTAGAAGGTGTAGCCCCGCTCGCGCGCGGCGTCGAGGACGCGCCGCAGCTGTTGGCGGGGGCACCCCTCGAAGGCGGACCCGTCGACGTTGGTGATGTCACAGAAGACGCGGGCCACCCCCGACCCCTCCTCGTACCAGGGGAGGAGCTGGAACGTCGTCAGGTCCGGGCGCGCCAGCACGTCGGCCTCCTTGACCCGGGAGAAGCCGTCGATGGCGCTGCCGTCGAAGGTCATCCCCTGGTCCAGGGCGTCCTCGAGCTCGGCCGGCGTCACGTGGAAGGCCTTGGGCCGTCCCAGCACGTCGGTGAACCAGAACTGGACGAAGCGCACCCCGCGCTCCTCGACCGTGCGCAGCACGTACTGGGCCTGACTCTGCATGGGGGACATTCTCGCACCTTCCGCGGCTCGGGCCGCGGCCGGCCCTAGTGCGCGCGGGCGGCCGGGGACTTCGCGGCCGGGGCCTTCTTCGCCACCGACCGCGACGTGTTGGCGGCCGCGGCCCGAGCACGTGGTCGCGTGCGCGCGGCAGCGGCGGCGCCGCAGATCGTCTCGACCATGAGCCGCGCCACGACGTACGGGTCGACGTTGGCGTTGGGGCGCCGGTCCTCGAGGTACCCGCGCTTGTCGCGGGCCACGGCGCCGGGGATGCGCACCGACGCGCCCCGGTCCGAGACCCCGTAGGAGAACGTGGACCAGTGGGCGGTCTCGTGAGCTCCGGTGAGCCGGTCCTCGACGCCGACGCCGTAGTTGGCGATGTGCTCGGACACCCGCGTGCCGAGGGCCTCGCAGCCAGCGATGATGGCGTCCCAGCCACCCACCGCGCGCATCTGCTTGGTCGAGAAGTTGGTGTGGGCCCCGGCCCCGTTCCAGTCGCCCTTGATCGGCTTGGCGTCGAAGCTCACGTCGACGCCGTACTCCTCGGCGATGCGCTGGAGCAGCCAGCGCGCCACCCAGAGCTGGTCACCCACCTCCACCGCGCCGAGCACGCCGATCTGGAACTCCCACTGGCCCATCATGACCTCGGCGTTGGTGCCCTCGATGCCCAGGCCCGCGCGCAGACAGGCCGCCGTGTGGGCCTCGACGATGTCGCGCCCGGGCATCTTCGCCCCGCCGACGCCGCAGTAGTAGGGGCCCTGGGGCGCGGGGAAGCCCTCCTCGGGCCACCCGTAGGGCCGGCCGTTCTGGAAGAAGGTGTACTCCTGCTCGATGCCGAACAGCGGCGCGAACGAGGCGTAGGTGGCCGCGGCCGCCGCGGCGCCGGCGCGCGAGTTGGTGGCGTGGGGCGTCATGTCCGGGTTCAGTACCTCGCACATGACCAGCACGTCCTTGGCGCCGCGCAGCGGGTCGGGGCAGGTGAACACCGGGCGCAGCACGCAGTCGGAGAAGTGGCCGGTGGCCTGGTTGGTGCTCGATCCGTCGAAGCCCCACAGCTCGGGCTTCTTGGCGTCGGCGATGATGCGGGTCTTGGACCGCAGGGCGTGGGTCGGCTCGGTTCCGTCGATCCAGATGTACTCGGCCTGGTATGACACGGTGCTCCTCGGTGGCTGAAGGTTGCTCACCAGTCTGACGGACCGGCGCCGCGATCGCCACGCGTTGTGTTAACCACGTGTGAAACCTCGGGCGGGTCGAGGGGAGACCGGTAGGCTCCACTGCGTGCCCGTCGTGCGACTAGCCCTGGCTCAGATGAACGCCGTGGTGGGCGGGCTCGCGACCAACGTGGTCACGATCACGCGCTTTCGCGCCCAGGCGGCGGGTGTGGGGGCGGACCTGGTCGTCACGCCCGAGCTGTCGCTCACCGGCTACCCCCCCGAGGACCTGCTGTTGAAGGAGGGCTTCGTCGAGAGCGCGGCCGAGGCGCTCCTGGAGCTGGTGGCGACGGGCAACCTGCCCCCAGTGGTCGTGGGGACGGTGCTGAGCGAGTCGTCCTGGGCGGTGAACCTCGCGCCGTCGGGCGACGGACGCGACGTCGTGGCGCCGACCGGCGTCGGCACGGCGGGCCACCTGGCGAACGCCCTGGTCGTGCTGGACGAGGGAGTGGTGGCCACCGCGACCAAGCGGCTCCTGCCCAACTACGACGTCTTCGACGAGCGCCGCTACTTCCACCCGGGCGTCGGGCCGCACACCGTGCTCAACGTGGGTGGCGCGGCGATCGGCCTGCTGATCTGCGAGGACGTGTGGACCGCGGAGGGCCCGGCGGCCGAGCTGGCCGCCCAGGGGGCGACGCTGCTGGTCGTGTCCAACGCCTCGCCGTACGCGCGCGGGCGCCCGGCGCTGCGCGAGGCCATGCTGCGCGCGCGGGCTCGCGAGACCGGCTGCCCGATCGCCTACGTGAACCTGGTGGGCGGTCAGGACGAGCTCGTCTTCGACGGCCAGAGCGTCGTCGTGGACGCCACCGGGACGGTGGTGGCGCGCGCCAGCGCCTTCAGCGAGGAGCTGTTGACCGTCGACCTGGAGGTGGCGCCGTCCTCGCGCGGGGCCGCCGTGGTGGTGCGCTACGCCCGCGACGAGGCCGACGCGCGCGCCGCGCGGGTCAACCACGTGACGACGCCGCTCGACGAGATCGAGGAGGTCTACCGGGCCCTGGTCATGGGGACGCGCGACTACCTGTTGAAGAACGGGTTCCGCTCGGTCGTGCTCGGCCTGTCGGGGGGTGTGGACTCTTCGCTGGTGGCCACGATCGCGGTGGACGCGGTCGGCGCGCGCGCGGTGCGCGGGCTCGCGCTGCCCAGCCGGTACTCCTCGGACCACTCGGTGAGCGACGCGCGCGAACTCGCCGCCCGCCTGGACATCGACTTCATGGTCACCCCGATCGAGCCCGCCCACCAGGCCTTCGAGGGCCTGCTCGACGAGGTCCTCGGCGGGCGCCCGTCGGGGCTGACCGACGAGAACCTCCAGTCGCGCATCCGCGGCGTCATCCTCATGGCGGTCTCCAACGCGACCGGCGCCCTGGTGCTGACCACCGGCAACAAGTCCGAGATGGCGACGGGCTTCTCGACGCTGTACGGGGACTCGGCCGGCGGGTTCGCCGTGATCAAGGATGTGCCCAAGACGATGGTGTACCGGCTGTGCCGCTACCGCAACGAGGTCGCGCGCGCGCTGGGGGACCCCGAGCCGATTCCGGTCGCGGTGCTGGACAAGCCGCCGTCGGCGGAGCTGCGCCCGGATCAGCGCGACGACCAGTCGCTGCCCCCCTACGAGCAGCTCGACCCCCTGCTCGAGCTCTACGTGGAGGGCGACGCCACCGCCGAGCAGCTCATCGCCGCGGGCCACGACCGCGCGCTGGTGCTGCGCGTCACGGCCCTGGTGGACCGTAGCGAGTACAAGCGGCGCCAGTCGCCGCCGGGGGTGCGCATCTCCTCCAAGGCCTTCGGGCGAGACCGGCGCATGCCGATCACGAACGCCTTCCGACCCGAGTCCATCGGTGGATGAGGACGTCGCGGCGCACCTCGCCAGCCTGGTCGACGCGATCTACCGGGCCCTCGGGCGCCACTGCGCCGCGGTGCGCGACGACGCGTACCTGGTGCGCCTCTACGAGATGGCTCGGGCGTTCGGCGACCTCTCGATCACCTGGCGCGAGGCGCTGAGCGGCCCGCCGCGCGAGCCCTTCGGACCGCTCGTGGGCGCGCTCGAGCGCGCGTTCGCCGAGGATGAGTCGGGCGCCCTGGTTCTCTACGTGGTCGCGGCGATCGTCGCGCCACGGCTGCTGGTGTCGCTGCGCGACGCTCGCGAGCGGGTCGGGGGCGATCCGCTGGCGACCGCTCTGCTGGACGAGACGGCGCGGGTCACCGTGCGCCAGCTGCGCGAGCTGTCGTCGCTGCCCACCCACGACGAGGGTGACGACCCGGCCTGGCGCGCGCGGGCCCGCGCCCTGGCCGACGAGCTCGACGCCCACGGCTGGTCCGACAGCTTCGGCGTGGGCGGGCGGTTGCCTCCCCCCGTATAACTACTGATGCGAGGATCCCGGGGACGGGGTGGAGGGAGCATCATGGCCAAAGATCGGGTAGACCGCGACGACGAGGACCTGGTCCGACTGTACCTGTCGGACATCGGACAGTACGCCCTGCTGACCAAGGACGACGAGGTGCGCCTGGCTCAGACGATCGAGGAGGGCCGCGAGGCGGCGGCCGAGCTCGAGGCCGCCGACGCCGAGAAGAAGGCCAAGTTGACCCCGACGCGCCGCCAGGCGCTGCGCCGCGCGGCGCACCGCGGCGAGCAGGCGGAGCGGGACTTCGTGCAGTCGAACCTGCGCCTGGTCGTGTCGATCGCGAAGAAGTACCAGGCGTCGGGCCTGCCGCTGCTGGACCTGATCCAGGAGGGCAACCTCGGCCTGATGCACGCGGTCGAGAAGTTCGACTGGCGCAAGGGCTTCAAGTTCTCGACCTACGCAACCTGGTGGATTCGCCAGGCGATCACGCGCGGCATCGCCAACACCGGGCGCACCATCCGTCTGCCGGTGCACGCCGGCGACACGCTGGCCCGGGTGCAGAAGGCCCAGTCCCGCCTGGAGCTGAAGTTCGGGCGACCGCCGACCATCCGCGAGCTCTGCGACGAGTGCGAGATGCCCGAGGACAAGCTCATCGAGGCGCTGCGTTTCCGCTCCGAGCCGATCTCGCTGTCCGAGCCGCTGCGCGAGGACGGCGACGCCGAGCTCGGCGACGTCGTGGAGGATCGTTCGGCGGAGTCGCCCTTCGACGTGGCGGCCGTGAAGATGATGCCCGCCGCCATCGAGAAGCTGCTCCAGCCGCTCGACGAGCGCGAGCAGAGGATCCTGCGCATGCGCTTCGGCCTGGACGGCGCCGGTGAGGTCCGCACCCTGGAGGACGTGGGAGCTGAGATGAACCTCACTCGCGAGCGGATCCGCCAGATCGAGGCCCGCGCCATGAGCAAGCTGCGCCATCCGTCGTCGGACACCGGCGCGCGCGACCTGCTTACGCTCTAGCGAGGTCGCAGCCGCAGTCGCCCGAGAATCGCGGCGACCGTGATGACCAGGGCGCTGATGAAGTAGGGGGTGTGCGAGCGCGCGCGGTCGTGGGCCAGCACCGGGTGGGTGAAGCTGAGGATGGGCCACGACTGCTCGTGGGCGATGCGCGCGAGTTGGCGGTCCGGGTTGACGGCGTAGGGGTGGCCGACCGCGAAGAGCATCGGCGCGTCGGTCGCGGAGTCGGAGTAGGCGTAGGACTGCGTCAGGTCGACGCCGCGCTGCTCGGCCAGCTCGCGGATGGCGACCGCCTTGTTCTCGCCCTGGGCGAGGAACTCCATCTCGCCGGTGAACTTGCCGTTGGCGTCGACGCGCGCGCGCGAGGCGATGGCGCCGGTGATCCCGAGCAACTCGGCGAAGGGCTCGACGATCTCGCGCGGCGACATGCTCACCAGCCAGATCTCGTCGCCGCGCGCACGGTGGAAGTCGATCAGGTCGAGCGCCTCCTCGTAGATGAGGGGCTCGAAGACGTGGGTGAGCGTCTCGGCCACCAGGGCGCGCACCTCGTCGCGGTCCCAGCCCCGCGTGATCTTGAGGGTGGTCTCGCGGATCTTGGCCAGGCGCTCCTCGTTGGCGCCGAAGCGCATGAAGAACAGCTGGACCAGGGCGGCGCGAATCAGGGTGCGCCGGTGCAGGAAGCCGCGGGCGTGGAACTCCGGGCCCAGGGCCACCATGGAGGACTTGGCGATGAGGGTCTTGTCCAGATCGAAGAAGGCGGCCCGCACGGGGCAATGCTAGGCCCGAGGCCCCCGCCGGGGGTGCGTCAGCCGATGAAGGCGTCGGCGCAGTCCAGTCCGGCGCTGTCGCGCGCCAGCAGGATCACGTGGTCGTACTCGAGGAAGTGCATCGTCGGCGTCGGGGTGAGCGGCTGGTCGCTGCGCACGACGGCGACGACGCGCACGCCGTCGGCCAGGCGCAACTCGTCGAGCGTCAGGTTCTGGGCGACGGCCGGCGAGTCGGCCGCCAGGGTCACCTCGACCAGACGCATGCGGCCCTGGGCCAGGTCCAGCAGCTTGACGACGGACCCGACCTCGACGGCCTCGTCGACCAGCGACGTGATGAGTGCGGGGGTCGACACGGCGACGTCGACGCCCCAGCGCTCGTTGAAGAGCCACTCGTTGCGCGAGTTGTTGATGCGCGCGATCACGCGCGGCACGCCGAACTCCTGCTTGGCCAGCCAGCTCACCACGAGGTTGTCCTCGTCGTCGCCGGTCGCCGCGATGACGACGTCGGCGCTGCGCAGGTCCGCCACCGCCAGGCACGCGTACTCGCACGCGTCGGCCGCCATGACGTTCACGCCGGGCAGGAGCGACTTGAGGCGCTCCGCGGTGGCCGTCACCTGCTCGAGCAGGGTGACGTCGTGGTGCCGATCGATCAGGTCCGTGGCGATGGCGGTGCCGACCGAGCCGCCCCCGGCGACGACCACCCTCACGACGGCTCCCCGGTGAGCAGGGCGCGCAACTCGTCGGCGCCCTGGCTGGTCACGAGGAACTCGAGCATGTCGTCCTCCTGGGCGAAGAGTCCCTCGATGTCGACGCGTCCCTGACCTCCCCGGATGAGCCCCACCACGCGAACGTGGTCGGTCACGTTGAAGTGGGTGAGCGGCCGGCCGGCGAGGGCGTCGGGCACGATGCGCTCGACCAGGTGCAGCGAGCCGGTGCCGTCGGTCCACTCGATCGACTCGTCCGAGGGGAGCAGCCAGCGCTTCACCTGCTGGGTCGTCCACAGCGAGGTCGCCACGGTGGGGATGCCGAGCTTCATGTAGATGTCCGCTCGCTGGGGGTCGTAGATGCGCGCCACCACGTTGGTGATGTCGTAGGTGTCGCGCGCGATGCGCGCGCACAGGATGTTGGTGTTGTCGCCACTGGTCACCGCCGCCAGGGCGTCGGCGTGGCTGGCGTCGGCCTTCATCAGGATGTCCCGGTCGAACCCCGAGCCCAGCAGCGTCGAGCCGTGGAAGCGGGTCAGGCGGCGGAAGGCGTCGCGGTTCTTGTCGATGATGACCACCGAATGGCCATCTTCGGAGAGCTGCATCGCCAGTTCCGAGCCCACTCGGCCGCAGCCGATGACGATGATATGCACTCGGGTATCAGAGCACACCTGGCCGCGACGACGCAACTGGGCCGGCGTCACGGGGCGGGGTGGGGCCATGCCTTAGTGTGAACGTGGTGTCCGAGGCCGACAAGCAGATCGTCGACAGTACGCGCGTGCTGACGTCGCACGCCAACGTGTCGACCGTCTACCCCGAGACGCTCGGCTACCGGCTCAAGCGGATCCTGCTGGGGCGCCCCTACGTGACCGAGCAGCTGAGCGGCGAGCGGCTGGGGCGCGCGGTCGCGCTGGGCGTGCTGTCGCCCGACTGCATCTCCTCGTCGGCGTACGGGACCGAAGAGATCCTGACCCAGATGACCCCCTACATCGGCCTGGCCGCGTTCGCGCTGGTCGTGCCGATCATGTTCGTGATCCTCGGGGTGCTCTTCTTCGTCACCACCTCCTACATGGACGTGATCAAGTACTACACCTCGGCGGGCGGCTCCTACGTCGTGGCGCGCGACAACTTCGGGCCGCGGGTGGCCCAGATCGCGGCGGTGGCGCTGCTGATCGACTACACGGTGACCGTGGCGGTGCAGTGCTCGGCGGGTACCGCCGCGCTGACCAGCGCGGTCCCGTTGCTGACGCCCTACACCGTGCCGATCACGGTGGCCGTGGTGCTGATCCTGATCTACGGCAACCTGCGGGGCCTGCGCGAGGCCGGGAGCTACTTCGCGCTGCCGACCTACTTCTTCATCCTGATGATGGGGCTCACGATCGTCGTCGGGTACGCGAAGAAGATCGCGGGCTCGCTGCACTACATCGCCCAGCCCCCGGTGCATCTGCTGGTGGACGGGCGGCTCGGCCAGAAGGGGTCGGGCCTGCTCATGGGCCTGGCGTTCCTGTCGCTCCTGCGCGCCTACGCCAACGGGGGGTCGTCGCTCACGGGCCTGGAGGCGATCTCCAACGGCGTGGCGAGCTTTCGTCGGCCCGAGTCCAAGAACGCCCGCGCGACCCTGATCACCATGTCGAGCGTCCTGGCCTTCCTCCTGCTCGGCGTGACGCTGCTGGCGGCGTGGACCCACGCGCTGCCCTACGCCGCCGGCACGCCCACCGTGGTGAGCCAGGAGGTGCACGCGGTGTTCGGGTCGCGCGGCGTGGGCGAGGTCATCTTCTACATGGTGCAGTTGGCGACCCTGCTCATCCTCTACACCGGCGGCAACACGTCCTTCAACGGCTTCCCGTTCCTCGCGAACTACGTGGCGACCGACAACTACCTCCCGCGCCAGCTGACCAAGCGGGGCCACCGGCTGGCCTTCTCCAACGGGATCATCGTCCTGGGGGTCGTGTCGCTGACCCTGATCGTGGTGTTCCAGGCGAAGGTCAACGCGCTGGTGGCGCTCTACGCGATCGGGGTCTTTACCGGCTTCACCATGGCCGGCGCGGGCATGGTGGCTCGCCACCTGCGCGAGCGCACCGGCCGCTGGCGCGTCGGCGTCGTGGTGAACGTGACGTCGGCCACGGTGACCGCGGTAGTGGTGCTGGTCTTCGTGCTGGCCAAGTTCACCGAGGGCGCGTGGATCATCGTCGTCGTCGGGCCGATCATGTACGTGGGCCTGCTGCGCTTCAACCGCCAGTACGAACGTGAGGAGAAGGCCTTCGCGGCGGTCGCCGCGAGGGGGCTGCCCAACATCCGCATGAACCGGGTCGTCGTGTTCGTCGACAACTACGACGTCGTCACCGAGCGCTCGTTGCGTTACTGCATGACGCTCAACGCCTACTCGATTCGCGCGGTGCACTTCGACATCGACCCGATGGCCACGCGGCGCCTCGAGGCGGCGTGGGGGGCGCCCAACACCGCCTCGGCCGCCATCAGCCTCGAGATGGTCGACTGCGAGGACCGCCGGGTCGACCGCGCCGCCCTGGAGCTGGTGGCCGACGTGGTGCGCGACCCCGACGTCTTCTGCATGGTGATCCTGCCGCGCCGCGGCTTCTCCTCGCGCCTGCAGCGCCTGCTGCACGACCGGACCGCCGACCAGATCGCCGGGGCCGTGATGCACGTGCCGCGCACGGCGGCCACCATCATCCCCTACCGGATGGGCCAGAGCCGCCTGATCGAAGGGGAGCACGTCGAAGAGCCCATGAGTGACGAGGTCGTGCGCGGTGGCGTGCGTGAGGACGCCCACCTGGCCGCCGACGTCAAGCTGGCGGAGCGCTCGACGGGCGCCGCCCCGATCGGCGGGCTGCATCAGCGCGAGTTCGCGGAGATCGCGGGCCGGGTCCGGGCGATGGCCATCAGCAACGAGGGTGGCTCGCACGAGCTGCGCTGCGTGATCGCCGACAACACCGGCTCGGTCACCCTCGTGTTCCAGGGGCGTTCGGCCGTGCCGGGGATCGAGCGGGGCACCCGGCTACTGGTGCGCGGGACCGTGACCTCGCTGCGCCGCGAGGCCGTGATCCTGAACCCCCAGTACGAGATCGTCGCCGCCCCGCACGGCGACGAGTGATGTCCCGGGCGACGTACGGGTTTTCGCTCGCGCCACGGCCGGCGCGCCGCGACCGCGCACGCCGGTCCGGCGAGTCTGTCTATCTTGTAGGTCGGTAGTTTCGTGGCCGCACGGCGCCACTTCGGAACGCGTTGAGAGGCGGTGAGCATGGCCCGAGCACTGGTGATCGTGGAGTCGGTGGCGAAGGCCACCCGTATCCAGTCGATGTTGGGGTCCGACTACATCGTGCGGGCGTCGGTGGGCCACGTACGCGATCTCCCCCAGAGCGCGGCCGAGATCCCCGCAGCGGTCAAGGGCGAGAAGTGGGCGCGACTGGGGATCAACGTCGACGACCACTTCAAGCCGGTCTACGTGGTGTCCAGCGACCGGCGCAAGGTGGTGAGCGAGCTCAAGTCCGCGCTGAAGCAGGTGGACGAGCTGTACCTCGCCACCGACGAGGACCGCGAGGGCGAGGCCATCGCGTGGCACCTCGAGGAGCTCCTCAACCCCCGGGTCCCGGTCAAGCGCATGGTCTTCCACGAGATCACGCCGGCGGCGATCGAGCGGGCGGTGCACGAGACCCGCGACCTCGACACGCGCCTGGTCGACGCCCAGGAGGGCCGCCGGTTCCTCGACCGCCTGGTCGGCTACGAGGTGTCGCCGGTGCTGTGGCGCGCGGTCGACAAGGCTCGCTCCGCGGGCCGCGTCCAGTCGGTGGCCATCCGCCTGGTGTGCGAGCGCGAGCGCGAGCGGATGGCGTTTCGCTCGGCGACGTGGTTCGACGTGACCGCGACCCTCGACGCCGGCACCGACTTCGACGCGACAGTCGAGACGCTGGACGGCGCGCCACTGGCCAGCGGGCGTAACTTCGACGCCACGGGCCGGCTTGATCCGGCGGTCACGGTCCAGGTGCTGAGCGAGTCGGCGGCCCGGGACCTCGCCGGCGCCCTCGAGACGGCCACGGTGACGGTGGCCACGGTGACCTCGACGCCACGCACGCAGCGCCCCCAGCCCCCCTTCATGACCTCGTCGCTGCAGATCGAGGCCAGCCGCAAGCTGCGCTTCGATCCCGAGCGCACCATGCGCGCGGCCCAGCGCCTCTACGAGCAGGGGTGGATCACCTACATGCGCACCGACTCGACGACGCTCTCCGACGAGGCATTGCGCGCGGCGCGCTCGATGGCCGCGGCGATGTTCGGCGACGACTACGTGACCGACGCGCCGCGCCGCTACGACCGCAAGGTGAAGAACGCGCAGGAGGCCCACGAGGCGATTCGCCCCG
>JBMFWX010000039.1:0-18393 GCA_049964855.1 Acidimicrobiales bacterium
CCGTGAGGAGTGCGGCATGAGTGGACTCACTAAAGATCACTCGGTCGCAACGGCGTTCACTGGCGTGGAACCGTCGATCGTTACCAATCCGTTCGAGTTCGGTGAGACGCACCGTGGACGTGGCGCTCGCGCTTCGCACGGCGAGTTTCACGGCGCGTCGCTTAATTGGCGAGGTGGCGCTCGCGCTCGTCGCGTGCGCCGCGACGCTGTTCAGGCGGTGGGCGTCGTGAAGTCCACCTCGTCGGTCACGACTGTCGAGCCCTGGCGCCCCGGGGCTTTCTGGTCGTCCCAGTAGAGGTTGGTGTGCGCGATGACCAGGTCTGGCCCCGGCGCCCCATAGGCGCTCAAGTCCTCGGTGGTGTGTGCGTCACCCACCAGCACGGTGTCATAGCCACGCACCAGCGCTCCGTGCAGGGTCGAGCGGATGCACGCGTCGGTCTGGGCGCCGCTCACCACGACGCGCCCGACGCGACGTTGCGCCAGGAGGTCCTCGAGATCAGCCGCCTCGAAGGAGTCACCGTAGCTCTTGTGCACCAGCGGCTCGTCATCGCGTCGTTCGAGCTCCTCGACGTACTCCCACTCCGGCGTGTCACGCACCAGTCCCTCGTCGGAGTGCGGTACCCAGATGACGGGCACGTCCTGGCGGCGCGCCTGTTCCACGAGCCGCTGGATGTTGGTGATCACGCGGTCGCGTTCGTAGGCCTGGGCCACCACACCCTTCTGCACGTCGATGACCAGTAGTGCTGTGTTGGGTCGTCCGCCCAGTGTCGTCACAGCCCCTCCCCCGGCGCCCTTCATCGAGAGCACCGTACGTATCGTAGAATGATGCGACGCGCGTCGTACTGGCGTGGGGGAGGATGGTCCCGTGGTCGAGGCGCAGGGGTTCTCCGGCGACGTGGCGCGAGAGGGCGGCGCCAGTGCGAAGGGCGTGTTCGTACGGCGCCTGGACGAGGACGAGGCCCGGACCCTGCTCGGGGAGTTGACGGCGCTCGTCGTGCGCTCGAAGGCCTCGTGGGGCTATGACGAAGAGTTCATGGCTCGCTTCGTGGCGACGTCCGTGACGCACGACTTGGTGGACGAACGGCGCGTGTGCCTTGTCGCCTTTGAGACGGATCGGCCCGTCGGCGTGGCGGTGGTGGACGACGAGGGGGCGCGTGCCTGGCTCGAGGACCTGTGGGTCGAGCCGGAGCACTTCGCTCGCGGCGTGGGGCGTGCTCTGTGGGACGCGGCGCTCCGCGTGGCGCGCGAGTGGGATCGCGCGGGTCTCGAGCTCGAGTCCGACCCGAACGCCGAGGGCTTCTACCTCGCCATGGGAGCGCGACGCACGGGTACGCGGGCGTCGAGTGTGCTCAGTGGTCGTGAACTGCCGCTGATGCGCTGCGAGGTACCCGCTCTCTAGTTCCGCTGGCCCTGCCCCACTAGTAATGGCCCTCGTGACGTCGGGGTCGGCCACGGGCGAGATCGATCGACGCCGTCGTCGACGACGAGGGTGGGGCGAGCGAGCGACGGAGACTTGATCAAAGGGGCGGGACGTGTCGGGGCCTATCCGGTCCGAGGTCGTCCCTGTCTCGAGCACTGTTGCCGGCTTCGCGCGTCGTGCCCGACGGAGTTTGCCTTACTCCTTCACCCACACAGTTTGCTGAAGGGGGACCGAGAATCCAACGTCCCGGAGTTTCCCGACCAGCCGGGTCATCAACGTGGGAGGAGGCTTTCCCTCGCGAAGCAGTCGGTCGCGCGCTTTAGGATCGCGACTTCCATCGCCTGGATGTGGCTCTCGCGGCGCAGGCCGCTGCCTACTCAGTCCCGGTGGTGTGGTAAACCCAGGAGGACGTTGGGCGCGACGCCTACGAAGCAGTGAGTAGCAAGGGGGAGATCATGAATCGTCGAATGTGGTCGGTTGCTCGGCGCGCGAGCGCGGTGATCGTGATGTCGCTGGTACTCGTCAGTACTTCGGCCAGCGCATCGAGCACGCCCGCGGCTCGGCACTTCCCCGGCGTCGCGCGCGTCACGCCGGGTACCGACTACTTGGCACTCGGTGACTCGGTCTCCTTCGGCTATCGCGAGCCGACGACGGTGCCCGCCCCTGACTACAGTTCGGCTGCCAACTTCGTGGGCTTCCCCGAGGACGTAGCCTCCGCTCTCGGTCTGCACTTGGCGAACGCCTCGTGCCCGGGTGAGACCTCGTCGAGCTTCCTCAATGCCAGCGCGCAGAGTAATGGATGCGAGAATCACCTCAGTACGACGGGAACGCTCGCGGCGGGGGGGTACCGATCGCTCTACCCGCTGCACGTGTCGTATACGGGCAGCCAGATGGCCTACGCACTGCAGTATTTGAAGGCGCACCCGCGAACCAGTTTGATCACGCTGATGATCGGGGCCAATGATGGCTTCGTCTGCCAAGAGATCACGACGGACCAGTGCGCATCCCCGACGGAGTTGGCGCCCGTGCTCGCAACGGTCAAGAAGAACGTGGCCACCATCCTGTACGGACTGCGTGTCACCGCTCACTTCAAGGGTCAGATCGTTCTCGTCAACTACTACTCGACGGACTACTCCAATGTGTTGGCTTCGGCAGGCAGCCAAGCGATCAATCAGGCCATGGATCAGGGTGGCGCTGGATTCAATGTGGAGATCGCTGACGGCTACGCCGCCTTCAGCCAGGCGGCCCAGTACTCCGCGGGCAGCACGTGCAACGCCGGCCTACTCACGCAGCTGTACACGGGCAGCACCATGACGGGTTGCGGGGTCCACCCGAGCGTGGGTGGACAGGCGATTCTCGCTCAGACGGTGGAGTCTGTGGTGCGCAAGTAGCGTGACGCGGTTCTCACGATAGTTGGGGACTCGCGGTACGGCTGCGCGCCGAGCGTGTAAACGAGTTCGGCTGTGGGGACTGTTCACGCGGAAGGATTTCCCGCATTTGTTGGAAACTCTCGCGGTGGGGCTAGTAAGAATCGAACTTACGACCTCGTCATTATCAGTGACGCGCTCTAACCGACTGAGCTATAGCCCCAAGGGGTACTAATCTACACCAGTCGCCGCACCCGTCGGTGGGTCGGACTGGTCCCAGAGGCGTGCCGCAATCGACTGGCTGGCCGTGGCCAGGAGCGTGCCGCTGCGACTCCACAGGAAGGCTGTGCCCTGGGCGAAGCCGCCGGCCAGGGCGTGCATGTGGATGTCGCACAGTACCCACTCCGTCGGCTCCAGCGTGGCGATGCGAATCGTGTTGTCGAGGCTCCGTCCCATCGTCCGTCGGCCGAGAGGCTGACTCACCCCACCCGAGACGTAGTCGCCGAAGATGGCGAGGGTGGCGGCAGACGGGTCGAAGTGGCCCGGCACCCGGGCCCAGATGGCGGAGTGGGGATCGCCCGACGTGCCATCGAGATCGGCGAACGTTCGTCCGAGGGCGACGCGGCTCTCCACGTGCTCGAAGATCGATGTCCCGAGGCCCCGGGGCATCAGGCGCGGCGGGCACTCCTCCGGGTCGGGCACGTCGGGCATGGTCGTCCACGGAGCGGGTGTGCTGAGGGTCCCAGTCCCCAGCGCCGCGTTGATGGTCAGGATCTCGCGTGAGTCGACGGTGGCGACGGCGCGGGCCTGGCTGACGTGGCCGCCGGTCACGGCGAGGTCGGTCGTGACCACGACCTCAGCGCCACGTGGCGCGTAGGAGAGATACTGGGCGGTGGCCCACACAGTCGGCCGACCGCTGGCCCCCTCGAGGGCGACGAGCCCTGCGGCCAAGCCGCAGCCGCCGAAGAGGAACTGGCCTGGTGTGATGAGCCGATCGGTCACCGTCAAGCGCCACGTGCGCTCGTCACGGCGTTCGAGACCCAGGAATTGTTGCGCGTCCACGACATCGGAGGATAACGCCAACGCGAGGATTGCGAACCTGACCGCACTATGACGGGCAGACTGGGGGGGTGATCAACTCCCACTTCGTGTTCCTAGCGGCGGCCTTGTCGTTGCTGGGTGCCGCAGGGTACATCCGCGACACGCTGCGCGGTGTCACCGCACCCCATCGGGTGACGTGGGGTCTCTGGGGTGTTGAGGGCGTGCTGGCCTTCGTGGTCGAGGTGCAGCAGCACGTGGGGCTGGTGGCCCTGATGACGTTGATGTTCGGCGTGGTGCCGCTGCTGGTGTTCGCCGCGAGCTTCGCCAACGGGGCGTCGGCCTGGGCGGTCACGCCGTTCGACCTGGTGTGCGGCGCGCTCTCGCTGCTCGGCATCGCATTCTGGCTGCTGGTCCACGAGCCCACCGTCGCGCTGGTGGCGTTCGTGGTCGCCGACCAGATTGCCGGGCTGCCGACACTGCGCAAGTCGTGGATGGACCCATCCAGTGAGTCCTGGCTGGTGTTCCTCTCGGGCGTGGCCAACACCGCGCTGACCCTTCTGGCGGTGCGGCACGTCACGACGGCCGCCGTCCTCTTCCCGGCCGTGATCTTCGTCAACGATCTGGTGCTCGTAGTCGTGCTCGTGCTGCGGGTGGGTCCGCGCTGGCGCCACGTGCGATCTCTTCGGGGAGCGTCGGTCGCGTGAGGTGGTCGAGCGGTCCCGCGCCAACGCAGCGACGTCGTGAGGGGAGGGACCAGCGCACCCGGGTGCCGCGCCGGGCACTGGCCCAACTAGCGTTGCGACCCGAGGACGAAGCGCCGTTCGCCGGTCTCGAGGACGATGACGGGCGTCTCGAGGTTCTCGTTCGTCTCCGCTACCAGCGGCTCGTCGCCAGTCCGGTGGCCTTCTTGCGCGGCAGTGCCGGACGGATGAGTGACGACCTGGCGCGTGCGCCGAGCACTGAGATCGACGTTCAGCTCTGCGGTGACGCCCACGCTGAGAACTTCAGCTTGATCACGACGCCGACGGGGCGCAGGGTTCTCGACGTGGCGGACTTCGACGAGACGGCGCGTGGGCCCTTCGAGTGGGACGTGAAACGTCTGGCGGCGTCGCTCGTGGTGGCGGCCGATCACCTCGGATACGCCGCGGCGGCTCAGGAGCGAGTGGCTCGCGCGGCGGCGCGCGAGTATCAGCGGACGATCGCTCGGCTGTCCCGGCGACCCCGCATGGAGATGTGGCACGCGGCACTCGATGCGGACCCCCTCGACCGTCGACTGCTCGCCCTGTTCAGCGAGCCGGCGCAGCGCCGCGTCGATCAGGTGATCGGTCCGGTGACGCGGCGCACCTCGGGGCGGGCCTACGGGTCCCTCCTCGCCTATCGGCGGGGCGAGCCGCGAATCCGGCTGGACTCGCCACACGTGACGGCGCTGGACGACGACGAGGCTCGTGTGACGCTGGCGCGCGTGCTGTCGCGCTACGCCGCGTCGCTCGGTGACGATCGACGTGCGCTCCTCGCCCAGTTCACACCGGTGGAGGTGGCGCGCGAGGTCGTGGGCATCGCGTCGGTGGGTCGTGAGGACTACGTCGTGCTGCTGCTCGGCCGCGACGCGGGTGATCCCCTGGTGCTGCGGGTCCGCGAGGCCGTGGCGTCGAGCGTGACGCGAGCGCGGGGCGTCGAGGAGCGCCGCCCCGCCGGGGAGCGGGTGGTCGCCGGGCAGCGACTCCTGGAATCCGCGCCCGACGAACTCCTCGGATGGTACGACGCGCCGGCGGGCGGGAGGGATCGCAGCTTCTATGTCCGTCGACTCGACCCGCATCGGGCGGCGGTCGACCTCGCGCGTCTCGACCGTCGGGGACTCGAGGCCTACGGCCGGGCGTGTGCCAGGGTTCTGGCTCGCGCGCACGCGCGTTCGGGATCGAGCGACCTGATCGCGGGCTACCTCGGGGAGGGTGATCGGTTCGTCTCGGCGATCGCGGAGTTCGCCCAGGCGTACCGCACGCGCAACGAGGCCGACTGGCGCCAATCGCGCCGGGCGCTGCGAAGGGGCGGTCCCGACGGCCCGCCGAGGGGTGGCGTCGCGACGTCCGCCTGAGGCACTGGTAAAATGGCGCTCGCGGGGATGTAGCTCAGTTGGTAGAGCGCGGGCTTTGCAAGCCTGAGGTCGTGGGTTCGATCCCCATCGTCTCCACCGAATTGGCGCGGTACGCGCGACCGGCACCGCGAGCGTGCACTCGCCCGACTCGCCTGTGGTAAACGGAAGGGGGTCCGGTCGCGACGAGCGCCGCGCTACTGCGAGTGGCCGTGGTCCTTCAGCCACTGGGCGTGGCGGGGGTTGCGAGGGTCGAGGAGGTCGTCGGCGACGTCGCCGACGCTGTCTAGCGCGTTCATCTCCTCGCTGAGGTCCTCGTCCGTGGTCGCCGTCGTCGAGACGTCCTCGACGACGCGCCCCGACGGGAAGGCGGCGACGCCCGGCGCGAACTCGTCGAGGGGGTCGGCGATGTGGCGCTCGGGCTCACGATTCGCGAGCCGCTCATCGGCCTCGGCTTCGGTCTCGTGGTCAGCCTCGTGCTCGTCACTGGTTCGCTCGGTCACGCTCACCTCCTGTCGCCGCGGCCAACGCCGTCACGCGTCGCCCCATCGTACTGGGGCGTGGTCGGTCGGGTGTCGAGGGCTTGCCGATGAGCCGTCCACGCGACGACGCCGCCCCCGACCGGATGCGGTCGGGGGCGGCGTCGTCGCGGAGGTACGGGGTTAGACGTCGCGGTAGTGCTCGCGCCAGATCACTCGATAGAGCCTCACCTTGCGCGGGATTGCCCGCAGCCCCGGGATCAGCGGCAGGAAGAAGAGCACCAGGGTGAGCACAATCATGATGGCGAACACCTCGATGTCGCCGTTGGTCGACGAGTTCATCGGCGGCACCTGGTACCAGAAGGTGTAGAGCCACAGCCACGGCTGGCCCGGGTAGCTGCCCGTCTCGTTCATCATGCCCCACTGGTTGCCGAGCATGTGCTGCTTCTGGGCCAGGGTCCCCAGGTAGCTCCCGTCCGCGATGAAGAGCAGGGGCTTGGTGTAGTCCGTGGTGTAGAAGCCGTTGCCCGAGAGCAGCGCCGTGTCGAGGGCCCCGGTGCGCGCCATGTGGGTGAGGTCGTTGATCATCACCGGCACCGGTCCGGCGTTGGTCGCGGGTACCACGACGTTGCCGTTGGTGAAGGTCATGTGACCCGCGACCTTGGTGTAGTTGGCGACCCAGGTCGACCGGGTGCTCGCCGAGGCCGTCTCCCACGTGGTGAGGCTCGTCTTGAGCACCGGGTTGTTGGGCTGGGACTGCAGCGGGTCGATCACGAAGTCGTCGGCCGAGTTGATCGGGATGCGCACCCCTACCCACCGGGCTATGGCGAGCGGCCCCAACTGCTGGCCGGGACCGTTGTGGTTGTAGGGCGCCCCGTAGGAGGCCGAGATCGACGTGCCGTTGAGCTCGCTCAGTGCGGTCGTGGCGAAGTCGATCGGCGCGGCGTTGGACCACTTCTTGATCGTGATCGCCGGCTCGTCGGGGGAGCCAAACACCACGGCGAGCAGCACCACCAGGATGCCGATCACCACGATCGCGATGGTGCCCTCCTTCAGGATGTCGTAGGGGCTGTAACCCCCCTTGTACTCCGGGGCGTCGACGTCGGGTCGAAATCGCGTGGTGCTCACTTGGTCGCTCCTTCGGTGGCGGTGGCGGTGGCGGTGGCGGTGTCGTCGGCGTACGGCGGCACGACGCCCTTCACGCGAACCAGGATCACGTGCAGGGCGGTCAGGACGATGGCGGCCAGCGGCAGCAGCACGATGTGCCACATCAGCATCTGGCCCATGTTGAGCACGTTGAAGTAGGCCCCGCCGCCGGTGGCGTTGATGCCGTCCTTCGCCTGGGTCGAGATCCACTGGGAGTCGAAGTTGCTCTGTGAGACGTAGCCCGTGAAAGCCGTCAGCAGCGAGGCGAGGAACGTGACCACGCCGGTCATCCAGGTGGCCGTGCGCCCCCCGCGCCACGCCCCCATGAAGAACTTGCCCCACAGGTGCACGACCATCGCGAAGAAGAAGACCTCCACGCTCCACAGGTGCAGCGAGTTGACGAAGTGGCCGATGTACGAGCCGTGCCACCACGAGGGCCCGCGTAGCGCCAGCAGGCAGCCGGTGACGATCACCAGGATCAGCGACGAGAGGGTCGCCACGCCGAACACGTAGATCCACGACGAGACGTAACTGGGCTGGGTGTCGGGCAGCAGCTTCTCGGGGGGCAGCTTGCCCGCGGCGCGGTGGCGCAGGCGGGTCGTCCACTGGCGTTCGATTTCGGTGGTGCTCACCGGTTCTCCTTTCGGCGGTTGCGGCCCGGGAAGGGCAGCAGCAGGGCGGCCACGAAGGTGATCACCATGAGACAGATCACGATGAAGTTGGCGTAGCTGACGTACAACCAGTGCCAGTGGATGAAGTGGCCGTAGTTATTGAGCGGCACGAGCGCCGCGAGAAATGAAAACACTCCCATAGATCTCTCACTTTCAGAGTCGGGCTCGCCCGACTCATGCCGCCCAGTGTGCCACACCGGCGCGGGGGCTACTAGGGCCTAAAGCCCCACGGCCTCCGTGACCGGTACTGCTACCACTCCCATTCCCTTTCTAGTACCGGGCTCGCGGTCGTGCGCGCTCTGGCGCAAGTGGAACTGGGTGACGCCGATGGTGAGCGACACCGCCCCGGCGACGTGCAGCTCGACCAGCACCGGCGGCACGTGCGTGAGGTACTGCGAGACGCCGATCGCCGCCTGGACGAGTGAGATGAGCACCAGGCGTCGCACGCCGAGCTGCAACGGCTGGGGGGCGCTGGAGTGCCAGATGGCGAACAGCAGGCCGACGACGATCCCCACGAAGAGCATCGCGGCGACCGAGTGCACCCACACGGCGTCCACGAAGGGGAAGGGGAGTCGTCGCGCCACGAGCTGCCCCTGGGCGTTGCCGGCGTGGGGGCCCGACCCCGTGGCGGCCGTGCCGGCGATCAGTAGAACCACGAAGGGGACCCAGAGGAGGCGCGCGACGAGACGGAAGTGGGGATCACGGACGTCGCAGCGGGTACCGGGTCCGTAGACGTACTTCGAGCGGTGGTAGAGCACTGCGCCGAGGACCACCATCGCGAGGGAGAGCAGCATGTGGCTCGACACCAGCCAGGGGTTGAGCTTGGAGTAGACGACGAAGGCGCCGAGGACCGCGTTGGCCACCACGCCGGCGATGAGCAGGGCCGACAGCACCACCAGGTCGCGCCGGTAGACCCGTCGAGCCAGCGCGGCGAGGAAGGTGGCGCCGATGACCAGGATCAGGGCGAGGGTCACCATCCGATTCGCGTACTCGATCAGGGGGTGGATGCTCCACGAGCCGGTGATCCGGTGGTGGTAGCAGGTCGGCCAGTCCGGGCAGCCCAGGCCCGACCCGGTCAGGCGCACGGCGGCCCCGGTCAGGACGATCACGATGAGCGAGAGGAAGGTGGCGAAGGCGAACCAGCGAAACGCGGGGACCGAGACCGTACGGCGCGGGGAGTGAGGCACCTCCGTAGCCTAGGTAATTCGCGGCTCGTAGACTGCGCCGTATGACACTTTCGGTCACGGTACCGCGCGCCCGACTCGACGTGGTGCGCGGGTACGTGGCGCTCACCAAGCCGCGGATCATCGAGTTGCTGCTCGTGACGACGATCCCGACCATGATCGTGGCGGCGCGGGGCGTGCCGAGCCTCGGGCTGGTGGTGACGACGCTGGTGGGCGGGACGTTGGCCGCGGCCGGGGCCAACGCCTTCAACATGGTGATCGATCGCGACATCGACGCCATCATGGAGCGAACGAAGCACCGGCCCCTGGTGACCGGGGTGATGTCACCGCGCGCCGCCACGATCTTCGCGGTGGGCCTGGAGCTCGCGGCCTACGCGGTGCTGGCGATCTGGGTCAACCAGCTGTCGGCGTGGCTGGCGCTGTCGGCCACGGCGTTCTACGTCTTCGTCTACACGCTGTGGCTGAAGCGGCGCAGCAAGCAGAACATCGTCATCGGCGGTGCCGCGGGCGCCGTCCCGGTTCTGGTCGGCTGGGCCGCCGTCACCAACTCCCTGACCTGGACGCCGGTGCTGCTCTTCCTGGTCATCTTCATCTGGACGCCACCCCACTTCTGGGCGCTCGCCGTGCGCTACCGCGACGACTACGAGGCCGCGAACGTGCCGATGATGCCGGTGGTGACCTCCCTACGGCGCACCACCTTCGAGATCCTGGTGTACACGGTGCTGATGTGGGCGCTGACGGTCCTGATCGGACCGAGCGCTCACCTGGGGTGGATCTACGCGGTGTCCTCGACCGTGTTGGGAGCCTGGTTCACCTTCTACGCCCTGCGCCTCTACCGCCACGCCCGCAGTGGCACGGCCGACGTGGCCCAGGCGATGCGGCTCTTCCACTTCTCGATCACCTACCTGACCGCACTCTTCGTCGCGATGGCGGTGGACGTCCTTGTCCGATACCGGTAGTCCCCCTCGTCGGCGGCCCTCGCCGATGATGTTCGTCTCGCTGGGCCTGGGCACGCTGCTCGCGGTGATCGCCATCGTGGTGGTCTCGGTCCTGACGGGGGGGTCACCGTCGTCCACGTCGTCGACGACCGCCCCGCCCGCCCTGGTCGGCGCGCGGGTGGCCCCCTTCACACTGCCGGGGCTCGAGGGCGGGACGATCACGCCCCCCTGGCGACACCACCACCCGGCGATCCTGATCTTCTTCGCGTCCTGGTGCGGCCCGTGCCAGGGCGAGATGCCGGCGGTGGCGCGCTACCTGCGCGACCACCGGGTGGCGCCTGTGCGCGTGATCGGCGTGGACGCCAACGATCAGCGCGCCGCCGCCCGCCAGTTCGTGGCCCGCGACCACGTGACCTTCCCGGTGGGCTTCGACGCCAACGGCGTGGTCACCAGCCAGGTCTTCCACTTCGTCACCCTGCCCGAGACGGTCTTCGTGAACGCGCGCGGCGTCGTCACCGGTGTCCACTTCGGTGCGATCCCGGTCTCCGAGCTCGCGCGCGGCGTCCGGGCGCTGGTCGCCGCGGGGCGTCAGTCGTAGCGGAAGGACCGGGCGGCGAGCAGGGGAGCGGCCACCGCCCAGGCCGCCAGCGAGAGCCAGTCGGACCCCGAGGGCCCGATTCCCGAGCCGAGGATGCGGTGCAGCGCCTCGGCGAGTGCGCCCGAGGGCAGCGCCACCATGAGTCGGGCGAGGCCCGACGGCAGCGTCGACGTGGGCAGGACGATCCCCGAGAGCAGGAGCAGGACGAGGTAGAGGCCGTTGGTTGCGGCGAGGTTCACCTCGGCGCGCAGCCGGCCCGCCAGGGCGAGGCCGATGCCCGCGAGCCCCGCCGAGCCCAGGACCATCACGGCGATCACTGCCGCGGCGCCCACGGCCCCTCCGTGGGGGCGCCAGCCCAGGAGTAGTGCCACCGCCGAGAGGATCACGACCTGGAGGAACTCGGTCACCAGCACCGCGGCCACCTTGGCGCCGATCAGGCGCCGCTGGCCGAGGGGCGTGACGTACAGCCGTCGCAGGACGCCAAAGGACCGCTCGAAGCCGGTGGCGATCGACAGTGCCACCATCGAGGTCGACAGCACGCAGAGTGCGAGGATCCCCGGGGCGATGAAGTCGACGCGGTGCGTGGTGGGCGTCGCGGTGACGCGCACCAGCGCGAAGAACACCAGGAGGCCGACGGGGATGGCGATGGTGAGCAGCAGCGTCTCGCCGCGACGGACGGTCATGCGAACCTCGGCGAGGGTCTGCGCCCACCAGGCCCTCACGCGCGACCCTCCGCGCGCTCGTCCACGATCAGGGCGAGGTAGCGCTCCTCGAGCGACGCGCGGGTGCGCAGCGCCACGAGCGCCACTCCCGCCTCGCCGAGGTAGGCGTGCATCGCGGCGAGGCGCTCGGGCGTCGCCGCGGTGGCGCAGCGCAGGCGCAGCGGCCCGTCGAGGTCGACGCGACACGAGAGGCGCCGTCCGAGTTCGACGGGGTCGAGCGGGCTCGCCACCTCGACGATCAGCTCGGGCTCGCCCGCCAGGTCGTCCAGCGTGCCCGACGCGATGACGCGGCCGCGTTGCATGATGACCAGGCGGTCGGCGACCCGTTCCGCCTCGTCCAGCTCGTGGGTGGTGATGAGCAGGGCGCAGCCGCGGTCGCGCTCGGCGCCGATCAGCGCGCGGATCACTTGGCGACCCTCGGGGTCGACGGCCGTGGTGGGCTCGTCCAGGACCAGCACCCGGGGACGGCCCAACAGGGCCAGGGCCAGCAGCGTGCGCTGCTGCTCGCCGCCACTCAGGCGCCGCCACGGCGTGCGGGCGCAGCGCTCCAGGTCGAGCAGGGCCAGCAGCTCGTCGGGCGCGCGTGGTGCGTCGTAGTAGGTGGCGGTGAGCTCGAGGGCTTGACGGGGGGTCATGGGGAACCAGACGCCGCCGCGCTGCAGGAGTGCTCCGGTACGCGTGACGACCTCGCGGTGATCGCGCCGCGGGTCGAGCCCGTGGAGTCGCACCACTCCGGCGTCCGGTGCGCGGAACCCGAGCAGCGTCTCGACCGCCGTGGTCTTGCCCGCCCCGTTGGGGCCCAGCAGGGCGACGACCTCGCCGTAGTCGGCGTGCAGGCTCACGTCGTCCACCGCGACCAGGTCGCCGAAGGACACCCGAAGGTGCTCGACGGCGACGGCGCTACTCACGCATCGAAACTAGACGCTTCGCCGCCTCGTGAGCCCTCGGTAGGCTGAGCGCATGATCGATCTGGTCCAGTTGCGCCGCGAGCCCGAGGTGGTGGCGGCGGCGCTGGGCCGTCGCGGCGTGGCCCCGGCCACCGTCGACGAGATCGTGGCCCTGGACGTGGAGCACCGTCGGCTGCTGGCCGAGACGGAGCGGCTGCGCGCCCAGGTCAAGGACCTGTCGCGTCGCGTGGGCGAGGCGCGTCGCGCGGGCGACGACGAGAGCGCGGCGCGCCTCACGGACGAGAGCCGCCGCGTCGGCGACCGCGAGCGGGCCAGCGCGGCGGCCACCGAGCTGGTCGGTGGCGACCTCCGTGATCGGCTGCTGCAACTGCCGAACCTGCCCTCCCCCGAGGCGCCCGACGGCGACGACGAGACGGGCAACGTCGAGTTGCGCCGGTGGTGGGTCGGCCTCGACGAGGGCGCCGCGCAGCCGACCTACGCCGAGCACCAGCGGGTGCCCCACTGGGAGGTCGGCGCGGAGCTCGGGATCCTCGACCTCGAGACCGGCGTCAAGCTCGCCGGGTCGATGTTCCCGCTGTTTCGCGGTCCGGGGGCGCGCCTGCTGCGGGCCCTGGGCAGCTTCGCGCTCGATCGGCACCTGGAGGACTTCGAGGAGATCCGTCCTCCCACCTTCGCCCTGACCGAGACGATGCGCTCGACGGGCCACCTGCCTAAGTCGGCCGACGACATGTACGCCATCGAGCGCGACGGCCTGTGGGCGATCCCCACGGCGGAGGTCCCGCTCACGTCGATGATGCGCGGCGAGATCATCGACGAGGCGCGCCTGCCGATGCGCCTCACTGCCCAGACCGCGTGCTTCCGGCGCGAGGCCGGCGCCGCGGGACGCGACACGCGAGGCGTGCTGCGGGTGCACGAGTTCGACAAGGTGGAGCTCTTCGCCTACTGCGCCCCGGACCAGGCGCCCGCGATGCACCTCGAGGTGCTGGCGCGCGCCGAGGGGATCGTTCGCGCGCTGGGACTGACGTATCGCGTCCTCGACCTGTGCGCGGGTGATCTGGGCACCTCGTCGAAGCGCACGTGGGATCTTGAGGTCTACAGCCCCGGGGTCGATCGCTGGCTCGAGGTGTCCTCGGTCAGCTGGTTCGGCGACTTCCAGGCTCGGCGGGCCAACGTGCGCTTGCGCCGTGGCGACGGATCGGTGGCGCTGGTGCACACGGTGAACGGCTCGGCGCTGGCGTGGCCGCGCATTTGGGCCGCGCTGGTCGAGACCGGACGCCAGAGCGACGGCTCGGTGGTGCTGCCGGAGGTCCTTGGTCCGTACCTCGGCGGGGCGACGCGGATCAGCCGGCTGGCGTCGTAGTCTCGAAGCGGTAGCCGACGCCGCGTACCGTGGTGATGAACTCGGGCGCCTTGGGGTTTCGCTCGATCAGCCCGCGCAGCCGCTTGATGTGGACGTCGAGGGTCTTGGTGTCGCCCACGTAGTCGCTCCCCCACACGCGATCGATGAGCACCTCGCGCGTCAGCACCCGACCCGGGTTCTCGAGCAGGAGGTGCAGCAGCGCGAACTCCTTCTTGCGCAGCTTCACCTCGGCGCCGGCGACGAAGCAGCGTCGGGCGTCGACGTCGAGGCGAATCGGGCCGCGCTCGATCACCGACTCGTCGTCGACGTCGTCGTGGTCGCGCCCCTCGCGGCGGCGCAGCACCGCACGGATGCGCGCCACCAGCTCGCGCAGCCGGTAGGGCTTGGTGACGTAGTCGTCGGCGCCGATCTCGAGCAGGAGCACCATGTCGACCTCCTCGCCCTTGGCGCTCACGATGATGATCGGCACGTCGCTGACCTCGCGCAGAGAGTGCAGGACGTCGAGCCCCGAGAGGCGCGGCAGCATCAGGTCGAGCAGCACGACGTCGAACTCGCCGGGTTGGAAGGCGCTGAGCGCGTCCAGGCCGTCGCGGGCCGCGGTGACGTCGAATCCCTCGCGCTGCAGCCCGATCGTCAGGGCGTCGACGAAGGACTCCTCGTCCTCCACCACCAGCACCCGGGTGCGGCGTCCCGCGTCGGCGTGCTTGCTCACGGGTGATTGACCGGTAGCTCGAGGATGAAGGTCGACCCCTCGCCCTCGCGGGAGTCGACGATCACGGTGCCGCCATGGTTCTGGGCCACGTGACGCACGATACTCAGCCCGAGCCCGGTCCCCCCGGTCTCGCGCGCCCGGCCCGGATCCACCCGGTAGAAGCGCTCGAAGATCCGCTCGAGGTCCTTGCTCGGGATGCCGATCCCCTCGTCGCGCACGATGACCCGCACGACGGGACCGACGACCTCGCCCGCCTCGGTCGTGGTCGCCTCGCCCCGCTCGATGCTGACCCGCACGACGTCGCCGGGCGCGGAGTAGACCACGGCGTTCTCGAGCAGGGCGTGCACGGCGGACACCAGCTGGCGGCGGTCGCCCACGACCACGTGGGCGAGCTCGGGCTCGCGGAACTCGAGGCCCACGTCGTGCTGCTCGGCGGCGGTGCGGATCCGCTCGATGGCCTCGGCGACGAAGAGGGTGGCCGGGATCGGCTCGCGCGAGGGGGAGCCCTCGTTCTCGATGCGCGACAGGTCCAGGAGGTCCTCGATGATGCGGTTCACGCGGTAGGCCTCGGCGTTGATGCGCTCGGCGAGGCGCTGGGCGATCGCCGGGTCGCGCTCGACCTGCAGGGTCTCGGCGAGCAGCCCGAGCGCGCCGATGGGGGTCTTGAGCTCGTGGCTGACGTTGGCGATGAAGTCGCGGCGGATGTCCTCGAGTCGGCGTCGCTCGGACACGTTCTCGATCACGGCCAGCACGCCGAGGGGTCGGCGCCCGTCGTCGATGACGGTGGCTCGCACGGTGAGCGTGCGCCGCGGTGGGCCGTAGAGATCGAGGGTGCGCTCGGCCACGCCGTTCGACCAGCCGTCGGCCAGGATGTCGGTCACCGCCTGGGCGGCGATGGCGTCGCCGTAGCGGCTGGCCATGAGCTGCTCCGCCTGGGCGTTGCGAAGGATGACGTCGCCGCTCTCGTCGCACAGCACGAGGCCCAGCGGCAGGCTGTCGAGGGACCGCCGTAGGCGGATCGCCTCGGCGCTGGACTCGCTGACGGCCGTGGTGGCCTCGCTGGTCACCTCCTCGAGGTACGCCAGAGCCGTCTCGACGCGCCCGTTGTCGCGGGGCACCTCCACGCCTAGGCGTGCGCCCAGCGCGCTGAGTCGCTGGGCGATCGCCCGGTGGTCGCGTACGCGAGAGACGAGGAAGCCCAGGAGGAGGCCGACGACGAGCGCGCCGGCGAGGGCTCCGTAGAGCGCGGCGGGGGGCCACTGGGACACGAGGTTGACGGCGGCGAGGGGCACGCTTCATTCTCGCAGACCCGCGCCGCGCGCCCGGCGACGCCGACCGTTGGGTGCCCACACGATCAAGGGAGACCCTATGTACATGGCTGGCGTGCAACTCAATCCGTCGCCGAGCGCGCTGCCCGGCTACCAGGCCCTCCAGCAGTTCACCGACGGGATCGCCTCGTGGGCCCTGCTGGCGACTCTGGCGGCGTTCCTGCTGGGCGCGGCGCTATGGGCGATTGGCAGCCACACCCAGAACATGCACCAGTCGATGTCGGGACGTCGAGCGGTGGCGACCTCCCTGCTGGCCGCCGTGCTGATCGGCGCCGCACCCCACGTCATCAACTTCTTCTTCTCGGCCGGGGGGAAGGTCCACTGATGGGGTCGTGGCTCTGCCTCGCGTCCCCCGTCGGCTGCGCCGCGACGACCCTGGCGCGCGCCACGGTCGGGGATGTCTTCGGCGGGGTGACCGCCTGGATCACGGCCAGCGTGTCCTGGCTCCTCGCCGCGGCCGGACACGTGCTGGCCTCCGCGTCCGATCCGACGATCGTGGCGAGTGCCGCGCGCCAGGAGTACGGCGTCCTCGTGGGGGTGGCGCCGCTGGTGATGCTGGCCGGCTTGATGGTCGCCACGCTGCAGGCGGTGCGTCACGGCGACGCGTCGTCGCTGTGGCGCGTCTACTTCGGCGTCGTGCCGGCGAGCGTGGTGGCAATCGTTGCCGCCCCGTCGATCGCGGTGCTGGCTCTGCGCGCAGTCGACCAGCTCTCGCGGGTGGCGGCCACGACCGACGCGGAGCACGCGACCCAGTTGGCCCGCGTCTTCGCTCGACTGCCCACCTCCACCCCGGGGTTCGGGATCCTGCTCCTGGCCGGTGGGGTGGTGGTGGGGTGTTGGCTGTTGTGGTGCGAGCTGATCGTGCGCACGGTGATCCTGACGCTGCTGCTGGTCCTGGTGCCGGTCGCGGCGGCGCTCGCCCCCCTCCCCGCGACGCGGCGACTGGGCTGGCGCCTCGCCGAGACGTTCGCCGCCGTGGCGTCGACCAAGTTTCTGATCGTCGTGGCGCTGGCCCTGGGCCTCGACGAGTTGCGCGGATCCTCGGCCACCCAGCTGGTCACGGGTGCGGTCACGCTGGCCCTGGCGGTGACGTCGCCGTACGTGCTGCTGCGGGTGATGCCCTTCGTGGAGCAGTCGGCCCTGCACCACCTCGACGGTCTGCGCCAGCGCGCCGCGCGCGCGGCGGCGCGGGTCCCGTCCTCGCCGGTCGGTCGAGCCGTGCGGTCCCTGGCGCCCGACGTCGTCCCGGCTCCTTACGAGGCGCCCGAGGACCTGGGTCTGACTATGTGGCCGGGCGTGCCCGAGGCGCCGATGCCCCCCACCGACGGCGAGCCGCCCGCGCCGCCGGTGGGCACGCCGCAGCTGCGCGGCGGCCACGTGGTGCACTACTCCGACGAGGGCGGCCCGGTGGTGGGCTGGCACTTCGATGAGTGAGGCCCCGCGGCTGGGCTCCGCGAATGCCGTCGTCTCGTGGGCGGGACTCGCGCGCCATCGCGTGCTGCTCGCCCTGGCGGGCGTGGGGGTGGTCGGCGACGCCCTGCTGCGCCCGGGGACGCCGGGGTGGGAGGTGGCCGCTGGCGTGGCGCTGCTGGTGGGGGCGCTGCCGGCCGACGACGCCCGCAGCGTCGCCCAGTGGACGGTCGCGGCGGCGTCCTACCTGACGCGCTCGCGCTGGATCGCCGTGGCCGTGGAGCACGTCGCGAACGCGGCCGGCGAGCGCGCCGGGGTGAGCGTGACCAGTGCGCGGGCCACGGCGGTCGTGCGCGGCTTCGAGCTCGAGCACCGCGGGCGGCTCGACCTGTCGGGCGAGGGGGCCTCGCTCGTGCGGGCGTTGGGGAACCTCGTCGACTCGCTGGCCCTGGCGCCGCCCGACCAGCACGTCTCGTGGCACGTCCGTCGCGACGGGGACGAGCTGGTGACCCTGTTGGCGGTGCGCGGCGCCGGCGCGGCGCCGGCGACCTTTCGTCCGCGTGACGCGCTCATCGCGTGGTTCGTCGGGGCGGTGGTCGCCGAGCGCACCTGGCTGCTCGAGCGCTGGTGCTACCTGCGCGCCCCCTACGAGGTCGTGCGCGTCCTGCGCATCCGCGACTTCACGGCGGCGCGCGACGCGGCGGTCCTGGACCGCCTGGCTTGGACGCCGTCGCGGGTGGGGATCACGGTGCACGTCGCGATCGTGGAGTCGACCCGGGCGCGGCACCTGACCGAGCGCGCGGTGCACCGCAGCCGCAGTGACGCGGCGATCTCGCGGGGCGCGGGCTTTCGCGAGAGCGCCCGGTCGGCCTCGGACGCGGGACGGCTCGCGCAGCGCGAGGTCCAGGTCGCGGCGGGTCGCGCCCTGGTGCGACTGGGCGTCTACGTCACCGTGCACGCCGCCGGCCTCGACGAGCTGCGCGCGTCGGTGGCCGAGGTCCTCGAGGTGGCGCACGCGGC
>JBMFWX010000040.1:0-17843 GCA_049964855.1 Acidimicrobiales bacterium
CTGAGTTCTCAATCCATTGCGCGTAAAGATATAAGTCAGTAGCAGATGAACATAGTTCACCGTTAGAGTAACTGACGCCGCTTCCGTCGGCCTTGGTATTCCAGTCATTGAAAACGTAACCTGGGTTACTAAACTGTGGAGACAAGTTCGAGAAAAGCGTCAGGTCAGACGGAGAGGACATGACCTGGTACGTCCCGACTATATCGTTGACGTTATCATTCTCCGAGAATGTAACCGTTATACCAGTTGCTCCAGCCGTTGATATTAAGACGGTAGATGTCACTAGAATTACTATTATTGGAACGACTAGTCGATTTATTAGACTCAGTATTCGTCGATAATTAAAACCAGTCTCACATCCATCGATAGCGCCGCTCACCAGAACCCCCACTCTGATTATTCAATTATTACTGCTGAATATATGTACTAAGATGATCGTCTAACTAGTAGGTGGCCATCACTAAAAAGAGAAGGTAGTACGGTTCACCCTCTTTTTTTAATCACAGGGGTTGCGATAATGCGACCCTGAGAATGTGATCGTCGAAATTCTCCAATAGCTATTCAGACCTGTCAATCGCTATCACAACTGTCGATTCAGTTGCGGATCAGTTGACCCCAAACAAATATTGTTTCGGAACCGTCCGGTCGCCCTGTCAGGCGTCCGCGCTATCCGCGTGGAGGCAATGCTCGCTGTCGAGCGACCTCGAAGGCCGCGATCGAGACGGCGACACCGGCGTTCAGCGAACTGATGTGTCCCCTCTGAGGAATGGCGACGACCGCGGCACAGCGCTTGCGCACGAGACTGCTGAGACCCTTCTCCTCGCCCCCCACGACGAGCGCCATCGGCGTGTCACGCAGGTCCAGGTCATAGAGCGACGCGGTGGACTCGCCGGCCAGCCCGACGGTAAGGATGCCCGCCCGATTCATCTGATCGATCGCGGATGGAATTCCGCCCACGTCGCTAAACGTCAGGTACTCGATCGCGCCCGCCGCGGTCTTGGTCACAGTGGGCGAGATACGCGAGGCCCGATGACGTGGCAGGACCACGCCCGTGACGCCAGCGCCTTCGACGCTTCGCAGCATCGCACCGAGATTCCTCGGGTCCGTCACACCATCGCCCACGAGAAGGAAGGGATTGTCGACCTCAAGCAACTCATCCAGGGTGACGGTCGGTATCCGTCGCGCGATCGCCATCACGCCCTGGTGGCCTTCGGTGCGCGCCTCGCGGTCCAGGCGGGCCATCGAGACCACCTGCACGGGCACGTGCTGGCGCCGTGCCTCTCGTTCGATCTCATCCAGGATGTCGGCGGGATCCTGCGCGTCGGCCAACAACACCCGCTGCACCGGCCGGCGCTGCGCACGCAGCAACTCGAGCACCGCATGGCGACCCTCGACTTGCTCACCTCCAAGACCGTCACTCCGATCGCCGCGCGGGCGACCTGCCGCCGCTCGCGGCGGCGCTCCCCGACGTGTCGGGCCCGACGCCGCGGCGAATCGACTGCCCGGACGCCTCGAGGGCCGTGGACCACTCATGCTCGCTCCTCCACCAGCGCCACGGCGAGCGCCCCGATCCCCTCCACGCGCCCGAGGGCCCCTAGGCCCTCAGTGGTCGTCGCCTTCACCGACACCGGCGCCCCGACCGCTGCGGACAGTGCCGCGCTCATCGCGTCCATGAAGGGGCTCAGGCGCGGCCGCTCCGCGATAATCGTCACATCGGCCGAGACCGCTCGCCATCCCGCCTCGTGCACCATCGACACTGTCGAGGCGAGGAGGCGCGAGGAGGCGATGCCCGTCGTGGAGGGATCGTTGTCGGGGAACCGGCGTCCGAGGTCGCCGAGGCCCGCGGCGCCGAGCAGCGCGTCGCACAGCGCGTGCGTCGCCACGTCGGCGTCGGAGTGGCCCTCAAGTCCAGGTTCTCCCGGGATCCGCACCAGGCCGAGCCACAGCTCGCGCTGCGGGTCATCACTGCGCCGGTGCACGTCGACGCCCTGTCCGATCCTCACGCGCCGCCTCCCGCCGCGTCCGCAACGCCCAAGTCCGCCGGCCGTGTGATCTTGACGTTGGCCTCGTCGCCGGGCACCACCACGACCCGCCCGCCCAGTCGTTCGACCAAGGTCGCGTCGTCGGTGGCGGGCTGCCCCGCCGCGTGGGCGCTCACCAGCGTCGCGTAGCGAAAGGCCTGCGGCGTCTGCACGGTGACGAGCTCATCGCGCTCCTCAGTCGCTCGCACCACGGTCACCGAGCCCTCGACGCCGACGCGCTTCACCGTGTCGGTGATCGAGAGCCCCGGTACCGCCGCATCCGCCCCGGCCTCGACCGCAGCGACCACCGACTCGAAGAGCGCCCGGGTCGCCCACGGACGAGCCGCGTCGTGCACCACCACGATGTCCACCTCGTCCAGGACTTCAAGTCCGGCGCGCACCGACTCGGTGCGCGTCGCCCCACCCGTCACCACGACGTCCGCCCCCTCGCCGTCGCCGGCGTAGAGATCGGGCACGACGAGCACCACGAAGGGCGCCACGGAGCGCGCGGCGCGCACACTGTGCGCGGACACCGAGGTCCCGTCGAGGGGCGCGAACTGCTTAGGGCCGCCGAAGCGCTCTCCCCGGCCGCCGGCCACGACGACGGCGGCCACGCGCACGGCTAAGGCAGGACCGAGGCGAGCTTCTGCTCGGCCGCCTCGGTGTCGACGTTGAGCGCGAAGGTCAACTCCGACACCAGGATCTGACGGGCGCGCGTCAGCATCCGCTTCTCGCCCGCGGACAGGCCCTTGTCCTTGTCACGGATGGAGAGGTTGCGCACGACTTCGGCGACCTGGTAGATGTCGCCCGACCGCAGCTTCTCGGAGTGGTTCTTGAAGCGCCGCGACCAGTTGGTCGGCATGCGGGCCTCCTTCTTGCGCAGCACCGCGAACACCTCCTCGACCTCCTCGTCGTTGATCACGTCGCGCAGTCCCACCGACTCGGCGTTGGCGACCGGCACCATCAGGACCAGGTCGGTGTAGGCAACCTTGAGCTTCAGATAGTCCTGCTTCACGTCAAAAGCCGTCATCTTCTCTATCTTTTCGACGGTGCACGCCCCGTGGTGGGGGTACACGAGACGATCACCTTTTTTGTACTTGCGAGCAGCCATTCAGTCGAATCTCCTCTGCTCCGGAGCATTCCGGGGGACTAGATAGTCTACCAGATTTCGCTCAATTAGAAGCGGAGCGCGCCGCCTCGAGCACCTCGATCAGCGACCCGCAGCGCACGACGTCGATGCCGACCACCTCGTCGAGGTCGCCCTCGGCCGGCGCGATCACCAGGGTCGCTCCGACGCGACGCGCCTCGCGCACGCGACGAGTGAGGCCCACGACGGCGCGCAGCTCGCCCGCCAGCCCCACCTCGCCAACCACCACCAGTGAACGCGACACGGCGAAGCCCGCGACGACCGAGGCCACCGCGAGGGCCAGGGCCGCGTCGACGCCGGGCTCGGTGGCCGCGAGTCCCCCGGCGGTGCTCGCGAACACGTCCAGGCTCCCCGTCGCCACCGCGCACCGCGCGTCGAGGACCGCGAGCAGCAACGAGAGGCGCTGGGAGGAGACCAGGTGGGCCACCCGGCGCGCCGTGCCGGTCGGCGCGGCCACCAGCGCCTGCACCTCGACGACGAACGACCGCGATCCGTCCAAGGTCACCGTCCCCACGACGCCGGGCACCTCCAGCGCCGCCCGGCGCCCCAGGGCGTCGTCGAGCGGCTCGCGCAGGCCCCCCGCCACCATCTCCAGCAGTCCCACCTCGTCGGTGGGCCCGAAGCGGTGCTTCAGGGCGCGCAGGAGGCGCAGCGAGCCGTGGCGGTCCCCCTCGACGCGCACCACGGTGTCCACGAGGTGCTCGAGCGCCCGGGGACCCGCAAGCTCGCCGTCCTTGGTCACGTGACCCACCAGGATCAGGGCGGTGCCGGTGGACTTGGCCACCCGGCACAGCCGCTCCGCGGCTTGGCGAACCTGCGGCACGGAACCCGGCGCCGTCGTCAGACCCTCGTCGCTCAACGCCGAGACCGAGTCCACGACCGCGACGCGCGGCCGGTGGGCCAGGACCGCCACGGCCTCGTCGACGTCGGTGGTGGCGATGAGACCCAGCCCCGCGGGCACTGGGCCCAGACGCCGCGCCCGACGGGCGACCTGGGCCGTCGACTCCTCGCTGGCGATGAGCAGCGCGTCGTGACCGGCCGCGGCGACGGCGCACAGCACGCTCAGGGCCAAGGTGGACTTGCCGACCCCGGGCTCGCCGAAGAGCAGGGTCGTCGAGCCGGGCACCAGGCCGCCGCCCAGCACGCGATCGAACTCGCCCACCCCGCTGGGCGTCGGGGGGTCCGCCGACACGTCGACGTCGCGCAACTCCTCGACCGCCAGAGCGACCTCCACCCCGTGCCGGACCTCAAGCGAGTTCCACTCGCCGCACCCCGGGCAGCGCCCCGCCCAACGCAATGCCGTCGTCCCGCAGGATCGGCAGACGTGGACGTCCTTGCTCTTCACGCCGGCCACCCTAGGCGGCCGCTGTGTCACCGGTTCGGCGTCAGGTCCTCGAAGTCCACCGATGGCGGAAGGCCCTCGACCCCCTCGAAGGTGAGATACGTGCCGTCGTCACCCTCCGCGGTGTCCACCACGATGGTCTGGCCCACTCGGAACTCCTTGAAGAGGATCTTCTCGCTGAGCACGTCCTCGACGTACTGCTGGATGGCCCGGCGCAGCGGCCGCGCCCCGAGTTCGGGGTCGTAGCCCTTCTCCGCGAGAAAGTTCTGCGCGCTCGCCGACAGCTCCAGGCCGAGCCCCTGTACCGCCAGCTGCTCGCGCAGCCGCGCGACGAACAGGTCGGCGATCAGGATCACCTCGGCGCGAGTCAACTCGTGGAACACGATCGTGTCGTCGATGCGGTTGAGGAACTCCGGGCGGAAGTGCGCCTTCAGCGCCTGGTTGACCTTCTCCTTCATGCGCTCGTGGGTCAGGACGTCCGATCCCTTGCCGAAGCCGATCGCGGCGCGGCGCAGGTCCGCCGTGCCGAGGTTCGAGGTCATGATCAAGATGGTGTTCTTGAAGTCGACCGCGCGGCCCTGCGCGTCGGTCAGGCGACCGTCCTCCAGGATCTGCAGCAGCGTGTTGAACACGTCGGGGTGGGCCTTCTCCACCTCGTCGAAGAGGACCACGGAGAAGGGCTTGCGCCGCACCGCCTCGGTCAGCTGTCCGCCCTCGTCGTAGCCGACGTAGCCGGGGGGCGATCCCACCAGGCGACTCACCGAGTGCTTCTCCATGTACTCGCTCATGTCGAGCTGGATCAGGGCGTCCTCGTCGTCGAACAGGAACTCCGCCAGCGTCTTGGCCAACTCGGTCTTGCCGACGCCGGTGGGGCCCAGGAAGATGAACGACCCGCCGGGCCGCTTGGGGTCCTTGAGACCCGCGCGGGTGCGCCGGATGGCGCGGCTCAGCGCGATGATGGCCTCGTCCTGGCCGATGATGCGCTTGTGGAGCTCGTCCTCCATGCGCAACAGCTTGGACGTCTCCTCCTCGGTGAGCCGGTAGACCGGGATGCCGGTCCAGTTGGCCAACACCTCGGCGATCGTCTCCTCGTCGACCAGGTCGAACGTGCTGCCGCCCGAGGCGGCCACCGTCACGTCCAGGGCCTCCTTCTTGGCCACCAGCTCGCGCTCGTGCTCCTCGAGGGCCTTGGCCTGCTCGAGGGCGCCGCTGTCCATCGCGCTCTCCTTGTCGGCGCGTACGCGTGCGAGGTCCTCGTCGATCTTCACCGCGGCGGGCGGCGCATCCATTCGCCGGATGCGCAGGCGGCTCCCCGCCTCGTCGATGAGGTCGATGGCCTTGTCGGGCAGGAAGCGGTCGGCGATGTAGCGGTCGGCCAGGTTGGCGGCGGCGACCAGCGCCTGGTCGGTGATCTTGACGGCGTGGAACTCCTCGTAGACCTCGCGCAGGCCCTTCAGGATCTCGATGGTCATGGCCACCGAGGGCTGCTCGACCTTGACCGGCTGGAAGCGGCGCTCCAGCGCCGCGTCCTTCTCGATGTGCTTGCGGTACTCGTCGATGGTCGTCGCACCCACGGTCTGCAACTCGCCCCGAGCCAGCATCGGCTTGAGGATCGAGGCGGCGTCGATGGCGCCCTCCGCGGCGCCGGCCCCGACGAGCGTGTGGATCTCGTCGATGAACAAGATGATGTCGCCGCGCGTGCGGATCTCCTTCAGCACTTTCTTCAGGCGCTCCTCGAAGTCGCCGCGGTAGCGGCTGCCGGCCACCAGCGCGCCGAGGTCCAGCGTGTAGAGCTGCTTGTCGGCCAGCGTGACCGGAACCTGGTTGGCCACGATCCGCTGGGCCAGGCCCTCCACGATGGCGGTCTTGCCGACGCCGGGCTCGCCGATGAGCACCGGGTTGTTCTTGGTGCGCCGCGACAGGACCTGCATCACGCGCTCGACTTCCTTCTCGCGGCCCACCAGCGGGTCCAACTTGCCCTCACGGGCGTACTGGGTGAGGTTGCGGCCGAACTGGTCGAGCACCGCCGACCCACCCGACGCGTCGGCGTCGCCCTTGGGCCCGCCCGACGACACCGCCGAGCCGGTCTCCTTGGTGCCCTGGCCCGACATCATCTGGATGACCTGCGCGCGCACCCGCGCCATGTCCGCGCCCAGGTCGTTCAGCACCTGGGCCGCGACGCCGTCACCCTCGCGCACCAGCCCGAGCAGCATGTGCTCGGTGCCGATGTAGGAGTGGCCCAACTGCAGGGCCTCGCGCAGCGACAGTTCCAGCACTTTCTTCGCCCGAGGCGTGAAGGGGGGCGAGCCGGGCGACGGGTTGGTGTTGGTGCCGATGGCCTCCTCCACCTTCTCGCGCACGACGTCGTAGGTGACGCCCAGGGCGTCGAGAGCCTTGGCCGCGACCCCTTCGCCCTCGCGAATCAGCCCGAGCAGGATGTGCTCGGTGCCAATGAACGCGTGATTCAGGTCACGGGCCTCCTCCTGAGCGAGTACCAGGACTCGTCGGGCACGGTCTGTAAATCGTTCGAACAACTCTCATCCCTTTTCGGCTGACTAGTAGCAGTGTACCGGTACGTCGGCCGCTATCGCCCCCACCCCCGAGTCCCCAGAGCCTCCTCCTCTAAGGTGTGTACGTGAATCCGCTCGAGTTCCTGCGCCTGCCCACGGTCGAGGCCGACCTGGCTCGACTCGAGACCCTGCTCGCGGACTCGGTGGTGATCGGCGACGACTACCTCGACGCGGTCACCACCCACCTGATCTACGCCGGCGGCAAGCGCCTGCGGCCGACGCTGGCGATCGCCGCGGCGACCAGCGGCGCCCGGCCCGCGACGACCGACGACCTGATGGGCGGCGTCGCGGTGGAGCTCATGCACCTGGCCTCGCTCTACCACGACGACGTCATGGACGAGGCCATGGTGCGCCGCAACGTGGACAGCGTCAACGCCCGCTACGGCAACCTCGTGGCGATCGTCGCGGGCGACTACCTGATGGCGCGTTCCGCCGGTATCGCCGCCGACCTGGGAGTCGAGTCCGCCCGGCTGCTCGCCCACACCTTGGCCTGGCTGACGCGCGGGCAGGCGAGCGAGGTGCGCACCGCGTTCTCCACCGCGCGCACCGAGCAGGACTACTTCGAGGCCATCGAGGGCAAGACCGCGTCGTTGATGGCCTCGAGCTGCCGCATCGGGGCGATCACCGCCGGCCTCGACGACGCCCAGACCGAGGCGCTGAGCGAGTTCGGCCGGTGCTTCGGCATGGTCTACCAGCTGCGCGACGACATCCTGGACGTCGTCGCGATCGAGAACCAGTTGGGCAAGCCCGCGGGACAGGACCTCGCCGAAGGCATCTACAACCTGCCCACCCTCTACGCGCTGCGCGACCCGGCGGTGGGTGACGAACTACGCGGCCTCCTCGGCCGCGTTCTGGGCGACGAGGACCGCGAGCGGGCGCGCAAACTCGTCGTGGCCACGAACGCGGTCGGCGAGACCGTCGGGGCCGCGCGACGCTTCCTCGACCTGGCCTACGGGGCCCTGGACGTGCTGCCCGACCCGGGCCTGCGCGCGGGCTTCAGCGCGCTGATCACGTCGCTGCTCGACGACCTGCCCGCCTCCTAGGCTCCGCCCACCTCGTCGCGCAGCGGCTTAAGCGTGGGGAAGGCGATCACCTCGCGAATGTTGGACTCGTCGGCGACGATCATCGCGAGCCGGTCGACCCCCACGCCGAGGCCCGCCGTCGGCGGCAGCCCCCAGTCGAGGGCGGCGAGGTAGTTCTCGTCGACGCTCATCGCCTCGTCGTCGCCGGCGGCGCCCAGCGCGGCCTGCTGCTCGAAGCGCGCCCGCTGCTCCACCGGATCGTTCAGCTCGCTGAACCCGTTGGAGAGCTCCCAGCCGGCCACGTAGGACTCGAATCGCTCCGTCAGCTCCGGATCGCCACGGTGGCGCCGCGCCAATGGCGAGACCTCGACGGGGTGGTCGGTCACGAAGACCGGCTCCCACAGCGCGGACTCCGCCGCGCACTCGAACAGCTCGGCCAGGCACCGTCCCGGTCCCCACGCCGGCGGCGCCACCACGCCGCGCTCCTCCAGCAGCGCTGCCAGACGCTCGCGCGGAGTGTGCACCGAGACCGACTCCCCCACGGCCTCGCTCGCCAGATCGGCCATCGAACGGCGCGGCCACGGCGGCGCCATCGGCAGCGGCCGTCCCTGGTAGGTCAGGGTCGTGGTGCCGAGCACGTCCTGCACCACCCCCGCCACGAGCTCCTCGGTGAAGGCCATCATGTCCTCGTAGTCCCAGTAGGCGCTGTAGAGCTCCAGCGACGTGAACTCCGGGTTGTGGCGCGGGCTCACGCCCTCGTTGCGAAAGACCCGTCCGAGCTCGAAGACGCGCTCGAAGCCGCCCACCACCAAGCGCTTGAGCCAGAGCTCGGGGGCGATGCGCAGGTAGAACTCACTGTCGAGGGCGTTGTGATGCGTCACGAAGGGGCGCGCGGCGGCCCCGGTGGCGATGGGATTCAACATCGGGGTCTCGACCTCCATGAAGCCCCCCGCCCAGCACCGCTCGCGCAGCGCGCGCAGCACCGCGCTGCGCAGCGCCAGGGACGTGCGCGATCGCTCGTTGGCCCACAGATCGACCTCGCGGTGGCGGTAGCGCACGTCGTAGTCGGCGATCCCCGCCCACTTGTCCCCGAAGTTGCGCCGGGCCTCGGCCAGGCGAGTCCAGGACCCCACCTTCACCGACAACTCGCCGCGCCGCGTGCGCACGACCTCGCCGATGACGCCCACCCAGTCGCCGAGGTGCAGGTGGGTGAACCCCTCGAAGTCCTCGGTCGCCGAGCTCTGGGCGAACAGCTGCACCTCCCCCGTGGAGTCGCGCATCGTCGCGAACGCCACGCGGCCCTGGGTGCGCAGCAGCATCACCCGACCCGCCACGCTCACGGACGACCCCGACTCCTCGCCGGCCTCGAGGTGGTCGAACGTGGCGCGCACGTCGCGCGCGTAGGCGCCGTGGGCGAAGGAGTAGGGCGTGCTCACAGATCGTCTCCCGAATGGTTGCGTCCATGCACGATACGCAATCCGTGCAGGGTGAGCCACGGCTCCACGTGCTCGACGTGCCGCGTGTGCGGCGCGATCAGCCCCGCCAGCCCTCCGGTCGCGATCACCGTCGAGGGGCCCAGCTCCTCGCGGATGCGCTCGACGATGCCGTCGACCTGCGCCGCGAACCCGTAGAGCACGCCGGACTGGATCGACTCGACCGTGGAGCGCCCGATCACCGAGCGCGGGCGCACCAGTTCCACCGAGCGCAGCGCCGAGGCGTGGGTGAAGAGCGCCTCGAGGGAGATCGCCACCCCCGGGGCGATGGCGCCGCCCAGGTACTCGCCGCGCGCGCTGATGACGTCGAAGGTGGTCGCCGTGCCCAGGTCCACCACGATCGAGGCGCCGGGGTACAGGTCGTAGGCGCCCACCGAGTTGGCGATCCGGTCGGCCCCGACCTCGCGGGGGTTGTCGTAGAGGATGGCCATACCCGACTTGGTGCCGGGCCCCAACACCGTGACATCGAGGTTGGCGAACCACCGGTGGGCCATGCGCCGCAGTTGGGTCGTCACCGTCGGCACCGACGAGGAGATCGCCATGGCCCGCACCGTCGTGCGCAGGTCGAGGCCCTCGAGGTCCAACAACTGGGTGAGCACCATCGCGTGCTCGTCGGGCGTACGCTCGGGAACGGTGGACAGGCGCCAGTGGAACGCCAGGCCCCGCTCGTCCACCGCCCTGGCGAAGCCCATGGCGTCGGGCTGCTCGGGGCCCGCCGACCCGAAGAGCCCGATCACGGTCTCGGTGTTGCCCACGTCGATCGCCAGCAGCATCAGGCCTCCCGCGCCACGAGCGTGACCGGCCCGTTGTCGATCAGTCGCACGCCGTCGATTATGCCCGCCACCAGCGCGCGACGCTCGCCCGACTCGTCGTCGCCCGAGGGGGTGACGCGCACCGGATCGACGACGTCGGCGTAGGCGACCGCCACGCCGGCCTCCTCCAGCGTCGCGCGCAGCGTCGCGCGGACCTCGCTCGCCGGCGCCGGCTCGCGCGCGGCTCGGGTCAGCGCTCGCGACAGAGCGGTCGCGCGCTCGCGACCCTGCGGGCTCAAGCGGCGGTTACGGCTCGACAGGGCCAGCCCGTCGGGCTCGCGCACGATGGGGCACGCCACCACGGTCGCCGCGAAGCCGAGGTCGCGCACCATCGCGCGCACCACGGCGACCTGCTGGAAGTCCTTCTCCCCGAAGTACGCCGTGCAGGGCCCGGTGATCGCCAGCAGCTTCGCCACGACGCTGGCCACGCCGTCGAAGTGCCCCGGACGCCCGGCGCCCTCGAAGCCGTCGGCGACGCCGCGCACGCTCACCGTGGTGGCGGTCGGTCGCGGGTAGTCCGGCCACATCTCGTCCAGGCGCGGCTCCACCAGGCAGTCGACCCCGTGGCGACGGGCCATCGCCCGATCATCACGTGGCGTGCGCGGGTAGGAGCGCAGGTCGCCGTCGTCGTTGAACTGCCGCGGATTGACGAAGATCGTCGCCACCACCACGGTGCCGTCGCGTCGCGCGCGCTCGAAGAGCGACGCGTGGCCCTCGTGCAGCGCGCCCATCGTCGGCACCAGGCCGACGCGGCCGCCGGTGCGGCGCACCTCCTCGCAGTAGGCCCGCCACTCGTCGATCGACGAGATCGACCTCACGCAGGGGTGCGCGCCCGCTGGCGCTCGGCGACGTCGAAGGCCGCGCGCGCCAGCGCGACGTAGGTCGCCCGCTGCGCCGCGGGCATGGCCGCCAGGTGCGCGTCGATCGTGGCCACGTCCCCGCGCGAGGCCGGTCCGGTCAGCGCCGCCGTTGGTCCGAGCTCGGCCACGTCGGCCAGGGCCAGGCGGGCCAGCGGGAGGAAGTCGTCCAGGTCCAGCCCGGCCGCCTCGGCCAGATCGCGTACCTGGGCCATCAGGGCCACCAGGTGGTTGGCCGCCACCGCCGCGGTGGCGTGGTAGAGGGCGCGCTGGTCGTCGGCCAAGGTGAGCGTCCGCCCGCCGAGCGACGCCACCAGGTCCGCGGCGACGGGGTCGCCCGCGATGCAGTACGTGGCGCCCACCAGTCGCGAGGCGCCGCGCTCACCCGTCGGCAGGGGCACCAGCGGGTGCAGCGACGCGACGCGGGGGTGGCCCGCCAGCGCCGCGAGCGTCAACGACCCCGCCACGTGGGCCACGACGCGCGACGCCGACGGCGCCAGGCCCGCCGCCGTCGCGGCGACCTCACCGTCGGGCACGCACAGCAGCACGACCTGCGCGTCCTCGAGGGGGATGGCGTCGTCGTGGTGAACCAGGGTGACCCGGTGCCCGGCGCGCGCGAGGGCCAGTGTGAAGGCGCTGCCCGCGCGACCCGCGCCGACGATGGTGATGTTCATGAGAGTCTCCGTTCCGGCCCACCAGGGGTGCCGTTCGGTACTACCGCACTGACTCCAGTGTACCCAGGGGCGCGACGCGTCCGACAGCGGCTCGCACCTGCGCCTCGCTGACCAGGTCGGGAGCCAGCTCGCGCAGGGGCACCAGCACGAAGGCGCGCTCCCAGAGGCGCGGGTGCGGTACCAGGATCTCGGGGTCGTCGCTGACCAGGTCACCGACCAGCAGCACGTCGACGTCGAGCGTGCGCGGGCCCCAGCGCACCTCGCGCGTGCGTCCGCAGGTCCGCTCCGCCGCGCGCGCGCGTTCCAGGAGCTCGCGCGGCGACGCCGCGGTCCGGACCTCGAGCACCAGGTTCCAGAAGTCGTCCTGGACGACGCCGCCCACCGGCTCGGTCTCGTAGACGAGCGACGTGCGCGACGGGTCACCGTCGGCGACCATCGCGACGCCGGTCGCCAGGCACGCGCCGCGCTCCCCCAGGTTCGAGCCGAGCGACAGGTACGCCCGACGCGTCACGCGCGCGTCACTCGACATCGGACCCCGACCGTGGCGACGTCCTCTTCGACCGGCGGGCGCAGCTTGCGCACCGCGACCACGACCGCCTCGATAGCGGGGTCCAGCTCGAGCAGGCGCGCGCCGACGCGCTGGGCCAAGGTCTCGAGCAGCACGAAGCGGCCCTCGGTCGCCACGTCCACCACGAGGGCCGTGACCCTCGCGTAGTTCGTCGTGGCCGCCAGGTCGTCGTCGCGCGCCGCCGCGGCGAAGGGCCGCTCCAGGTCCACGTCGAACTCGAGGGGCTGGCGCGTCTCGCGCTCGTGCGCCAGCGCGCCGACCACGCACGAGCAGCGCAGTCCGCGAACCTCGATCACGTCCACGGCGGCACCTCGGGCAGGTCGAGCAGCACCGTGCGGCCGTCGGGGCCCACCGAACGCCGAAAGAGGCGCTCGACCAGAGCCAGCGACGCCGGCGCGGTCTCCACGCGGCCGGACCACACCAGGTACCCGGCCACGACCCCGAGCAGGCGGTCGGACACGTCGTCCCCGTGCAGCAGCACGGTGACGTTGCGGGCCATGGAGTCGGCGAGGTCCCGGTAGCACGACGCCAGCACCTCGCGCTGCTGGGGACCGCCGCGCAGCGCGTAGTGGCGCACGTCGAGCCCGTGCTCGAGATAGGCGGCGACGTTCTGCATGTCGGGCAGGATCGAGATCACCCTCGTGAACCCCTGGTGCGCGAGCCACAGCAACTCCTCGTCGCGGCGCACGCGCCGGTGCACGGTGGTCGAGCCCCCGGGGCGCTCCGAGACCGCCAGGATCCCCCGATAGACCCACGTGAAGCCTCGCGGCTCGATGCCCGACGCCCATCGACCCTTCACGAGGCGACCTCGTCGAGGGGGCGCGCGAGCAGGTCGCGCAGCTGCACCGCGACGGTCACGTCGTGCACTCGCACCATGGTCGCGCCGTTGACCAGGGCCCACGCCGCGGTGGCGAGCGAGCCCTCGAGGCGCTGATCCACGTCGAGGACCTCGCGGCCCAGGTGGGCCAGGAAGCGCTTGCGGCTGGTGCCGATGAGCAGGCCCGCCCCGTACTCGCGCGCGAGCTCGGCCAGCGTCGCGCAACTACCCAGCAGCGCCAGGTTGTGGGCGACGCCCTTGTTGAAGCCGATACCGGGGTCCAGCCACAGCGGGTCGACCGCCGCGGCCCGGGCCCGCTCGGCGGCCGCGCGCAGGTACTCGCGTACCTCGCCGACGACGTCGCCGTAGACCGGCTGCTCGTCCGGGGCGATGCGCACACCGCGCCGGTGCATGGCGACGTAGCCCACCCCGAGTTCCCCGGCCAGCTCGACCAGCGTGCCCGACACGTCGTTGATCACCGTGGCGCCCGCGTCTACCGCCGCGCGCGCGACGCTCTCCTTCTGGGTGTCCACCGACACCGGCCCGATGCTCGCCAGCTCCTCGATGACCGAGCGCACCCGCCCCACCTCGTCCGACGCGCGCACCGGCGACGCGCCCGGGCGCGTCGACTCGCCCCCCACGTCGACCACGTCGCAGCCCGCCTCGAAGAACGCGCGGCCCCGAGCGACCGCCGCGGCGGCGGTCGTGACACGCGAGTCAGGAAAGAAGGAGTCGGGCGTCACGTTGATGACGCCCATCACCCCCGGGCTCAGCGCCACGTCGACCGTCGCTGGTGGATGTACTGCAGCGCCTCGGCCCGGTAGAGCGGGTCATCGCGAAAGACGCCGCGCACCGCCGAGGTGACCGTGGTGGTGCCCTCCTTCTTCACACCGCGCATCGACATGCAGAAGTGCTCCGCTTCGAGCACCACGATCGTGCCCTTGGGGTGCAACTCGCGCTCCATGGCCTCGACGATCTCGGTCGTCATGCGCTCCTGGACCTGGAGGCGCCGTGCGTAGCCCTCCACGAGGCGCGCCATCTTCGACAGACCGGTGACGCGCCCCTGCGGGCCGGGCAGGTAGGCCACGTGAGCCACGCCGGTGAAGGGCACCAGGTGGTGCTCGCACAGCGTCGTGAAGGGGATGTCGCGCACCATCACCATCTCGTCGTGGTCGGACTCGAAGGTGACCCGCAGGTGCGCCCCGGGGTCCACCTCGAGCCCCTCGAAGAGCTCGACGTACATCTCGGCCACCCGGCGCGGCGTGTCCACGAGGCCCTCGCGGTCCGGATCCTCGCCGATGGCGTCGAGCAACTCGCGCACCAGGGCCTGAACCCGCTCTCGATCGACCACCTAGACCTCCCCGACGAACGTGTAGATCGCGTCGAGGTTGCGGTAGCGCTCGTTCACGTCCAGGCCGTAGCCCACGACGAAGTCCGAGGGGATCGTGAAGCCGACGTACTTGAGGTCCTGCTCGACGCGCTGCTCCCCCGCCTTGAGCAGCAACGCGCACACCTCGAGGCTGCGCGGGTTGCGCGCTCCCAGGTACTGGCGCAGGTAGTGCAGGGTCAGCCCCGAGTCGACGACGTCCTCGACGATCAGCACGTCGCGGTCCACCAGGTCGACGTCGAGGTCCTTCACGATGCGCACCACGCCGCTCGTCTTGGTCGCGGCGCCGTAGGAGGACACCGCCATGAAGTCCACCTCGACCGGCAGGGCGATGGCGCGCATCAGGTCCGACACGAAGTTGACCGCGCCCTTCAGCACGCACACCAGGAGCGGCGGGTGGGTGGCGTAGTCCCGGGTAATCTGCGCACCCAGCTCGCGCACCTTCTCGCGCACGTCCTGCGCGGAGACCACCAACTCGCCCAGGTCGGGGGCCGCCCAGTGCCCCGTCACGCCGGGCGAACGATCGCTGTCCATGTCTGGTCAGCGTAGTGGTCGCGCTCGAGGTCCAGGTAGTGGTGCGGGCCGTGGTGCGGGCCGTGGTGCGGGCCGTGGTGCGGGCCGTGGTGCCTCGCCGGTGGCGCTACTGCACCCGGAGTCGCTGCGCGCGACGCGCGACGCGCCGGCCCCCGGCGATCTCAGTAGCGGCACTCTCGCCGCGCACCACCGCGATCACGCGCTCGATCTCGTCGAAGGACGGCGGGTGCGAGCCGTCGCCCCGGTCGGGCGACGCGAGGCGCCGGCGCAGCCAGCGCCGCAGGCGGGCCACCGGCCACGCGCGCAGCTCGCGACAGTCCACGTCACCGAGGGGCCGGTCGTCGGAACCGACCAACTCGTCGAGCCAGCGCCGCTCGTCGTGCGCCAGGCCGGCCTGACGCGCCAGGACCGGCACCACGTCGCGGCCGCTCACTGCGCCCAGCAGGGGCAGCACCTCGTGGCGAACCCGGTTGCGCAGGTGGTGCGGGCTGTCGTTCGTCTCGTCGTGACGGGCCACCAGCCCCGAGGCGGCGACGTAGGCGTGCAGATCGGCGCGGCGCAGGTCCACCAGCGGTTTGGTCGGGTCGCCGATCATCGGGGAGAGTCCGTCCAACCCGGCCCCGCGCAACAGGTTGAGCACGATCGTCTCGGCCACGTCGTCCATCGTGTGGCCGGTGAGTGCCGTGGCCGGCAGGGCCGCGCGGCGCGCCGCGCGGGCTCGCGCCTCGAAGTTGGGTCCCGGCGCGACGCGCACGTCGTGCACCTCGCAGGGCACCGCGAGCGTCGCGCACAGTTCGCGCACGAATCGCGCGTCGTCGGTACTGGCGGGCCGGGCGTGGTGGTCGACGTGGTGCACGCGCGCCGCCAGCCCCGCCTCGCGCGCCAGCAGCAGGAGCCCGAGTGAGTCCGGTCCGCCCGAGACCGCGAGGTCCACCGCGCCCGTCGCCGGGAAGTGACAGGCGCCGACCAGACGCACCGGGTCCACGCCCTGTAGGTTACGTAGCCGGGCGGGCGACCCGGCGTCGCGCGACCACGCGCGCGCCGAGGTAGAAGACGGCGCCCAGGGCCCCCACGAAGAACCCGATGGGCAGGTTGAAGGCGTAGGACGCGGCGATCGACACCCAGACGGTCACCAGGGAGAGGCCCACCGAGCCCGCCACCGCCCAGCCCGGGCGCGCCACCAGGATCCTCGCGGCGGCCGGCGGTCCGATCATGAGCGAGAAAGTGAGCAGGGCCCCGACCACCGGCACGGTCAGCGCGGTGGCCAGCGCCACGACCACCAGGAACGCCACGTCCACCACGGTGGCGTTGACCCCGCGCGCCCGCGCGAGCTCGGGCGCCACCGACGTGAACACGAGGGGGCGGTAGAACCACCCCAGCACCGCGACGCTGACCACACCGAGGATCAGCACCGGCGCCAGCTGGCTGCTCGAGACGCCGAGGATCTCGCCAAAGAGCAGGGCGTTGATCGTCGGCTCGTAGATCAGGCTCACCGAAAGGAACGCTGCGCCCAGGGCCAGCATCGCGACCAGCGACAGGGCGGTCGCGACGTCGTTGCGCGTGCGTCGGCTGGTCACCCCGATCCCGAGGGCCGAGAGCAGAGCGAATGAGACCAAGCCCACCAGCGGGCTGACGCCCACTAGGTACGCTCCCGCAGCACCGGCGAAGGCTCCGTTGGGGATGGCGTGGGCCGCGAAGGACGCACCACGCAGGACCACGAAGAACCCGACCGCCCCGGCCAGCATCGCCACGATGGTTCCGCTGATCCAGGCGTTGGTCATGAAACTGGAGAACACTAGGTCCACCCCTCGGGCTCGGGGGGCGCGACCGACGCCGGCCGGGTGCGGCGTCGCAGAGCGCTGGCGACGAGGTACTCGACCACGATCGCGGCGACCACGAAGAAGCTGACGGGCAGGCTGCGGTGCGAGGGGAACCAGTAGTAGCTGTCGTAGGCGAACAGCACACCGACCCAGGTGGCCAAGACGCCCAGCCCCGCCGCCAGGGCGACCGCGCGGCCGACGCGCCGCGCGACGCGCAGCGCGCTCGCGGGCGGGCCGATCAGCAGGGCGGTCGAGAGGATCGCGCCGATGACGATGGCCGACATGCCGACCGCGACCGCCAGCACCACCATGAAGATCAGGCCCACCGCCCGCAGGCGCACGCCGCGAGCCGCCGCCAGCTCGACGCTGAGCGAGCTCAGCAGCAGCGGGCGCGCCACGACCGCCAGCGTGGCCAGCACGGCGCCACTCAGCCACGACACTTCCGGGAGGGTGGACGGGCTCACGGTGAAGATCGAGCCGAAGAGAACCAGCTGGGTGGTCCCGGTCGCCGAGCTGCTGCGCGCGGAGAGGAAGAGGAAGAGCGCCGCCAGGCCCATGGCCGCGCCGAGCACCACGCCGGTGGCGATGTCGCGGCCCTTGACCCGCTGCACCCCGATCGCGTCCATGGCGCCCGCCCCCAGCACGCCGCCGCCCACGAAGCCCACCAGGGGTGCGACGCCGGCCAGGAACGCGCCGGCACCGCCCGCGGTCGCCACGTCGGTCAGCGCGTGGCCGGCGAAGGACTGGCCCCTCATCACCGTGAAGATCCCGACCACCGC